>NZ_JBANDC010000004.1:0-381341 GCF_038896935.1 Collimonas rhizosphaerae
TCACAAATCAGCCTCTTTCCTACCTCAGCTGCTTCGTTCATTTCGCGTCGTTCTCAACGGGAGGCGAACTATAGCAAACCATTTCCCCCTATGGCAAGCGATTTGTTAAAGATTTTTAAAAACAGGTAAACGCTTTCCAAGGAACGCCTGCATGCCTTCTTTTTGATCCTCTGTGGCGAAGGTGCTGTGGAACAGGCGGCGCTCATACTGGATGCCTTCCGCCAGGGTGGTTTCGTAGGCGCGATTGACCGATTCCTTGATCATCATGACTGCCGGCAACGACATGGAGGAAATCACGATCGCCGCTTCCAGCGCTTCCTGCAACAGCCTGTCCAGCGGAACCACGCGCGACACCAGGCCCACACGCTCAGCCTCGGTGGCGTCCATCATGCGTGCGGTCAGGCACATATCCATTGCCTTCGATTTCGATACGGCACGCGGCAAGCGCTGGGTGCCGCCGGCGCCGGGGATGATGCCCAGCTTGATTTCCGGCTGGCCGAACTTGGCATTGTCGGCGGCAATGATGAAGTCGCACATCATGGCCAGTTCGCAGCCGCCGCCCAGGGCGAAACCCGCCACGGCGGCAATCACCGGCTTGCGCACGCTGCGGATCGTCTCCCAGTTGCGGGTGATGTAGTCGCCCTTGAACACATCCATGTAACTCAGCCCGGCCATGCCGCCAATGTCGGCGCCGGCGGCAAATGCTTTCTCGCTGCCGGTCAGGACGATGCAGCCGATCTCGGGATCAGCGTCGAATTTCAGCAAAGCTTCGCCCAGCTCGCTCATCAGCTGATCGTTCAGGGCATTCAGAGCCTTGGGACGATTCAGGTGGATGATGCCGACTTTTCCCTGTGTTTCAACCAGAATGTTTTCGTATGTCATTGCAGATCCCATTTATTTACTTGAGTCGAATAAACTTAATTGTAGCGCCGCTATATAAGAGATAGGATGGTTATAGCCAGGATACTTTACAAACAGCCAAGGAATCTTCCTGCTCGCAAACTGTCTATACATTTAAGCAAGGCTGAATCATGGCCAAGTACCAAGCATCTCGGCACCAGGCCTATATATTACCGACACGATTACCGACAAGATCGCTCGATTTTGACCGACACCCCTTTTTCAACCAGAAGGAGGCAAGCCATGTTCAAAACCATTCTTGTACCTACCGACGGCTCTCATTTGTCGGACAAGGCCATCAATACAGCGATTGAATTTGCCAAATTCAGCAGCGGCAAGATCATTGCCCTCTCGGTTGCAGAACCTTATCCGTTCTCGCCGATGGCTGAAAGCACCATGGCCACCGACCCTGGCACCTATGAAGAAAACATGCTGGCGCTAGCCAAGCTCAATGTACAAAAAGTCGCCGACGCCGCCAAGAATGCCGGCGTTCCCTGCGAAATGCTGACGGCCCAAGCCTTCAATCCCGACGAGGAAATCATCAACGCCGCCGAGAAATACCATTGCGATGCGATTTTCATGGCGTCGCACGGGCGCAGCGGCCTGAGCCGGCTGTTCCTGGGCAGCAAAACCCAGCGGGTGCTGGCCCATTCCACGATTCCAGTACTGGTCCTGCGCTAAATCGCCCTCGGCGCCAGCCGGCGCCGAACCCGGTTTCCTTAGCGCGCGGCCGCCAGCTTTGGCAGCAACAGCCACATCATGCCGCGCTGCTTCATCTTGCCGGCCTTGTCGCCGGCCTCGTTGCCGAAGCCCCAGAAGAAGTCGGCCCTCACCGCGCCTTTGATGGCGCCGCCGGTATCCTGCGCCATTACCAGCTGCTGCAGCGGCACATTGTTATTCGGCTGCGTCGTCGCCAGGAATACCGGCGTACCCAGCGGCACGAACTGCGGATCCACCGCGATCGAGCGCAACGGCGTCAGCGGCACGCCTTGCGCGCCTTTCGGCCCCTTGCTCGGATCGACCACTTTTTCTTCTTTGAAGAACACATAGCTAGGATTGGCATTCAGCAGTTCCTGCTGCCGGCCCGGGTTGGCCGCCAGCCAGGCTTTGATCCCCTGCGCCGACGCCTGCGCCAGGGTCAGCTCGCCTTTGTCCACCAGGTAGCGGCCGATCGATTTGTAGGGATAGCCGTTCTGATCGGCATAAGCAACCCGCACGACACTGCTGCCGTCATTCAGCTGGACCCGGCCGGAACCCTGCACCTGCAGGAAAAACGCATCGACAGGATCGTCCACCCACAGGATTTCCTTGCCGGCCAGGGCCCCGGACTTGTCCAGTTCGGCCCGGTTCGGATAAGGCAGCACCTTATTGCCGACCAGGCGGCCGCGCAAGCGCAGGCCCTTCAGTTCGGGATAAATGCTCGCCAGCTCGACCGTCAGCAAATCCTCCGGCGCCCGGTAAATCGGCGTCTGGTAAGGGCCGCCGCGCTTGCGTGATCCTTTCAGCAAAGGTTCGTAATACCCGGTGACCAGCCCATTGTCGCTGCCGTCGGAGTTGATAACCTGATAAGGCGTGAAAAAGGACTCGAAAAACGTCCGTATCGCATTTTCATTGCCGCCATCCAGGCCGGCCGCCACTGCACAAGGTTCTTTCCAGTCGCTTTTACGCGCCTGGGTCGAACATGAGGTCAGGAAAGCAGGCAATGCCTGGCGCAGGTCGTCGCTGCCCCAGCCCGGCAGGGCGGCAAAGGTTACAGCGCGTAAATTGGCGCCGGGCGCGGCGGAAGGCGCGGTCGGCGTGCCCGGCTGGCGCGGCGTTTCCGGCGCGGGTGCGGTGACTGGGGTGGTAGTACAGGCAGCTAGGCTAAGTGCGATGATTAAGGCAGCAGAAGCGGGTAGACTGATACGTTTAAATGGCATTTAGGATTCTTTATGTGGTTAGTGGCTCTCGAAGCGTGTTTCGCTTTCTTGTTATTTGCATTCATTGTCTGGTGGACCATGTTTTCCGGCCGCAAGCCGGACCAGAAGCCGCCCGCCAAACCGCTACCACCAAAAGACGACGGCAAGGACCAATAGTTCAATACGCCATGCGTCAATGCAGGGTGCGCGGCAAGGACAGGATGAACTCCGGAATCCGCGCCTCGAACTGTTCGCCGTCTTCAGCCACGCAGAAATACTCTCCCGTCATCGATCCTTGCGGCGTCGCCATCGAGGTGCCGCTGGTGTACTCGAACTGCTCGCCCGGCTGCAGCAAAGGCTGGTGGCCGACCACGCCCAGGCCGCGCACTTCTTCGACATGGTTGTTGGCGTCGGTGATCACCCAGTGGCGCGAAATCAGCTGGGCAGCGACTTGCCCGGTGTTCTTGATCGTGATCGCATAGGCGAATACATAGTGCGAACTGTCAGGCTGGGACTGCTCTTCCAGGTACTGGGTTTTGACGGAAACGGTAAATTCATAGGCGGCCATGCTGATTTCCTCGATTAATACTGCAGACACCATATATAACTAGCAGGTCATTGCACACGAATTTCCCCCGCGACGCAAGCTGCAAGGAAGCCAGGAGCAAGGCGAAAGGGTAAAATAGCGCTCTTTTTAGCGCCCTTCCCTGGATTGCCCGCCATGCCAACCTATCGTATCGCCCCCAGTATCCTTTCCGCCGATTTTGCCCGCCTGGGCGAAGAAGTACGCAATGTCGTGCGCGACGGCGCCGACATGATCCATTTCGACGTGATGGACAACCATTACGTTCCCAACCTGACCATCGGCCCGCTGGTGCTGGAAGCAATCAGGCCGCATGTGCAGGTGCCGATCGATGTCCACCTGATGGTCAGGCCGGTAGACCGCATCATTCCCGACTTCGCCAAGGCCGGCGCCAACATCATTACTTTCCACCCGGAAGCATCGGACCACGTCGACCGTTCGCTGCAGCTGATACGCGACAACGGCTGCAAGGCCGGCCTGGTGTTCAATCCGGCCACGCCGCTGCATTACCTCGATTACGTCATGGACAAGATCGACATCATCCTGATCATGTCGGTCAACCCGGGTTTCGGCGGCCAGTCGTTCATCCCGGAAGCGCTCAAGAAAATCGCCGAAGCGCGCCAGCGGATCGACGCTTCGGGCCGCGAGATCATGCTGGAGGTGGACGGTGGCATCAAGGTCGACAATATCGCCGCTGCCGCCAAGGCCGGCGCCGACACCTTTGTCGCCGGCTCGGCCATCTTCGGCAAGCCTGACTACAAGGCCGTGATCGACAACATGCGCACCCAGCTGGCAAGCGCATGAACGCGGCAGCGCCAGCAATCGTTGCACTGAAGGGCATCGCCGCCGCCATCATCGACCTCGACGGCACCATGCTGGACACGGCGCCGGATTTCCAGGTCGCCGTCAACCGCATGCGCGCCGAGCTGGACCTGGCGCCGCTGACGCAGCAGACGATCGTCGATTTTGTCGGCAAGGGCAGCGAAAACCTGATCCGGCGCGTACTCGGCGTCGATTATCCGGCGCCCGAAGTAGAGCAACGTTTCAGCGCGGCGCTGGACTCCTACCAAAGCCACTACGCGGTAGTCAACGGCAGTTACGCCACGCTTTACCCAGGCGTGGTGGACGGCTTGCAAGCCATGCGCGACAAAGGCCTGCGGCTGGCCTGTGTCACCAACAAGCCGCTGGCGTTCGCCGAAGCCTTGCTGGAGAAAACCGGCTTGCGCGGTTATTTCGAGGTGGTCTACGGCGGCGATTCCTTCCCGCTGAAAAAACCCGACCCGATGCCGCTGCTGGCGGTGTGCGCCGATTTCCAGCTGCAACCGGCGCAGGTAGTCGCCATCGGCGACTCCAGCAATGACGCCCAGGCGGCCCGCGCCGCCGGCTGTCCTGTGTTTAATGTGCCCTACGGATACAATCACGGCGAGTCTATACAAAATGTCGATTCCGATGGTATAGTCGCTTCACTGCTCGTTGCAGCACAACATATAAGTCACTGACTGCTTTATCAAACCACTCATGTTTCTCGACAAAAAACACTCCGTCTACCTGGCCGCCCCTGAGGCCTGGCTATGGCGACGCTGGCAATCCTGGGCTAACTAAGTCCGTAGATCGCCGCTGCCTGCTGCCCCCGCAGCATTTAAACGCAGGCAACGTTTTTTGTAGTGCACCACCGCTGTTTTACAATAGCGGCCTGGAGAGAAACAATGACCGAACTCGAATTCAAATCGCTGGCCACGCAAGGCTACAACCGCATCCCATTGATCGCAGAAGCTTTTGCCGATCTGGAAACGCCGCTGACGCTGTACCTGAAGCTGGCGCAAACCCAGCAGACCGGCAAGAACACCTTCCTGCTGGAATCGGTAGTCGGCGGCGAACGTTTCGGCCGCTACTCCTTCATCGGCTTGCCGGCCAGCACGCTGTTGCGCAGCTACGGCACACGCATCGAAGTACTCAAGAACGACAAGGTCATCGAAAGCCGCGAAGGCAATCCGCTCGATTTCATCGCTGAATTCCAGTCGCGCTATAAAGTGGCGCTGCGCCCTGGCCTGCCGCGCTTTTGCGGCGGCCTGGCCGGCTACTTCGGCTACGACACGGTGCGCCATATCGAAAAGCGCCTGGCCAATTCGACGCCCAAGGACGATCTCGGCCTGCCCGACATCCAGCTGCTGCTGACGGAAGAGCTGGCGGTGATCGACAACCTGTCCGGCAAGCTGTACCTGATCGTGTATGCCGACCCGACCCAGCCGGAAGCATTCTCCAAAGGCCGCCAGCGCCTGAAAGACTTGCGCAACATGCTGCGCCGCCCGGCCGATGCGCCGGTCACATCGGCGTCGGTACGCACTGAAACCATCCGTGAATTCAAGAAAGAAGATTACCTGAAGGCGGTGGCAAAAGCCCAGGAATACGTCATGGCCGGCGACCTGATGCAGGTCCAGATCGGCCAGCGCATCAAGAAACCGTACGTCGATTCGCCGCTGATGCTGTATCGCGCCCTGCGCTCGCTGAATCCGTCGCCGTACATGTATTTCTACAATTTCGGCGACATGCAGATCGTCGGCGCTTCGCCGGAAATCCTGGTGCGGAACGAACAGACCTCGGCGCCGAAAGCCGACGGCGAAGCCAAGCGCAAAGTCACCATCCGCCCCCTGGCAGGCACTCGTCCGCGCGGCGCCACCCCGGAGCAGGATGCGCAGCTGGCCACCGAATTGCTGGCAGACCCGAAAGAAATCGCCGAACACGTGATGCTGATCGACCTGGCGCGCAACGACATCGGCCGTATCGCCGAAACCGGCAGCGTCAAGGTCACCGACCAGATGGTGATCGAAAAATATTCGCATGTGCAGCACATCGTTTCCAATGTCGAAGGCGAACTCAAGTCCGGCCTGTCCAACCTGGATGTGCTGAAAGCCACCTTCCCGGCCGGCACCCTGTCCGGCGCGCCGAAAGTACGGGCGATGGAAATCATCGACGAACTGGAACTGACCAAGCGCGGCATCTACGGCGGCGCCTGCGGCTACCTGTCATTCGGCGGCGAAATGGATGTCGCCATCGCAATCCGCACCGGCGTCATCAAGGATGGCATGCTGTACGTGCAAGCTGCTGCCGGCATCGTCGCCGATTCGGTGCCTGAAATGGAATGGCAAGAAACTGAAAACAAGGCGCGCGCAGTCCTGCGTGCAGCGGAGCAGGTGCAAGACGGTCTGGATGGAGAAATCTGATCCGGCCATGGCCGGACTGATACCCCATCCCCTGGAGAATGGCTGCTGTCGTCAGATTTTCAGCGGCGGCGTGCCTTCCTTGAATAGCTGCTTGAGCTGGGTATGCAATTCCGGCGTGTCGGTGTGGCCGTGAACGCTTACTGCGTGCTGGACTGCCGCTGCCAGCAATTCGTCGTCGTTATCTGCAGCGATCGCCACTGAACAGTTGGTGTCGCTCTTGTATTCGCGGCAGTCGATGTATTTGCGTGTCATGGTGAACTCCTTCATTGCAGCAATGTGGTTGCGCAAATCCGATGCACACAAACGGCCTGCTGCGAGCTCGCTTGAGAATAAATATTAGGAATCAAGCAGGCGTTTGTCAACGCAGCACCGGCATTTGGTTTGCCCCTTGCCAATATTGGCAATCGACAACCACGGCGGCCCGCTGTGTCCAGGCGCGCTATTTGGATAAAATCGAACCGGTTCGGATATTTCCGTTTATGATCATGATTATTGCCACGCTTTGCCGCCACGACGCTATACTTTGCATCAACGACATGTGCTTGCACTGAGCTTACTTATCTCCATAGATGAATATACCCCGCCTCACTGCCAACTTTATCCCGCTTGCGATTCCGCAGCTGCGATGGCGTCCCTAGACTAAGGTTGGTGGAAAGCCGAAACCACACCGCGCCCTGTCATTCAGGGCTGAGTTTGTGTCGCCCGCAAGATTTTTGTGATTGTGTTGCAGCAACAGGACAACTTGGCAAGCAACCATATCGCGGGCAGAATTCCCAAATAAAATCAATGGGTTGGAACTACTATGCTGCTAATGATCGACAACTACGACTCCTTCACTTATAACCTGGTGCAATACTTCGGTGAACTTGGTGAAGATGTCCGTACCTTCCGCAATGACGAAATCACGCTCGAAGAAATCAATGCGCTGAAACCTGATCGTATCTGCCTGTCGCCAGGCCCCTGCAGTCCGAAGGAAGCCGGGATCTGCGTCGACTTGCTGCAGCAGTTCGCCGGCAAGCTGCCGATACTCGGTGTTTGCCTTGGCCATCAAGCGATCGGCGAAGCGTTCGGCGGCAAAGTAATCCGCGCGCAGCAAGTCATGCATGGCAAGACCTCGCCAATCAACCACACCGGGGTCGGCGTATTCAAGGATCTGCCCAACCCGTTTACGGTGATTCGCTATCATTCGCTGGCCATCGAACGCAACTCGATACCGGACTGCCTGGAAATCACGGCATGGACCGACGACGGAGAAATCATGGGAGTGCGGCACAAAGACTACGATATCGAAGGCGTGCAATTCCATCCGGAATCGATCTTGTCGGAGCATGGCCACGCCTTGCTGCGTAATTTTGTTCACAGAGCTGTTTGAACGCTTAGCGCCGGCGCATCAATAGCAAACAAGGCGCCGTCCTCCTAATCGCTAGCAAGGAAATCATGCCAATCACCGAACAAGAAGCCCTGTTGCGCTGCATCGAGCATCGCGAAATCTTTCACGATGAAATGCTGTCGCTGTTCCGCCGCATCATGAAGGGTGAAATGTCGCCGCTCATGATTGCGGCGCTGACCATGGGCCTGCGCGTCAAAAAAGAAACCATAGGCGAAATCGCCGCAGCGGCGCAGGTCATGCGCGAGTTCGCCACGCCCGTTCCCTGCCGCGACACCGCTAACCTGGTGGATATCGTCGGCACCGGCGGCGACGGTGCGCAAACCTTCAATATCTCGACCGCCTCCATGTTTGTCGCCGCCGCCGCCGGCGCGCGGGTCGCCAAGCATGGCGGCCGCAGCGTATCGTCATCGTCCGGCAGCGCCGATGTGCTGGAATCGCTTGGCGCCATTATCAACCTGACGCCTGCGCAGGTAGCCGAGTCGATAGAACAGACCGGCATCGGTTTCATGTTCGCGCCGAACCACCACGCAGCGATGAAGCATGCAGCGCCGGTACGCAAGGAACTCGGCGTGCGCACCATCTTTAATATCCTTGGCCCCCTGACCAACCCGGCCGGCGCGCCGAATATCCTGATGGGCGTGTTCCATGCCGACCTGGTCGGGATCCAGGTGCGCGTGCTGCAGCGATTGGGCGCGCAGCATGCCATCGTTGTGTGGGGCCGCGACAACATGGATGAAGTCTCGCTGGGCGCCGGCACCATGGTGGGCGAACTGGTGAACGGCGAAATCCGCGAATACGAAATCCATCCGGAAGATTTCGGCATGCAGATGATCGCCAGCCGCAACCTGAAAGTGTCGAACTCGACGGAATCGAAGCAGAAAGTACTGGAAGCGCTGGAAGACCAGCCAGGCCCGGCGCGCGACATCGTCGCCATCAATGCCGGCACTGCGTTGTATGCCGCCGGCGTCGCCAGTTCGATTGCGGACGGGCTGCAGACAGCGCGCGCCGTCATCGCTTCCGGCGCCGCCAAAGCTAAACTCGATCAATTCGTGCAAGCCACGCAAACCATCGCTGCCGCCGGTTGAGGGCAAGCGCAGTAAAGGAAACGCACCATGTCTGACATCTTGAATAAAATCCTGGCGGTCAAAGCCGATGAAATCGCCGCGGCAAAAAAACAGCAAGACTTCGCCAGCCTGCGCCGCGAGGTAGAGTCGGACGCAGAAGCGCGCGCCGCCTTGCGTGGCTACGAAGCCGCCCTGCGCGCAAAAATCGCCGCTGGCCATGCCGGCGTGATTGCCGAAGTCAAGAAAGCTTCGCCGTCCAAAGGCGTGATCCGGGCAGACTTCCATCCGGCCGACATCGCCGTCGACTACGCGACCCATGGCGCAGCCTGCCTGTCGGTGCTCACCGATATCCAGTTTTTCCAGGGTTCGCCCGATTACCTGAAACAGGCGCGCGCCGCATGCAAGCTGCCAGCCCTGCGCAAGGATTTCATGATTGATGCGTATCAGGTATACCAGGCGCGTTCCTGGGGCGCCGATGCGATCCTGCTGATCGTGGCGGCGCTGGACCACGGCTTGATGGCGGAAATGGAAGCTGTCGCCCATGAGCTGGGCATGAGCGTGCTGGTGGAAGTGCACAATGCGGAAGAACTGCAGGCGGCGTTGAAACTGAAAACCGACCTGCTCGGCATCAACAACCGCAACCTGCGCACCTTCGATACCTCGCTGCAAAACACCCTGGACCTGCTGCCGCAGATACCGGCAGACAAGCTGGTGGTCACCGAATCCGGCATCCACACCCGCGACGACGTCAAACGCATGCGCGACGCCGGCGTCAACGCTTTCCTGGTGGGAGAGGCGTTCATGCGCGCGCCGCAGCCTGGTGTCGAGCTAGGCCGCCTGTTCGATAACTGAAACCCGGCGCCAGGCGGCAAGGTCAAAATGCCGGAATCAGGGAACCCTTGAATTCCGTTTCGATAAAACTGCGCACCTGGGCCGACTGGTAGGCTTTGACCAGTTTCTTCACCCACGGCTTATCTTTATCCTCCGCCCGCGTGGCGATCAGGTTGGCGTATGGCCCTTTGGCATCCTCCACCGCAATCGCATCGCGCTGCAATGACAAACCCGCCTTCACCGCGTAATCGTTGTTGACCGAAGCCGCCGCCAGGTCGTCCAGCGAACGCGGCAATTGCGCGGCGTCCAGCTCCACCAGCTTCAATTTCTTGGGATTCGAGACCACGTCCAGCGGCGTCGCGTTGACGCCGTTTTCGCCGACGCCCGCTTTCAGCTTGATCAAACCCGCCTTTTTCAGCAGCAGCAAGGCCCGGTTGCCGTTCGACGGATCGTTCTGGATGCCTATGCTGGCGCCCTGCGGCAGCTGGTCGACATGCTTGTATTTCTTTGAATAGATGCCCAGCGGCGCCGTGATGGTCAAGGCCACCGGCACGATCTTGTAGCCCCTGGCCTTGATCTGGCTGTCGAGGAAAGGCTTGTGCTGGAATGCATTGGCGTCCAGGTCGCCGGCGGCCAGCGCCTCATTCGGCTGCAGGTAATCGCTGAAGGTAATCACCTGGATATCCAGGCCCTCTTGCGCCGCCACTTTCTTCACCACTTCAAAAGTCTGCTCGGCATTGCCGACCGAGACGCCGACCTTGATCCTGGTTTTGTCCTGCGCATGGGCGGTGGCGATGCTGGCTGCCAGCAGTAAAACCGGCAAGGTCTTGAGGATGAGGCGATGCATTTTTTCTCCGGGACGAATATGTTGGCCAAGATGCTGGCGATAAAACACGATATTCACACAAGCCCCGGCAAGCGCTAACGAACGATTTCGCATGTCGATATGTCTCAAGTAAAGCCTGATTGAGATTCATTTCCATTTTATCCATATAATAAGTTGTCAGCCGGACGATCCCGGCGCGACGCGACGACAACTTGAAGTATTTTTGGAGGTTTTTGATGCGCACTATCTATCATGTGGTCACCGCAACATGTTTCAGCTTGTCGATGCTGGGCGGCGATGCCTTGGCGGCTAGCCCGCTCAAGCAATATTCGGTGCGCGACTTCTTCCGCAACCCGGAGCAAAGCGGTTTCCAGATTTCCCCCAACGGCAGATACATCAGCTTCATGCAACCCTGGAAGGGCCGCATGAACATCTTTGTCAGGACCGTCGGTTCAGACGCCGCGCCGCTGCGCATCACCTCCGAGGATGCACGCGACATCAGCGGCTACTTCTGGAAAGGCGACGACCACATCCTGTTCGCCAAGGACTTCGGCGGCGATGAGAATTTCCACGTGGTGTCGGTGGGCCGCGACGGCAAGGGCCTGAAAGACCTGACGCCCTACCCCAAGGTCAGGGCCCAGATCGTCGACGACCTGGAAGACAACAAGGATGAAATCCTGGTCAGCCATAACAAGCGCGATCCCGAAGTGTTCGATGTCTACCGCGTCAACGTCAAGAGCGGCGCCGAAAAACTGGTGGCCAAAAATCCCGGCAACATCCAGGGCTGGATCACCGACCACGACGGCAAGGTAAGGGCCGCCACCACGTCCGACGGCGTCAACACCAGCCTGCTGTATCGCGCCACCGAAAGCGCGCCGTTCAAGACCGTGCTGACGACCTCGTTCAAGGATTCGGTCGACCCGCTGTTCTTCACCTTCGACAACAAGAAACTGTATGTATCGTCCAACCTAGGCCGCGATAAAAAAGCGATCGTGATCCTCGATCCCGAAACTGCCAAGGAAGAAGAGCTGCTGTATGAAAATCCCGAGGTCGACGTCGAAGGCCTGGCTTACTCCAGGAAACGCAAGGTGCTCACCGAGATCAGCTACACCACCTGGAAAACCCAGTACAAATTCCTCGATGCGCAAAGCGAAGCCCTGCATAAAACCCTGCAGGAAAAACTGCCGGGCTACGAAGTCATCACGCAGTCCCACACCAAGGACGAGTCGACCTGGATCGTGGCTGCCTACAATGACCGCACCCAAGGCAGCCGCTACCTGTTCGACAGCAAGAGCGGCGCGCTGACCAAGCTGGCCGAGATCAATCCCGCCATCGCCGAACAGGACATGGCGGAAATGAAGCCGGTGCAATACAAGGCGCGCGACGGCCTGCTGATCAACGGCTACCTTACCCTGCCGCTGGGCAAAGACCCGAAGAACCTGCCGGTGATCGTCAATCCGCACGGCGGCCCGTGGGTGCGCGATGTCTGGGGCTACAACCCGGAAGTGCAGCTGCTGGCCAACCGCGGCTACGCCGTGCTGCAGATGAACTACCGCGGCTCGACCGGCTATGGCCGCCAGTTCTGGGAAGCCTCGTTCAAGCAATGGGGCAAGACCATGCAGGACGACATCACCGACAGCGTGCAATGGCTGGTCAAGCAAGGCATCGCCGATCCGAAGCGGGTGGCGATCTACGGCGGCTCCTACGGCGGTTATGCGACGCTGGCCGGGGTCGCCTTCACGCCTGACCTGTACGCGGCGGCAGTCGACTATGTCGGCGTCTCCAACATGTTCACCTTCATGAAGACCATCCCGCCGTACTGGAAACCCTTCCTCGACCAGATGTACGAGATGGTCGGCGATCCGGTCAAGGACAAGGAGCTGCTGACGGCGGTCTCGCCGGCCCTGCATACCGACCGCATCAAGACGCCGCTGTTCGTGGCGCAGGGCGCCAACGATCCGCGCGTCAACAAGGCCGAGTCGGACCAGATCGTCGAAAACCTGCGCAAGCGCGGCGTGCCGGTCGAATACATGGTGAAGGACAACGAGGGCCACGGCTTCCACAATGAAGAAAACCGCTTCGATTTTTATACGGCGATGGAAGGATTCCTGTCCAAGCATTTGACGCCGCAATAAAAGCCGGTTGCCGGAGCATGGCGGACGGCCGGAAACGGTGGTCCGCCATTTTTATTTCCGGCGCCGGCGAATGAGGCCTGGCAAATCCTGCGCACGGAAAAAATATCCTTCTGCCCGGCTTTCGATACTGTTTCTCCACAAATCCGCATGACGGGCTGTTTAAGAAACAAATTTTTAGTATGTTTAATAAACAAATAAATCCATTTTACAATCAATAAATCCTTATATAACAATGTGTTATGTGAATTTATTTTTCGTAATAATTGTAAATTTAAGTTTTTTACTATACATTACCACTCAACTAAAACAATCCTGGGCGGCAACAACCGCCGCCGCAGACCGCGGCGTCTACCCAGGACAATGCATGCCACGGCTTGCAGGAAGAGATCATGAGACCAACGATTCGGGATATCGCATCCGCAGCGAACGTATCCATAGGCACCGTATCGCGCGCCTTGAAAAAACAGCCCGGCCTGACCGAACAGACGCGCATCCATGTACAAAAGATCGCCAGCCAGCTGGGCTATAACGAATCCAACCTGCGCCAGGGGAAAATCCGGCGCCTGACTTTCCTGCTGCATCGCCAGCACAACAATTTTGTCGCCAGCCCTTTTTTTTCGCATGTGCTGCACGGCGTGGAAACCGCCTGCCGCGAACGCAGCATCGTGCCCACCGTATTATCGATCGGCCCGGCCGACAACGTGATGGAACAGATCCGCCTGCACGAACCCGATGCGCTGGCGGTGGCCGGCTTCATGGAGCCGGAGGTGCTGGAACTGCTTACCCAGACTGGCAAGCCGGTGGTGCTGATCGATTTGTGGGCGCCCGGTTTCCGCTCCATCAATTCAGACAACCTGGGCGGCGCCCTGGCCGCTACCCGCCACTTGATCGCGCTTGGCCGCAAACGGCTAGCCTTCATCAGCGGCCCGCTGTCGCACTACAGTATTGCGCAGCGCGCGCTGGGGTACCGCCAGGCGCTGTTCGAGGCCGGCCGCCTGTTCGATCCGCGCCTGGAAGTCACCTTGCTGCCCGGCCCGGAACTCCACCTGCATGCCGCCGCCGCAATGCAAAGCCTGCTGCAATCCGATTCTCCGCCTGACGCCGTGTTCTGCTACAACGACGCCACCGCGCTGGCCGTCATGAGCGTATGCCAGGCGCGCGGCCTGCGGATTCCCGAAGATATCGCGATTGTCGGCTTTGATAATATCGACGCCGCCACCAGCGCCACCCCGCCGCTGACCACGCTGGCGGTGGACAAGGAAGCCCTGGGCAAACTGGGCATCAAGCTGCTGCTGGAAGACACGCTCGTACAACCTGAAGTGATGCTGCCGGTGGAGCTGATCCAGCGCGCCAGCACGCTGGGCAACTGATCCGCTACCGCCATGAACATGCTTGAACCGACCGCAATGCCTAAAGCCGAATTCCGCAATCCCGCTTTCCTGTTGCAGCACATCCGCGACACCATGCGTTTCTATCATCCGGCGGCGCTCGATCCCTCTGGCGGCTTCTATCATTTCTTCAAGGACGACGGCAGCATCTACGACAGCGAAACCCGGCACCTGGTCAGCAGCACCCGCTTCATCTTCAACTACGCCATGGCCTATCGCCGGTTCGGCGATGCCGCTTACCTGGATGCGCTGAAGCACGGGCTGGCGTTCCTGCGCGAAGTGCACTGGGATCCGCTGCACAAGGGCTACGACTGGACACTTTCATGGAAAGACGGCCGCAAGCAGGTGCTGGATCCGACCCGCCACTGCTACGGCCTGGCGTTCGTCATGCTGGCTTACGCACATGCCTTGATGGCCGGCGTCGCAAGCGCAAAGGAAGACCTGCACCAGACCTACGATTTGCTCGAACAGCATTTTTGGGAAGCCGGCGCCGGCCTGTATGCCGACGAGGCCAGCGCCGACTGGCAGCTGCAAAGCTATCGCGGCCAGAACGCCAACATGCACATGACCGAGGCGCTGCTGGCAGCCTATGAAGCCAGCGGCGATGCGAAATTCCTGGATCGCGCGGAAACCGTGGCGCGCAATATCACCCTGCGCCAGGCCGCGCTCAGCAACGACCTGATCTGGGAACATTACCACCAGGACTGGACCCCGGACTGGAACTACAACAAGGAAGACAGCAGCAACATTTTCCGCCCGTGGGGCTTCCAGCCCGGCCATCACACCGAATGGGCCAAGCTGCTGCTGATCCTGGAACGGCACCGGCCGCAAGACTGGTTGCTGCCGCGCGCCATCGAACTGTTCGACGCCGGCCTCGACGCCGCCTGGGACATCGATTGCGGCGGCATCTACTACGGCTTCGCGCCGGACGGCGTGATCTGCGACCAGGACAAGTATTTCTGGGTCCAGGCAGAAAGCTTCGCCGCTGCCGCCCTGCTCGCCAAACGCACCGGCAAGAACCGTTTCTGGGACTGGTACGAACATATCTGGCAGTACAGCTGGCAACACTTCGTCGATCACCAGTATGGCGCCTGGTACCGCATCCTGACGCGCGACAACCGCAAGTATGGCGACGAAAAAAGCCCAGCCGGCAAGACCGACTATCACACCATGGGCGCTTGTTATGAAGTGCTGGGCGCCTTGTCCGAACCATGAATCTGTAGCAGCACACGCGGCGCAAACGCCGCGTCCCCGGAGGAAACCGAACTACCGCCGACCTTGAATCCGTCGATCCTGTCGACAGCATTTTTCTCTTGAACATCTCTTGATACGCGGCGCTATCCAGGCGCCGCGCCGGGCCGGCTCACGCCCGGATTCTGGCAATGCCGGCTTTACCGGCAACCGCATTTTGTAGCAGGCAGGTGTATCCGATTGCCCGGTCCGAACCGGGCGGCGATTATAAGGAGGAACAATGAACAAGCAATCATGCAGGAATCTTGCAATTGGCATGGCCGCCGCAATGCTGTTCGGCTGCAGCGACGGCTCAAGCGGCTTGCCGGGCAGCGGCGGCGCGGCAGGAACTGCCGGCGTGGCCGGCGCAACCGGTGCGGCAGGCGCTCCCGGCCAGCCCGGTGCAACAGGCGCGAGCGGCCTGGCCGGCCCGGCGGCAACCACGCCCGTAACGGTCGACGCCAACCAGATCAAGCCGCTGCCCGAGCTGGCGCTGACGCAATACGTCAAGCCTTTCCTAGGCACCCGGCAGCAGCCGGGCGGCACCCATCCCGGCAACACCAGTCCCGCGGCCACCCTGCCGTTCGGCATGGTGTCGTTCGGACCGGATACCGATATCGATCATCAATACTATTCCAGCGGGTCGGGCTACAACTACGACAGCACGATGATCAATTATTTCAGCATGACGCGCATCAGCGGCCCCGGCTGCCGCAGCGGCGGCACCCTGCCGATCATGCCGACCATGCTGACCACCCAGCTCACCAGCAACAGCAACCTGGTCATGCGCCAAAGCAGCAGCACTTTCGACCACAAGAACGAACAGGCCGTGCCCGGTTATTACAAAGTGCAGGCCGACGACGGCATCGTGACCGAGCTGACCGCCACTGCCCGCAGCGGCATGGCGCGCTTCACCTACCCCGACAAGAGCAAGGCGATCCTGGTGGTCGACGCCACCCAGACCAATTCCATGAGCGGCATCAACGCCCAGATCTGGCAAGACCCGGCCGACCCCAACGGCTTCTATGGCAAGACCAGCAACAAGTTCAACTGCGGCGGCGGCTACGATGCCTATTTCTACCTGCAGGCCGGATCGGCTTACGCCCAGGCGCCGCGCTTCATCAACAACAACGGCACGCTGATCCTGAATTTCGACCTGTCGCAATCGGCCGCCAGCAGCGCCGTGGTCAAGATCGGACTGTCGTACGTCAGTCCGGCCAATGCGCGCCTCAACCTGAAAAAGGAAAATCCCGGCTTTGATTTCGACGCCATTGCGAAAAAAGCCGGCGCCGAATGGAACACCCGGCTCAATACGATCCAGGTCGATGCCGCCGGCGCCAGCGCCGACGCCCTCCAGCAATTCTATACGGCGTTTTATCACGTCATGTCCGGTCCTACCCTGTTCAGCGATGTCGACGGCAGCTACATCGGCATGGACAAGCAGCGCCACCAGACCGACACTTACAAGGACAAGGACGGCAAGCTGGTGCGCCGCAACCACTACACCACCTTCTCGATCTGGGACACCTACCGTTCGCTGGGTGCGATGCATGCCTGGCTGTTCCGCGATCAGGCTG
Source organism: Collimonas rhizosphaerae (assembly GCF_038896935.1). Lineage (NCBI taxonomy): Bacteria > Pseudomonadati > Pseudomonadota > Betaproteobacteria > Burkholderiales > Oxalobacteraceae > Collimonas > Collimonas rhizosphaerae. The sequence goes on from NZ_JBANDC010000004.1 coordinate 17,044, forward strand.
CCGACATGGCGCAATCGCTGGTGAACGACGCGGCGCAATGCGGCGCGTTCCCGCACTGGGCCGACGCCAATGTCGACGATGTGCCGATGGAAGGCGACCATGCGCCGATGCTGCTGGCCAGCCTGCAGGCTTTCGGCGCAACCCGCTTCGACAGCGCCGCCGCCCTGGGCTACCTGAAACGCTCGGCCTTCGCCCCCACTGCCGACTCGCCGCAATGGCCGGCCTGCAACGGCAACCCTGCCTTCGGCCGGAACGTGGCTGGCAGCGCGCAAGGCAACATGCCGGATTACCTGAAACTCGGTTACGTCGCTGAAGGCAGCGACGCCAGCGGCATCCATACCGGCTCCATCACCATCGAAGGCGCCAGCCGCGATTTCGCCATCGGCCGCTTCATCAGCAACCTCGATCCGGCCACCGTCAGCGCCGACGACAAGAAGATCGCCGGCACGCTGCTGCTGCGCGGCGAGAACTGGAAAAACCTGTTCAAGCCGGATACCAAGGTGATGGCGGTCAAGGACCTTGCCGGCAACTGGGCTTCGCCTTCGCAGGATGACGGCTACCATGAGGGCACGGCGGCCCAATACCTGTGGGCCATCCCGCACGACCTGGGCAAGATCGTCGCCGCCTTGGGCGGCAACGCTGCTGCCGTGGCGCGGCTCGACACCCTGTTTTCCGTCAGCACCACATCAGCGGCGGCAAAAAAAACGCCGGCCGGGCTGGCGCTCGATCCAAGCCGGCTGAACGGCGGCGAAAACTCGAACGACTTCTACATGGGCAATGAACCCGGCTTCGCCGCGCCGTGGGCCTATAACTGGAGCGGCACGCCATCGCGCACGCAGTTCGTGCTGCCGCAGATCATGGCCGCCACCTTCTCCAGCAAACCGCAAGGCTTGCCCGGCAACGACGATGTCGGTGCCACCTCGGGCTGGTATGTGTGGGCTTCGCTGGGGCTATATCCGATGATTCCCGGCGTACCCGGGCTGACCATGGCGACGCCGCAGTTCGGCAGCGTCACCATCCAGCTGGCCGACGGCAAACGGCTGCTCATCAAGCGCGACAAGAATGCCGCTTTTGTCAAAAGCCTCAAGGTGAACGGCAAGGACTGGAACAGCACCTGGCTGCCACTGAACCAGGTGCAGTCCGGCGGCACGCTGGATTTCAGCACCGCCGACACCCCCACCGCATGGGGCCAGGCCAGTACGCCGCCATCCGGCGCCGGCGGCAATTTCTCGCAGACTCCCTGATCCATATTGAACAGCGCGGACCGCTCCCAGGCGGTCCGCCGGCGTTCGCCCGCTGCTGGCGCGGGCGCCTGCGCCTTTGTTCAAACATGCCAGCACTATCCAGAAACTTGGACTTTCAAAAAAACCATTGGAGGAACAATGAATCTGCACTTGAAGAAAAACGTTACCATCGGTCTTGCCGCTGGCCTGCTGTTTGGCTGCGGCGGCGGCTCCGATTCATCGCCGGTAGACGCCAGCGGCAAGCAAGCAGCCGCTGCCCTTGCGGGAGCGCCGCAGCCAGGCAGCGACGCCGCCGGCAAAAAAAACCTGACCCGGTATGTGAATCCATTCGTCGGCACCGCCGATTCATCGAAACCAGCCACCGACCCGGTGCCGGCCGGCGCCCGAGGCGGCACCTTCCCCGGCGCCACGACGCCGTTCGGCATGGTGCAATGGACGCCGATGACACCCAGCAACGGCGGCCAGAACCATCCGGTCGGCTACATCTACAAGGAAAAAACCATCACCGGCTTTCCGCTGACGCAAATGAGCGGCTCCGGCTGCGACGGCAATGAAGGCGAACTGCCGGTCATGCCGACCTTCGACACCAGCGCAGTCGGCGTCAACGCCAAGGAAAACTTCGATCACAAGAATGAAACGGCGCGTCCCGGCTATTACCAGGTGACCCTCAACGACGGCATCAACACTGAACTGACCGCTACTACCAGGACCGGTTTCGGCCGCTTTACCTTCCCGGCAAAATCGGCCATAGCCAGCGCCAACAAGACGCCTTACCTGGTGTTCGACGCCACCCGCACCAACACCATCGCCGCCACCACCGGCGTGATCAAGACTGAAGGCAAGGACGCGCTGTCCGGCTCCACCGTCGGCGGCAAGTTTTGCGGCGCCCGCACTTACACGCTGTATTTCTACGCCAAGTTCGACCGCAACATCAGCGCCGCCATCAGCAACGGCAAGGCCAACGTCAGCTTCGACGCCAGCACCAGCCCGGCCGTGCTGATGAAGATCGGCCTGTCGTATGTCAGCAGCGACAATGCGCGCAAGAACCTGGAACAGGAAAACCCGAACTGGGATTTCAACGCCGTGCACGATGCCGCCGCCGACGCCTGGAACACCCGCCTCAATACGATCCAGGTGAGCGGCGGCAGCGATACCGAAAAGCGCAAGTTCTACACCGCGCTTTACCACTCGCTACTGTCGCCCAACACCAGCAACGACGTCACCGGCGACTACATCGGCTTCGACCAGAAAATGCATCAGGTCGCGGCCGGCCGCACCCAGTACGTCAACTATTCCAACTGGGATGTGTACCGCAGCCTGATTCCCTTGACCAGCATGCTGTTTCCCAAGGAAACCAGCGACATGATGCAATCGCTGGTGAACGACGCCGACCAGTGCGGCGCCATCCCGCGCTGGGCGCCGATCAATGTCGACGCCGGCATCATGCCGGGCGATTCGGGGGTGCCGACCATCATGGGCGGTTATGCCTTCGGCGCCACCAGCTTCGACGCCAGGAAAGCGCTGGACTACATGACCCTGGTCGGCAACAAGGCCGACGTGCAATGTACCGGCGACCATGTCAGGGACAGCACCGACAGGATGAACGACTACCTGGTGCACGGTTACGCCGGCATGGACAACGGCTGGTGGGCCGGCTCGCTGACGTTCGAATTCGGCACCGCCGACTTCGCTACTTCGCAGCTGGCCAAGGCCCTCGGCGACAACATGAATTACCAACTGTTCCTGAGCCGCTCCGCCAACTGGAAGAACCAGTTCAACCCGGCCCAGAAGCAATTGCTGCCGCGTTACCGCAATGGTTCCTGGATGCTCAATCCGCAGCCCAATGCCGACATGGTGGAAGGCAACGCCGAGCAATACACCTGGATGTCAGCCTACGATGCGCGCGGACTGTTCGGCCTGGTCGGCGGCAACGACGCCGCCATCAAGCGGCTGGACGCCTTCTTCCAGGATCTCAACGCCGGCATGAACAAACCCAATTTCTACATGGGCAATGAGCCGAGCTTCGCCACGCCGTGGCTGTACAACTGGACCGGCGCCCCATGGCGCACCCAGAAAGTGGTGCGCGATGTCGCCAACACCGTGTTCTCCGACGATCCGGGCGGCTTGCCCGGCAACGACGACCTGGGCGCGGTCTCGTCCTGGTATGTGTGGGCGGCGCTCGGCCTGTATCCGGAAATCCAGGCGGTAAGCGGCCTGACCATCGGCAGCCCGATGTTCGACAAGGTGGTGATCCGCTGGGCCGACGGCGCCAAGAAGCTGGTGATCAACGCCAGCGGCGCCGCCGCCAACTCGCCGTACATCCAGAGCCTGGCGCTGAACGGCCAGGCGCTCGACATGCCGTGGCTGTGGCTGAAAGACCTGAAGGACAGCGCAACGCTGGACTTCTCTCTGGCAGCGAGCCAGTCGCAATGGGGCAAGGATTCGTCGGCCAAGATGCCATCGTTCGGGCTCGACGGCTTCAGCACCCTGGCCGATGCGTTGAACAACCGCGGCATAGGCAGCGACGGCCAGCAGACGGTGCGCGGCCTGGAGGGTTATACCTACGACATGGGAGGCTGGAGCTATTCCTCGCAAGCGCTGGCGACGGCAGGCGCAACGCCTGGCGCCAGCTTCAGTTTCAACGGCGTCACGTTCACCTGGCCGGAGGGCAAGTCGGGCTTGGATAACATGGTCACCCAGGGCCAGGTGATCACGTTCGCCAAACCGCAGGCGGCAGATACGCTGGCCCTGCTCGGCAGTGCGACCAATGCCTCGGCCGCGCCTGCCGGCAAGCTGGTCGTTACCTATACCGACAACACCCAGGCCAGCTTCGATTTGCGTTTTGACGACTGGACCCTGGGCGGAGGCTCCGGCAAGGTCGGCAGCTACAACAAGATCGCCCTGACCAGCGCCCACCGGATCGACCAGAACGGCAATGCCGACACCACCAAAGCCTATGTCTTCTACTGGGATGCGCAGCTCGACAAGAAGCGCGCGGTCAAGAGCATCACCTTGCCGTACCAGACCGACAACGGCGCCTTGATGCATGTGTTCGCCATGACCTTGAAATAAACCAAGGACGCTGCGGCCGGCTGAACGCAGGCCGCAGCGCGCGATCCAGTCACGCCGGCGAGACAGTCAGAATTCCGCGTGCAACCGCAGCGATCCCACTGTCACCGGCCCACGGTCGGCGTTATAGGCAGGGTTCCAGAAATGCTGCAGGTCGGCCGTCAACGAAATCGCCTTGGACAAGCCGAAGCTGTAATACGCTTCCAGAATGCGCTCCGGCCTGTAGTTCAGGCGGCCGTCGCCGATGAATACCCCGAGGCCGCCGGCAGCCAGGTAATCCTGGTGCGCCTTGCTCAATCCGTTTTGTATCAGGGCCAGGCCGACCGTATCGTTATCGCGATGCCAGCCGCGCCCCTTGAGCGCCAGGCCCGCGCTCACGGAACGCTCGATTTCAGAAAACGAATAGGTTTCCGTCTTGCCGTCGTTACGGCTGGCGCGGGCAAAAACGCCGAGATCGTCGCTCAGATTTTGCTCCAGGTTGACTCCATAGCCATACTTGGCCTGCCCTTTGCGCACCTGCGCCACGTCCGGCGTGCCGCCGTTGAGCGCAGCGTAAGCCAGCGCATCGGAAAAACTTCCCATGACTTCCTTGTTGCGGAACAACAGCAAGCGTGCTTTCCCCGGCTGCGTACCGATCACGTGGCCATGTTCCAGCTCGACCTGGTCGCTATGGTATTTGGTGAGGCGCGTATCGAGGCGCTGGCCGTTGGATTCCAGCGGCACCATGAACCTGCCCGCGCGCAGCACCCAGTCGTCGCCATAATATTCGGCGGCGGCGCCCCAGCTGTATCCGCGCGTGTCGCCGGCATAGTCGTAGGCGCCGTAGGTTGACAAAGCCCAGTTCAGGAACTGGGTGCGGCCATCGTGGGCATAGGCATTGCTGTCGAAGATATCGATGATGCTGAGGTTGCCCACCGTGAGCACCAGACGCCGCTTGTCCACCATCCCGGCCAGCTGGTTAGGCGCGGATTCCAGCGGCTGCCGCTCGCCGCCAAAACCCCAGGTCTGGCGCAGGAACAGCCTGGCGCGATAAAAGGTGGGATTCGGACTGCTGCCCTTTTGCTGCTCCGAATCCATCATCCCGCCCAGTCCGGTCAGGCCGGACATGGGCACTGCTTGTACCACTTCCGGATCGAAATACAGTTCGCCGCCGCGCCAAGGCCGCATGCCGAAGAACAGCGTGCCAGAAAAGGAATACCCCTTTTCTGGCTGCGTGCCCAAGCTGTTGGCGCCTGAATAGGCGGCGTCGAAAGATGGTTTTTTCTGCCAGATATAAGTAGCCTGGCCTTTGATGCCCCAGGATTCTTCCTCAACATCGTCGGCATGCGCGGCCATCGGTACGACTGCTGCAGCCAACAGCATCCAGCCAAACCACAACCTCGCCAACGCTTTGCTTCGCCCGGGCCGGGGATCAGCGCGCAATTTTTCCCGCCTCGACCAGTACCGCCATCGCCCGCGATTCATCGCTGCCCTGCGCATGCAGGCCGTCGATGCAAGAGCGCGATACGCGGTTCGTCGAATTGCTTGGGGATATACATGATGTGCCGGGATGAAGTGATCAATCAACAGCCGCTAAATTAGCATATTCCAGAATGAAAGACAGCGCCTCGCGGGCGCTGTGTCTCAAATCCTACGTTTCACATCTTGGCGGTCAGGCCCTGCTATTTTCCAGGGCGCGGCGGCCGGCGTCTTCGTCCAGCTCACCTTCCCACTTCGCAATGACCGAGGTGGCAATGCCGTTGCCGACCACGTTGGTGGCGGTGCGGCCCATGTCGAGGAACTGGTCGATGCCGATGATCAGCAGGATGCCGGCTTCCGGCAGGTGGAACATCGGCAGGATGGCGGCCACCACCACCAGTGAACCGCGCGGCACGCCGGCCATGCCCTTGCTGCTCACCATCAGCACCAGCAGCATGGTCAGCTGCTGGGCGAACGACATTTCAATGTTGTAAGCCTGCGCCACGAACAGGGCGGCGAACGCCTGGTACATCATCGAGCCGTCAAGGTTGAAGGAGTAACCAAGCGGCAGCACGAAACCGGTGATCTTGTTGTTCACGCCGAAATTTTCCAGCTGCTCCATGGTCTTCGGATAAGCCGCCTCGCTGCTGGCAGTGGAAAACGCCAGCATGATCGGCTCTTTCAGCAAACGCAGCAAAGTGAAGATCGAACCGCGCAGGAAGATGTAGCCGATCGCGATCAGCAATGCCCACAAGGTCGCCAGCCCGGCATAGAAACCGCCGAGGAACTTGGCGTAGGTTGTCAGCACGCCGAAACCCTGCACCGTGATGACGGCGGCGATGGCGGCGAACACGCCGAGCGGCGCAAAGCGCATCACGTAATCGGTCACTTTCAGCATGACGTGCACCAGCCCGTCGACGGCGTTGGTCACGGCCTTGCCGGCCTCGCCCTTGACCGAAGCCAGGCCAAACCCGAAAAACAGCGAGAACACCAGGATCTGCAGGATTTCATTCTTCGCCATGGCGTCGACGAAGCTGCTCGGGAACACGTGCGAAACAAAATCTTTCAGGTTGAAGCCGCTGGTATTGAGCTTGGTGTCGGCTCCTACCGCAGGCAGCGGCAGGTTGAGCGCATGGCCGACCTGCAGCACGTTGACAAACAGCATGCCCAGCGCCAGCGACAGCAAGGAGGCGATCACGAACCAGCCCAAGGCGCGCACGCCGATGCGGCCCACCGAGCTGCTGTCCTTCATGCCGGCAATGCCCGACACCAAAGTGCCGAACACCAGCGGCGCGATGATCATCTTGATCAGGCGCAGGAATACATCGGTGATGATGGAAAAGTAGCCGGCGATTTCCTTTGCCGCCGCTTCGTCCGGCGCCAGGTTGTGGCAAATATAGCCGACCACGATCCCGAGGACCATGCCGACCATGATCCAAGTCGTTGCTTTAATTTTTTTCATTTACGTATCCGGCCGTTAGACATACAAAAATACAAAAAATACAAAAACTGTCGACCCGCACTGGCGTCGCGGAGAGAGATCGGCATTAACGCAATGAACAGATTTTGCGAAAATATCAACGTTCTGCTGGAAAAATAAAAAAGCCCTCATTGCTGAAGGCTTTAGAAAACCTGGTGCCGGCGGCAGGGCCTCGCCCCTGATGGCAAGCTTGCGCCAAAGCGCAAACGGACCAGCATGGTACATGAGAAAACGGCCTCTGATCAACAAAAAGAGACCTGGCGCCAATGCCGGCGCGGCAGCGGCCGGTACTCGAGAGCCGCCCTGCATTTATTGACATATCGCATCTAGAGTGATGGAGTGCGGCCTGGCGCCTGCATGTGCGCGGGTGACTATCAACGGTTTTATCTCAACGGAGCGCTTCACATGACTTTCATTGAAAACCTGTTGTTCCCCATCTCGCTATATGCCGCGCTCGCGTGCGGACTGCTGGGCGGGCTGTTCTTCGCGTTTTCCAATTTTGTGATGAACGCCCTGTCGCGCATCTCGCCTGCCAGTGGAATTGCGGCAATGCAGTCCGTCAATATCACTGTGCTTAACCCGCTGTTCCTGCTCCTGTTCCTCGGCACTGCCCTGCTTTGCGCGGTCCTGATCGTGTTTGCCGTTCTGCGCTGGCAGCAGCCGTATGCCGGCTGGTTCCTGGCGGGCAGCCTGTTCTACCTGATCGGCGGCTTCCTGGTCACGATGGGATTCAACGTGCCGCTCAATAACGCCTTGGCCGTCGTAGATCCGGTCAGGCCCGAGTCGTCCCAGGTCTGGCAGAATTATCTCAGCACCTGGACCAGCTGGAACCATGTCCGGACCATATGCTGCCTGGCTGCCGCTGCACTGTTCATCATCGCGGCCTGGCGGCATGCATGACCTGCCGGCGTAAACGAAAAAAAACCGCAGCATGCTGCGGTTTTTTTTATCGGTGCATGAAAATCAGACGACCTTGTTGGTCGACAGATCCCAGCCGCCGGAAGTGTTGCCGCCCGAACCGCCGCCGATCTTTTGCTGTGTGTACTTCCATTTGACCTGGGAGTATTTCAGGCTGACAGTCTCGCTCAGCACATCGCCTTCCTGGACCGATGGCGTGACATCCGAAATCAGCAGGTTGACCAGCTCGATTTCGAAGTACTTGATGCGGTCGCCCTTGCCGTCAGCGCGCAGGAATTCGAACTTGGCCTTTGGAATGGTCTTGCCCGACGAGCAGTTTTGCAGCAGCAGCGGTGTCGCCAGGTCGGCGATCTTGGTCAGCACGATGTCCTTGTGCTCGCAACGCTCGGCTGTATGGCCGCCGCCGGTGGATGCAGTTGCCGACTTCGGCTGCAGCACTTCCCACTGTACCGATTTGCATTCGATCCAGTCTTTGTGCGCGCTGTCCGTGGACTCGCCCTTGATGCCGTCGATTTGCAGATAAACGTCTATTGCCATGGTGATACCCCTTATGAATTAAGTAAAACTTGGATAACGCTGGTTGTTCCGCAAGCAAGCGGATTGAAACTGAAAGTTCGTGAAACTGGAAGTGTGTCGATAGAGAAACGACACAGCGCGACGGGCCCTGAGACGTCCTCGCGCTACGAACGGCGGCATGAGAAAACCTGTTGAACGCATTCCGTGCAGCAATCTTACAACCATATAAGCATGCAAGATTGCAAACAATTGTATCACCAGTCAGAATAACAATTATTTCTACGCAGAAATAAATCTGACTTTTTGGGAATTTTGCCACACTTGCCGACAGGCTTTTTCCGGGAGTCGCTCTGATTTCTTAAAATTTCCAAGGAGAAATGCATTGGAAATTTATTTAATTTTAAATTAGCAACATCCTGCTCGATACGGCCGCGCCGGCGCGACGCGCCATCAGCCTGATATCCGGCTGGCCCTTTGTTGAGAACAGGACCCGGTCAGTTTAAAACGACAACCTTATATTTCGATTGGAAGGTTTGAAAACCCCTTGTTTTTCATCGCTCTGCTGTATATTTCCAAAAAGAAACTAATAACGGCAATTAAATCTAGGAGATGGCGATGCAAAAACGCAGCACGTACGGTTTCATTTTTTGTCTGGCAGCATCAGGATTCAGCGCAAGCGCACAAGCCGAACTGCCGCCCATCAAGATCGGCGTCATCGGCCCGATCACCGGCCCCTCGGAAGACATGGGGCAGAGCATGATAGGCGGCGCCAGGGTGTTCCTGGCTGACATCAACCAGGTCGGCGGCGTGCTTGGCCGCAAGATCGAACTGGTCGAGCGCGACGACCGCGCCAAGCCGGAAGTCGGTGCGGCCATGGCCAAGGAAATGATCGAGAAGGATGGCGTGGTGGCCGTGGTCGGCTTCGGCAATACCGGCGTCGCCCTGCCTGCGGCGAAACTGTTCCAGGAAGCCAAGATCCCGCTGATCGTCACCGGCGCTACCGGCGCCACCATCACCAAGTCCTTCATGCCGCCGGCCTACCCGGTCAGCTACATCTTCCGCACTTCCGCCAGCGACGCGCTGCAGCCTATCGTGATTCTCAACGACGTCATCGACCGCCGCAAGATCGACAAGATCGCCGTGCTGCACGACGAAAGCCCCTACGGCCAGTTCGGCAAGCAAAGCATGCTGGCGGAGCTGGACCGGCGCAAGATCAAGCCGGTGCTGGTGGAGGGATTCAAGGTCGGCGACCAGGACATGACGGCGCAGCTGCAGCACGCACGCGACAATGGCGCCCAGGCCATCGTGATGTACTGCCTCGCCCCAGAGGGTGCGATGGTGGTCAAGAGCGCAGACAAGCTGAAACTGCGGCTGCCGATAGTCGGGCCGTGGGGCATGTCGCAGCAAACCTTCATCGACAAGGCCGGCCAGAGCGCGGAAGGCGTACGCAGCTCGGTGACGTTCATCGAAAACGAATTGAGCTCGGTCAGCAACCAGTTCTCGCTGACCTATCGCAACGTCAACAAGACCAACCGCATCCCGTCCGCCGTGGCCGCCGCCCAGACCTATGATGCGCTGCGCCTGATCACGCTGGCGATATTCCAGGCCAACACGGTAGACGGCGCCAAGGTCAAGGACGCCCTCGAGAACCTGCAGGTGCACACCACGTCGACCATCGTCTCGCGCTACTTCAAGCCGTTCTCGGCGACCGACCATGAAGCGATTGCCCTCAACATGATCGTCATGGGGGAAATCCGCAATGGCAAGGTGGCTTATGCCTACCGGGAAGATGCAAGCAGCGGATCGATCGCGCGTACCAAAAAGACTGAATAAGCGGGAGAGTCAACGCCAGGCCGTTAGCGTTACCAGTTCCGGGAAGTGCGCCGGAGAAGAACACCAATCAGCGCGCCCTGCGATATGCAAAAACAAAACCCCGGCAGCTTGCGCTTGCCGGGGTTTTGCATTTCCCTCCCTGATCTCTAAGGCCGATGCGCCTTCAGGGCTTGATTCTTGTAATTTCGCTGATGTGGGCTTTGCCGGAAAGCGGCTTGAAGATATACAACAAGGCTGGGAACTGCGGCGAGCCCGGGACTACAACTGTGCCGGTGCACAGGAAGCAGTAATTGGTGCCCGCTACCACTTGCGTGGCAAACGCGGATGGCGTGTAAGCCACGCCGGTAAAGCCTTCCAGCGCTTCCTTGAATACTGCCCGTGCAGCGGCGGTTATTTCATAGTCGAAATGACTCCAACCACCGGCCAGATCTGTCGTCATGATGTTCCCCTTGCGATGGCCGCATGGTCGGATGCCCGTAACTGTTGCGACCGTCCAGTCACAGGCTGCAAAAATTACAACGCAGGCCTGGATTGACGGCACCAGGTCATCTCCAGGCTTGGCAAGATCGATGCCGCCATGCCGAAGAGAAACCCATGCTAGTCCGATGCGCAAAGAAAAAATACTGGTGAAAGTGTCAGGTACGGGCGGCGCTCCGGTCCATCGACAAGGACGGCGGAAATGAAGGGGGAAACAGGCGCCGCTTACAGCTCGCCAGCACTATGGCTTACCGTCGCCACGCTGAATTTCGCGGTCAGGAAGCTGGCAATCCGCTCCTGGGTAGCGTCAAGATAGGGAATGTTGTGGTGGTCGGAACCGGGAATGGTTTCGTCCTGCGGCGCTTTGGCCAGTTTGGCAACCAGCAGGTCGGTATGGGAAGGCGGCACCACATCGTCGGATGCGGCACGGATGATGAACGTCGGCGCGGACAGCAAAGGCGCATGCTTGATTGAATCGAAACGATGCTTGAGAACGAACCCCGGCACGGCCGGGAAACGGCGCTTGGCCAGGGCCAGCAGCGAGTCATAGGGGGTAATCAGCACGATCGCCGCGACCGGCCGGCTGACGGCTATCTGCACCGCCACGCCCGAACCGAGGCTGCGCCCGACCACGGCGATTTGTCCAGCGTTGATGTGGCGATGCTCGGCAAACCAGTCGAACAGCATCTGCGCGTCTTCTATCATTTTCGGCTCGCCCGGGACACCCTCCGAATCGCCGTAGCCGCGGTAGTTGACGGCAAGCACTGTCATGTTCGGGAACATGCGCCAGGCATCGCGCGCCACCCAGGAAACTTCCTCCGAGCGGCCGCCGAAATACACTACCGCTGGATGGGGGCCGGGTACGCGCGGCGTCAACAGCCATCCCGAGAGCCGGGTGCCGTCGGCGCAGCGCAGTACGACCAGGCGGGAGCGGTGTCCGATGCTATGGGGATGTTCGACTTCCTTGGTGCGCACCGGCTTGAAAATCAGCTTGCGCTGGCTGACCGCGACCGCGGTGGTAAAAATCAGCCATCCGAGGGCGACGATGCCGCCCATCCCGGTCATTTTCTTGTACTTGATGGTTCTCATAAGCCAATGCAGCCACACGGGGCCTTATCCCATGCTGGCCGCATCCTCCCCTTGGCTTTATTGTATTCCTCGGATTTGTTGTCGTCTCTATAATTTCATTGCCACGCATGCCACGGCTGGAAATCACCCGATTTGTGTGGCTAAAATGGCTCTTTCCCGGGCGAAGCCGATGCGCCTGATGACTCACCCAGCCAGGCCCCTACTGTGTAGCGCAACTGAAACTCGCCGCCAGGTTGACATCGCCCGCGCCGTTGTACCTGGGCCACGCGGGAAACTCGCACAGGGGCCGGCTGCGGCCCGGGATGCCGGCCGTATCCGCGACCACCTGCGATACCGGCGCGCTGCCCTGCTCCACCCAGTTTTCCAGCGCCGTCAGCGAATCCCATGCGGCATTGAAGACGGTCGACAACGAATGGCCGTAACCGGGGATTTCGTAGTAGCGGACAAAGCTGTCCACCGCGGCGCGGCCCATGGCCGATTGCAGGCGCCGGAAATAATCTTCGCTGGAACGGGTGCTGACCAGCGCATCCGACATGCCATGCGCCATCAGGATTTTTCCACCCTTGGCCTGGAATGCCGACAAATCCGTCTTGTTGATGTCCTGCATGAGCGTGAGCTGATCGATGCGCGCCTGCCATGGCCCTGCATTCTGGGGATCGAGCGACAAGGAATCAAATGCCGGATTGCGCGTGATGAAATACTTTACCCACTGATCCCAGAACGTCGCCCAGTATGGCGCATCGGACGGCATCGGCTGCGCCGGCTGGCTATCACCCATGGCCAGCAGCCTGACCGTTTTCTGCGCCGCCGAATCGCCGGGCAGGCCGAGATCGGCGCCCCACACATTGAAGCCGGGATACTGGGTTTCTCCGCTGCCGAGAGGCCGACTGAACGAGATCGCCGTGCCGTAGGTTTTCAACGCAGCGATCTGCGCATCGGACAGGCAGCTGTCGCCGCTATCCGCGCCGCCGGCACAACGCAGCGGCAGGCCATTCAGCATCGCACTGGCGGGATCGAAGAGGCCGTTGCATGCCTGGATATTGCTGATCAAGCCATCCTTGACGCCGTCCAGCGCATCGCAGCTGGCCATCGCCGCGTCGTATAGCGTCTTGCGTTTTGCCGGATTCAGATAGGCGCCCGGCATGGCAAACGCGCGCGTGATGCGGCCGAACTGCAGGTCCAGGCTGGCCGCCGCCCAGGCCGGGTACAGCGCAATCACGCCATCCCAGTCTTGCGGCCAGCGCTGCGCCACTGCCAATGCTTCGCGGCCGCCGGTCGAACCGCCGGCGAAGTAGGATTTTTGCGGCGCGCCGGCGTAATACTGCCTGATCAGGTAGAGCGCCGCATCGCGTGTTTTCTTGAGCGCATCGCCGGCAAAATTCCGCAATGCCTCGTCGTTCTGCCCGAAGGTGCCGTCGCGGCTGCCCATCTGGTTGGCCTGGTGCCCGGAATCGCTGGCAAAGGTGGCGTAGCCGCGCGCCAGCGGCTTGGCCTTGTCTTGCGGGCCGGCGGGAACGTTGCCGCTGACATCGGGCACAGTGCCGTTATACCCGCCGCCGCCGAACATCAGCGCCTTGCGGTTCCAGGCGGTCGGCAAATCGAGCTGGAATTTGATTTTCGGCGCGGTCGGATCGACCGGGTTGATCTCGCCCTTCACCTGGCAGTACTCGCCTGTCGCCGCCACGCCGCTGCCGGCAGGCGGCACAGTGTGCGCATCGGTCACGACAGCGCCGCTGGTCGGCAAGCCGATGGCCTGCGCCGATATGGCCATGCCGTTCAACTGGCTGCAGCTGACCGGGGTGCCGAACTGCAGCTCGCCACCGCCGCATCCGCTGGACAGCAGCATCATCCCCAACAAAGCAGAACCAAGGACATTGGATGTCCTCAGGAATTTTCCTTGATCCATCATGAATGTTTCCTTTCATGTGTTTTGGCTGCAGATTATTTTTGCAATAACGAGGAAACAGTAACATTTAAAGATAGAATTTTCGACACGATTCTGAAATGCGCTTTTTCCGCTCCACTAATTAACCGGCCCGATAATGAAAACCTTCTTTCAACATCTGATCATGTTTAGCACATTGTCCTGTGCCGCCGCCGGTACAGCGCTGGCCGGCGAACGCATCGTTTTCAAAGGGACGCTGGGGGCAAATGCCGAAGTCGTGCTGGAGCTTGAAAAGAAATCCGACGGCTATGACGGCCGCTATTTCTACCTGCGCCATGGCGTCGACATTCCCCTGCATGGCTCCCTCGCATCACTCAATGAAGCACTGCCCAGATATGAACACGGCGAGCTCCTGGCAGGCGACGATAACCGTGGCCTGCCGATATACATCGATCCCGCCACGAAAAAACCGCGCAGCATTTGGCACGGAAAAATCGATGGCGATACATACCAAGGCAGCTGGAGCGACGCCAAAACAAAGAAGACCCTGGCGTTTGAATTGCACCAGGTCGGCCGCTATGATCCCCACGCCGTCAGGCCGGCCGGTGTGGAAGCAGTTACTGCCGCCATCACGCCTGGCATCGGCAACGACATTGCGTATGGCACGGCGATCTCGCTCAAGAATGCTCCCTACGATTACCTGAAGATGCAATTCCCGCCGCAGCCTGGGCCCGAAATCATCCGCAAAAACGTCGGCTACAGAATGGTGACGGATCCGAGAACCAAGTTCGCCTATCCGCGGCTGACCCGCCATCCCAATCCAGAGATACTGGCGAGCATCAACCAGATCCTTGAGCAGCGCCATTGGCAGATGAGCCTGGCGGCGCTGGAATGCAAGGCAACGCTCTACACCATGGACGGGCCTGCTTCCGGGACCCTGGGAGACTATGACTCGGAGACAATCAAAGTTCGCTACCTGTCAGAAAAACTGATGAGCATCGTCGAAGCGGGAAGCACCTTTTGCGGAGGAGCGCATCCGAACAACCATTACGATCCGTTCACATTTGACCTGATCCACGGCGGTTACCTGGATTTCAACCGCCTGTTTCCAGTCCGGATAAGCAATAAGGACGGGTCCGATATTGCTCCTGTTCTTGCAGACTTCATCAGCAAGAAGGTGGAGTCAAAGAAGAGCCGCGACAAAGTGGATCCAGATGTCGATTGCACCGACGTGCTGCCGCAAAACCTGGATTTTGAATTTGACGAGCCGGACAAGATTTCCTTTGTCGTTTCCGGCATCGGCCACGCCATGGGTGTATGCCTGGGGCCTCAGCTTGTCATGCCGATACGCGCATTGCAGCCGATCCTCAAGCCGGGCGCAAAAGCCTATTTCTGACCCTGGCCGCCGGCGTGGCTCCGGTACATTTCCAGCGTCAGCGCCTGGCCGACATGCGACAGCTGGGTTGCAGCCCCTTCCGCCGCGCCTTCAGCGGACTCGGCAACACGCGCGAACATCAGCGCTTCATATTCAGCCACGGCCTCCGCCCAGTCGGCGCGCTCGATCAGCAACCGCGCCAGCTCTGCGGCATCGAACATGGCGTTGTTTACCCCGTCGCCGCCAAAAGGCGACATGACATGCGCCGCATCGCCAAGCAGCGTGAGGCCGCGCAGGTTCTGCCAGCAATGCCCCACCGGCAGCGCGCAGATCAGGCGGATGGCGAAGTTATCGTTGCTGGCCCGGAACAGGTCGAGGATCTCGGGAGCGAAGCCGTCGAATTCCTTGATCAACTCTGCACGCATGGAAGCGGGCGCAGCAAGGTCAAACCGCCGCGCCGCCCAGCCTGCCGGCACGCGGAAGATGGCATAAGCGCGGATGTGCGCATTGCCGTTGCGCTGCGCGATGATTTCCTTGCCGTCGGCTTCAACGCCCATCTTGCCGCGCCCCACCAGCTGCGACAGCGCGGGATGGCAACGGTCGACGTCGTCGATGCCGCATTCGATGAAGGTAAGGCCGCTGTATTGCGGCCGGTATGGCGACAGCAGCGGCTGTATCCGTGACCACGCGCCATCGGCGCCGACCACCAGGTCGAACGGCCCCTCGCTGCCGTGCTCGAAAACCAGGTCCCAACGCCCGTCGTCCCGCGCCTGCACCTCGCGCATGGCGCAGCCCCAGCGTAGGCACGCGGCAGGCAATGCCTGCAGCAGCATGGCGCGCAGCTCGGTACGGTCCACTTCAGGGCGGTTGCCGCTGGCCGCGTCCTGGTCTTCAAACAGCAGGTTACCCGCCTTGTCCAGCAGGCGCGAACCCTGGTCCTCGTAGCGGGCGATGGCCTGGAACTCTTCGATGAGGCCGGCCTGCCTGAGCGCCTGCAGGCCCGACCCCTCATGCAGGTCCAGGGTGCCGCCCTGCGGGCGTTCCAGCGGATGGGATTCCTGCTCGAACACCGTCGCGGCGATGCCGTGCAGATGGAGGATACGGGCAAGGGTCAGGCCGCCCGGGCCGGCGCCGACTATGGCGATGTGTAATTGTGTATTCACAGGATGGATTGAATCAGTTATAATAGGCACCTATATATAAACATAGCCACCTATTGAATGTCAACATGACGAAAACTGATCTGTCGAACAACCCCATGAGACTTATCGGCCAGACCTACCGCACTTCCATGCGGCTGGTCGACAGCCCGCTGCGCGCGCTGGGGTTCGCCATGGGGCAGCTGCCGGTGCTGGTAGCGCTCAAGAAAAGCGGCGCCCTTTCGCAGGCCGAGCTGGCGCGGCTGGCACAGGTAGAACAGCCCAGCATGGCGCAACTGCTGAATCGCATGGAACGCGACGGGCTGGTGCAGCGGGCTCCCAATCCTGAGGACAAACGCAGCCAGCTGGTTTCGCTGACTGCCGGCGCCTCTGAGCGCATGCCGAAGGGGAAAGCCGTCATGGACTCAGCCAGCCGGCAAGCCCTGGCGGGTTTTACCAAAGAGGAGCGGAATCAGTTGATGGCGCTGCTGCTGCGGGTGAATGCCAATCTTGATCGTGCGGTTGGCGAGGCAGAGAGTTGAGACGAAGTCCGAAACTGTTTTACATTCTCCATATCCCGACGACTATTGCCGCATCTCAACACTCGTCAGGGGCACCGCGTATTTTCCGGAGCACAAGCAATCATTCCGTTAGCCTCGCCCCAGATCGGGCAGCCTCTGGAAACATCCAGATCCGTTCGAAATGACGGCTGGCTAAATCGACGAGAAAACCTACAATGGAAATTGACCTTCGAGGACGGTAATCAAAAACTTCGGCAGTCAAATAATTAAAATCTCTAAGGAGGCAATCATGCGGATGCTTTTGAATGTCAAACTTCCTAACACCGAGTTCAACGCGGCCGTAAGGGACGGCTCTGTCAGCAGTAAAATGGGCGAGATCCTGGAGGAAATAAAACCGGAAGCGGCTTACTTCACCGAACAGGGTGGACAACGATCGGCCCTCTTGATCGTCGACATCGACGACCCGGCGAAAATTCCCATGCTTGCAGAACCATGGTTCCTGACCTTTAACGCCAATGTGGAATTAAAAGTGATCATGACGCCGGAGGACTTGAAAAGAGCCGGGCTTGAGGAGTTGGGCAGGAAATGGTCGATGTAGGTTCAGAGGAAATTCTGATGCTGGATGGCAAATCGCGGAGCAAAAGAAAAAGGCCCTCATTTCTGAGGGCCTTTTAAATTCTGATCTCAGTGATCCGTCGACGCCGAAACGCTTTCCCACGACTTCATTTCGTCTGACATGGCTGCAATTTTATTTTTCACCAATGCCACCGCATCGCTGCCGAGCAATAAATGCATCGGTGCGTCAGGCGCGTTGGCAATCTTCAGCAATATTTCCGCAGCCTTGGCTGGATCGCCAAGCTGCTTGCCGCTTTTTTCTTGCCGCGCGCCACGAACAGGGTCAAACAAGGCATCGTAATCCTGGATATGGCGCGGCGAGCGAACCATTGAACGGCCCGCCCAATCGGTGCGGAAGGAGCCTGGTGCGACCGCGGTTACTTTCACGCCGAAGCCTGCGACTTCTTTTGCCAAGGTTTCCGAGATACCTTCCAACGCAAACTTGCTGCCGCAATAGTAGGCGATGCCTGGCATTGTAATGAAGCCCCCCATTGACGTGATGTTGATGATGTGACCGCTCCGGCGCTCTCGCATGGACGGCAACACGGCTTTGATCATGGCAACCGCGCCAAACACGTTGACGTCGAACTGACGGCGCATTTCTTCCAATGGCGACTCTTCGAGCGTTCCTTCATGTCCGTAACCGGCGTTGTTGACCAGGACGTTGATCGGCCCGATTTTTTCCGTCATTTCTGCGACTTTGGCGTCGATTGCAGAAAAATCGGTCACATCGAGCACGACTGCAATCGCGCGACCGATAGCCAAATCCTCGAAATCTTTTTTTGCCGATTCATTTCTGACTGTTCCCATTACGGTATGGCCAGCGGCCAGTGCTGCCAAGGCAAATGCCCGGCCGAACCCTGAACTGACACCAGTAATCAGAAACTTCATTTCAGCTGGTTTTCCCATGGATTTAATCCTTTACGGTTTATTTACGAACACGCTGACGGCGCGAATCAATCAATCAGCCAAGTCTGTCAGGCTTGACGTAATCTTATGAGCGAACGCAAAATATCTAAATGCCGGTTTACATGCGGTTCTTGCCTAAACCTATTAGCCCGGGCGCTTTAACCTTAAGTCTTTGATCAATCCACAGCAGGTGACCGTGTTGACGAACAACAGCAAACAGCAGCACCAGCGCATGGTAAGCCTGCTGACAAGACTCGCGCCAAACGAAGGGTATAACCTCTCGTATCTGCGAGACGTGAGGTTTCTTCGGTCCAACCACCCGCTGAGCGTGACGCCGGTTCTCTATGAACCGGGAATTGTGGTCGTATGCCAGGGGAGAAAAAGGGGATTTTTAGGCGATCAAACCTACGTCTACGATGCGCAGCACTACCTGGCCGTATCGGTGCCGGTGCCGTTCACGATGGAAACCGACGCAAGTGAAAAGGAGCCGCTATTGGCAATTTATTTCCGGCTCGATTTCAAGATGCTCGCCGACCTGTTATTGCAGATGGAAGTTGCTGAGCCAGGCGATGCAATTCCTCAAGGCATGTTCGCCACCGCAATGGACGAGAAAATGTCGGCGTCGGTTCTGCGATTCCTGGAAGCCATGGACGAACCCATGGAAGCAAAGATCCTCGGTCCGGCACTGGTGAAAGAAATCTACCTGCGTGTATTGACTGGAGACCAGGGAGCGTCAATGCGCACAGCCCTCGTGAATGAGGGACAATTCGGCAAAATCGCGAAAGCGATCAAAAAGATCCACGCGTCATATAACGAGAAACTCGACGTCGATCAACTTGCCAAGGAAGCCGGCATGAGCGCGCCGTCGTTTCATTCCCATTTCAAGAACGTCACCGCGACTTCACCGATGCAATACCTGAAGTCGACACGCCTGCACCAGGCGCGGCTCTTGATGGCGCGAAATGGCCTGACTGCTGCCAGCGCCTGCGTCGAAGTGGGTTATGAAAGCGCCTCGCAATTCAGCCGCGAATTCAAACGCCTGTTCGGCAGGACGCCGATTGAGGAAGTAGCGAGAATGCAGCAGGCGTTCGCCTTGCCTGAGGCCGATCCTGCTTCGATTTATGTGTCATCGCATTAACCGCTAAGCCTTCAAGGGTCCCTTTCTCTTATGCTAACATTCGTGGAAGATCAGCGCCCGCCTCAAATTGAGCATCAACCCCAGCATAATTTCCAGAATGGATAATAAATGATAGTTGACAGCCGGCAAATTATTGATGCCCTTCCCATATTTACAGTTTCTTCAGCCGGTGAGATCGATACCGTCGCGGCGCTGGTATTGCAAGCGGCAAACCAGACCGTTCCCTTTTTGGCGCGCCTTCTCAGCGACCTTGGGCACACGGAGCTGCGGGCGATACCTGCGCAAGAGTTCGCATCAACCCCCGATGCCCAGGCAGCAGCAGCAGCGCTTAAAATCCTGTTCGACCGATATGGCAGCGACAAGGCGCAACCACACAACTATCACCACCTGTACGGCGCGATACTGAGCAATCCCGCAGCAGTCGCCAATGTGCTTGAAGTCGGCCTGGGCACCAATAACGAGGACGTGGTGTCGAACATGGGGAGTGCGGGACGCCCGGGTGCATCGCTGCGTGCGTTTCGTGATTTCCTGCCGAATGCGCGGATTTTCGGCGCCGATATCGATAAACGCATCTTGTTCCGCGAGGAACGGATCGAGACCTTCTTTATCGACCAGACTGACTTGGACACAATCAGCGCGCTCGGCAAAGAATTGCAGATGGAGTTCGACTTGATCATCGATGACGGTCTCCATTCGCCAAACGCGAACCTGGCCACGATGATTTTCGGACTGCCGAAACTAAGACGCGGCGGTTATCTGATTGTGGAAGATATACATCCTGCGCACCTCCCTGTGTGGCAAGTAGTTGCAGCGTCTTTGCCCGCTCGCTTTAAGCCATTCCTCTTCGTTACCAACTGCGCTTACGTTTTTGCGGTGAAGTACCTCGGATAGCGCCTGGCTGGATGGCCTCGCCGCATTTGGCGCCAGGCGTTTTTGACCGAGAAGAATATCAGCGTGTCCGCATACGCTCACTGGCAGGGAGGCTATCGGAAGTTTAAAAGCTCGCGTTGGTTACGCGAGCTTTTTGCTTTTCAGTACCGGCGCGTGCCTGACTGCAGCGCTGCCGGCGGCGGCCGATCGCTACCGCAGAGCGGCGCCACCTTGCACCAGATACTGACTCAGGAGGCGAGCAAATTGTCCACCGTCAGTGTTGATCGTGGTCTGGAAGGTGCCTCCTGAACTGAAGACGATGGCGAAGGTGTGGATGTCGCCATATTCCTGCGTGTTGCGCAGCATGTAGTCGACGCGGTTGTCGCGATAGTGCTGATTGGTACCGCCTGGCGTAGAGGACGGTACGCCCATCGGCGTCTGCCACCACAGGATCGGGAGTCCATTGCTCAGCGCAGTGCGATAGTCCGAGATCGCGCTCTGCGATTGGTGGAAATTCGGTGTAGCGATATTGTTTTCGTCCCAATAGAACGACCCGGTTCGTCCTGCGCATTCCGCTGGAGGCGATGCGACTTCCATGCAGCCGGCGTCTCGATCGCTCGTCTGGGCAACGATGAAATCCGCCTGATGTGCTCCAACCGCTTTCATTTCGGCGCCAATCTCAGCCGGGGAGCCAGACCAGAACGAGGGCGGGAATCCGAGCAACGCATTAGGTGCGATCTTCCTGCCCATCTGCACCAGGCACTGGCCGATGCCGGCGGCGGTATTCGGCAATCCGCTACATTCGGCCTGGCTGCTGACGACGGCTGGTATCTGGGCCGGATCATGCCCCGGCGCCTGCGCCCATACGAAACCCCAGAAATCCGGCTCCAGATTGATCAGAACGGGCGCATTAAGCGCGGCAATGCGTTGATACATTAGCCGGGCCTGTGCCCAGTAGTTGTTCATGAACGTCGCATCTTTGATTCCGCTCAAGTTGCCGCCGCCGTTCTGGGCCATCTGATAAAACGTAAACATCGGGGTCGCGCCGTAGGCTTGGACAGCTTGCGCGGTATAGGTGATGTAGGCGCCGTCTGGACTGTTCCAGGTAGGCCACGCGCCCGCACCGACGCCCACCAGGTAGGTATCGACGATATCCGGATGAATGCTCTGGCTTTGCATTTGCGCCAATGAATTGCCCGCGCCGAGTCCGACCAGCACTCGAGAAGGCTTGCCGAGCTTGGCCACTAAAGTGGCAGTCGCTGCGGCATTTGAAGTGCCTCCTGACGTGCCGCCACCCGTGCCTCCTGACGTGCTGCCACCAGTGCTTCCTGACGTGTTGCCGCCTGTGCTTCCTGACATGTTGCCGCCTTGAGCGCTATCGGTTCCGCCACCGCAACCGAAAAGGAGGGATGCGAGCAGCAGTGCCGCAGCATGTCGAAGCGAAAATCTAATCATCTGAAACTCCGTGAAATTGAAGGAAAACCAATCTCCGCGCGCGCCGCTTAAGCTGATACCGGAGATCTGTCAGCGATCCCGATCAAGCTTCGACATGAGACGCATCGCGATGCCGCAGCCGATAAAACAGCTTTACCCAAGGCTTCGCCGCCGGCATTTGTGGCTAAAAACGTGTCGCCGTATTGCTTGGCATGATCGCCATCAACGTCCACGCACGCTGCAGGAACCATGCCTGCTTTTACGGCAAAGCCAGATACCCCGCTTAGCCCGGAAAGTGACGTAAAGTGCCCCTCCATGTTCTGAACAGTTATAGAAAATGTACATGCTCCCCCGCCGATCTTTGAGGATGACGCTTTGTCACGGACAACGGGAAAACAGCAGCAGCTTCATTTGTCTTTGACCTCACCCGCGCTACCTGCCGGCATGGAAAATTCGGCAGATAACGTCGGTGTGGAAATCAGATCATTTAATCCTGCCTGCTCTACCGCAGAAATCATTGCTTGATAGCCTTCTCTACTGTCCCGGTACTGCAATACAACTGAAAAACCCATATCCGTTGGATCGTTCGACGCAAGGACGATAGCTTCGGCTCCAGCCGCACAGAGTCGCGAGGCAATTCTCTGCGCGCGTTGCTCGAACGCAAATACAGCACCTACATATCGGCGCCTGCCGACCGGCTCTTCCAGGCTGCAAGTGGATTTTGCAAACGTAGCCGGTGTCCTCGCCGATTCTGATGTGACAATTTCCGGGGTATGTCGAATCGCGGCCTGATCGCTTGCTGCACTTGAATTTGTCGTCTCTATTTGATATTCATTGCCATCAAGGTGTACCAATTTCAGTCCTCGCTCCCGAAGTGATTTTTGGAACTGGAAAAAAATCTCATCTGGTGAAAGCGGATCGGTTGAAGCAAGATTGATTACTCCTCGCACTTCTGGAGCTAAACGAATCGAACGGCCTGAATATTGACTGACTAGACGTGCTGCATCAGACAATCCAAAATCTCGCCAAATAACATAAAACCGATCGTCACAACGCACCGCAGTTGTATGCGAAAATAATAGAAGCCCGAACAAACACGCGGCGAACTTTTTAATTCTTGATATCTGAAACATATTCCCTAACAATCGTCGCGGTTTTCCTGCAAGCATTTTCTGCAGGAAAAATTCCAATAGGTAGTTGACCGCCGCCAGGTATTGGCAAGAAACCTGACGACAGTCGGAACCCCACACCAAAGCCGCGACCTGCGCTGCGGTCAAAATCAGCTTGCGCGTGCAGCAAACCAGGATGAACAAATGTGTTGTTTGCGGAAGGAGTTGCCGTTTCCGGTGGCGTGGTTTCTGGCAGTCTTGATGCTGGCGTTGATATTGGCGCCGGAGTGACAGCAGCGGCCGGTGAACCAACACCGGTGCTCGCGGACGCCATATCGCCACTGCCACAGCCGGCCAGGCACAAGGCGCCAAGGCTGGACCTGAAATTGCGACGCGTCATGGCATTGGCATGCCACTCATCGTTAATGGTGTCGCTTGTATCAAGAAGTGTTAGTGGAAATTTGCCGCTGCCATAGATCCCTGGCTTATTCACGCTCTGACCTTTTCATATATCTTGGAAATCACATTGGAAATTGAATGTCTATCTGGCCGCGATATGCAATCTGCTGAAGTTTCTCGGCTCGTTTTCTGTCATATCCAGGCGGCTATGCGGGTACGCCAAACCCGACGTTCGGTTTTGATTTCAATGACGTCGAAATATTGTTCGGCACGACACTCCATCATGCGATCCATTTTTTGCAAATACTGTGCCAATGACGAATAGCTCATTCAAAGATAGCAATTGGTGTTAGCGCTACCAAAATTTGTCAGCATTTTCAGTTTTTGGCCAAAATTTGTTCGCCCAGCATTGGCCGCTAAGCCTCATGAAATACCACTTGGCGAGTTTTTAGAGAATCGGATATATATACCCGATAACCGATTTCCTATCCGCGATATCCACTTCGATATTGTTCTTTTTTTTGATCGCTTATCCAATGAACGCGAGCACATTGCGCAGCTTATTTACGCGTGCACGAGATAGCGCCATCAAAGCCTATCCCGAACTTGCAAACGGAATAAAGGAATTCCAATTCCGTGATTTGCGGGCGAAAGCAGGGACCGACAAGAAGGAAATTGATGGCATTTCTGCCGCACAGGACCAGCAACGCCACGCAACCGTGACAATGACTGAACACTATGTTCGACACTGCAGGGGCAGGCTAGTCAAACCTACAAAATGACTTTTTGCGGAACAAAAGAAAAAGGCCCACCGAACGGTGGGCCTTTTAGATATTGGTGCTGGCTGCAGGACTTGAACCCGCCACCCCCTGATTACAAGTCAGGTGCTCTACCAGATGAGCTAAGCCAGCTAAACTGCGAAGTCCGCAATTATACCTATTTAATTCGAGTTAGGGTAGGCCTTCCGCCTTTTTTTGGCGGTTCCGGATCTTTTTCCGGATCCGTCCCTGGCGAATTCTGTTTTGTGTCGCCGGTTGATGACGGCACCGAGCTCAGGATCGGCGTTACCGAGGCTGACGGTTCAGGATTAGCCTCCTGTTCGGAGGCGGCTTCGGTGTCTGTTTCAGCGGCTGGAGCCGATGGTTCGAACGCCATGCCCTGGCCGTTTTCGCGCGCATAGATCGCGATCACGTTATCCACCGGCACCGAGATTTCCCGCGAGACTCCGCCGAAACGGGCGCTGAAATTGACGAACTCGTTGTCCATCTTCAGGCCGCTGGTGGCTTCGAAACTGATGTTCAATACAATCTCGCCATTCTTGACGAACTGCATCGGCACGCGCGTGTGCGCGTCTACCCTGGCCGCCAGATACGGGGTGTAGCCATTGTCGGTGCACCATTCATAAATGGCGCGCAACAAATACGGTTTGGTAGAAGTTTCTGACATGGGAAGCAACGGTACAAAATTAGGCACGGGCCGGCATGCGCCGCCGCAGCGGCGGCGCATGCCGGTAATCTACACGATCTTAACGACGCATGACTTTTTCGGACGGCGTCAGCGCTTCGATGTAGGCCGGGCGCGAGAAGATACGCTCAGCATACTTCATCAGCGGGGCAGCCGTCTTCGACAGTTCGATGCCGTAGTGATCCAGGCGCCACAGCAGCGGCGCGATGGCTACGTCCAGCATCGAGAACTCGTCGCCCAGCATGTATTTGTTCTTCAGGAACAAAGGCGCCAGCGTGGTCAGGCGGTCGCGGATTTCCGAGCGTGCCTTTTCGTGGCTCTTTTCTGCCGCTTTGGATTTCTCGTTCTCCAGCGTGTGCACGTGGATGAACAGTTCTTTCTCAAAGTTGAACAGCATCAGCCGCGCACGGGCGCGCATCAGCGGATCGGCCGGCATCAGCTGCGGATGCGGGAAACGTTCGTCGATGTATTCGTTGATGATATTGGATTCGTACAGGATCAGGTCGCGCTCGACCAGGATCGGCACTTGGCCATACGGATTCATGGTCGAGATGTCTTCCGGCTTGTTGAACAAGTCGACATCGCGAATTTCAAAGTCCATGCCCTTCTCGAACAGAACGAGACGGCAGCGTTGTGAAAATGGGCAGGTTGTACCCGAATAGAGAACCATCATTTTTATAGTTCCTTAGAAACAAAAGGGTGAGACCCGATACGGCTCACCCCAAAACGCATACCCGCAAAATCGCGGGCATGAAAACTACTTGACGTCTTTCCAGTATGACGCGTTGAGACGCCATGCCAGAACGAAGAACATGCCGAGGAACAGCAGGACCCAGACGCCAAGGCGCTTGCGGGTGTTCTGAGCAGGCTCGCCCATCCATGCAAGATAGGACACCAGGTCGGCGACTGCAACATCGTATTCGACCTTGTTCATCTTGCCCGGCTTGACTTGCTCGAAACCGACAAACTTGTGTTCGGTCTTGCCCTCTTCGTGCGGATCTTTCACGTCTTCGTATTTGGCAGTACGAATTCCTTCCAGTTCCCACAGAACGTGCGGCATGCCGACGTTAGGGAAGACCATGTTGTTCCAGCCCGTTGGACGGGTGTCGTCCTTGTAGAAAGTACGCAGATAAGTGTACAGCCAGTCCGGGCCGCTGCCGGCGCCGGACGCCTTGGCGCGGGCGATCACCGACAGGTCCGGAGGCGCTGCGCCGAACCATGCCTTGCTGTCCTTCGGCGACATGGCGATGGTCATCAGGTCGCCCACTTTATCGCCGGTGAACAGCAGGTTGTTCTTGATCTGCTCGTCGCTCAGGCCGATATCGTGCAAGCGGTTGTAGCGCATCGACGATGCCGAGTGGCAGTTCAGGCAGTAGTTGACGAACAGCTTGGCGCCGTTCTGCAGCGCGGACAGGTTGTTGCTCTGTTCGGGCGCGGTATCCAGCGGATAACCGCCCTCTTCGCTGGCAAAAGCCAGGACCGGGAGCAGCACCAGAGTCGCCATCAATTTTTTTATCAATGCGCTTTTTAGCAATGTCATGTTCTTATCCTCTGGCTTAGTGCGGGTGATAGACAACACGGTCCGGCACTGGCTTGAATGTACCTGCGGCGCTCCACCATGGCATCAGCAGGAAGAAGCCGAAGTAGATGAAAGTGCAGACCTTGGACACCAGGCCGCCGATCGCCGAAGGCGGCTGCACGCCGAGGTAGCCGAGCACCACGAAGGTGATCGCGAACAGGATGTAGATGTACTTGTGCCAGCTCGGACGGTAGCGGATCGACTTCACCTTGGAATGATCCAGCCAAGGCAGGCCGGCCAGGATGACGACCGAGACGCCCATCAGCACCACGCCGAAGAACTTGGCGTCGAACACGAACATGGCGCCGATGATGGCCAGGCCGATGACCGAAGCGGCGATCTTGAGCATGCTGCTCAGGCTCGATTTCAGCCACAGCAGGGCGACAAAGGCGGCGACGCCGACTTGCAGGTAGACGATGAAGTCAGAAGTGACTGCGCGCAGGATCGAGTAGTAAGGCGTGAAATACCAGACCGGGGCGATATGCGGCGGCGTCTTCAGCGAATCGGCCGGGACGAAGTTGTTGTACTCGAGGAAGTAGCCGCCCATTTCAGGACCGAAGAACACCACGGTGCTGAACACGATCAGGAACACGGCAACCGCCATCACGTCGTGCACCGAGTAGTAAGGGTGGAACGGCACGCCGTCCAGCGGCACGCCCTTGGCGTCCAGCTTTTCCTTGATCTCGACGCCGTCAGGATTGTTCGAACCCACTTCATGCAGGGCGATGATGTGCGCCACCACCAGGCCGATCAGGACCAGCGGGATCGCGATCACGTGGAACGAGAAGAAGCGGTTCAGGGTAGCGTCGGAGACCACGTAGTCGCCGCGGATCCACAGCGACAGGTCAGGGCCGATGAAAGGAATCGCACCGAACAGGTTGACGATAACCTGCGCGCCCCAGTAAGACATCTGGCCCCATGGCAGCAGGTAGCCCATGAACGCTTCGCCCATCAGGCACAGGAAAATGCCGACGCCGAACAGCCATACCAGCTCGCGCGGTTTGCGGTAGGAGCCGTACAGCAGGCCGCGCACCATGTGCAGGTAGACCACGATGAAGAAAGCCGAAGCGCCGGTCGAGTGCATGTAGCGCACCAGCCAGCCCCATGGCACGTCGCGCATGATGTATTCGACGGAAGCAAACGCCAGGGCGGCGTCCGGCTTGTAATGCATGACCAGGAAGATCCCGGTGACGATCTGGATCACCAGCACCAGCAGCGCCAGCGAACCGAAGGCGTACCAGAAGTTGAAGTTCTTTGGCGCGTAGTACTCGGACAGATGGGCTTTCCAGGTCGAGGTGACGGGGAAACGCGCATCGACCCAGTTCAGCGCCTTGTCGGCGATGGGAGCATCGGCCGGCAGCTGTTTTTCGTGGAATGCCATGATTAAGCCTCACCTTTCTCGTCTTTACCAATGACGATCTTGGTATCGGACAGGTACATGTAGCGTGGCACGTCGAGGTTGTTTGGCGCCGGCTTGTTCTTGAAAACACGGCCGGCCAGGTCGAAGGTCGAACCGTGGCAGGGGCAAAGGAAGCCGCCTTGCCAGTCGTCCGGCAGCGAAGGCTGGGCGCCAGGGACGAATTTCGAGGATGGCGAACAGCCGAGGTGCGGGCAGATCCCGACCAGCACCAGGGTTTCTTCGTGGCCGGCGCGGCCGCGGTTGTTCGACTTGTTCTTGCAGTAGTCGGGCAAGTCCATGGTGTAGGGCTTGAGCGACTCGGGGTCGGCGACTTCGGAGGCGGTGTGTTCCAGCCCCTTCATCTGTTCCGGGGTGCGTTTCATGATCCAGACTGGCTTGCCGCGCCATTCGAACACTTGCATCTCGCCGGGTTTAATGCCGGAAATATCCACTTCCACCGGTGCACCCGCGGCTTTTGCGCGTTCGGATGGCTGGAAAGTGGAGACAAAGGCCCCCGCCGTCGCCAAACCGGCCACACCGCCTGCCGCGCATGTAGCCACGAGCAATCCACGTCGACCGGAGTCGACCTGCTTTTCGATACTCATACCAACCCCAATCAGTCAAAATACGAAACTTGCACGGAACTTCTAGCAACCCTAGATTATATCGAAGCTAAGGACTGTTTTAAAGGAAATACATGCAGCCATGTACAAAATCAGCCAAATCCATGGAAACTGCTGCTAAATCTGGCACAATTTCCTTCAGAAGCTCATTCTTGCACTGCAGCAAGCTTGCCCAGGGGTGGAAAATAACAAGAATTGACAAATTTGTCCTTTTAATCCGGCCGCGATCGCAGTATCTTCCCGATGATCAACATTAGTTATGGAGAAACAACACATGGGCATGATGCAAGAATTCAAGACCTTTGCCCTCAAAGGCAACGTCATGGACCTGGCGGTCGGCGTGATCATCGGCGGCGCGTTCGGCAAGATCGTCGACTCCCTGGTGCAAGACATCATCATGCCGGTGGTCGGCAAGATCTTCGGCGGCCTTGATTTTGCCAACCACTACTTTCCGCTCAACGGCCAGGGCACTGAACTGACGCTGGCGGAAGCGAAGAAAGCCGGCGCTGTGCTGGCCTACGGCAACTTCATCACCATTGCGCTGAATTTCATCATCCTGGCTTTCGTGATTTTCCAGATGGTGCGCATCATCAACAAGCTGCGCGGCGAAGTGCCGCCGGCGCCTGCCGCCGATCCGGAAAACACCGTGCTGCTGCGCGAGATCCGCGACTCGCTGAAAAAGTAACCGACGCTTGCGCCGATCGCCGAAGCCCGCTGCCAGCAGCGGGCTTTTGTTTTTGGCGGGCCCGGGATAGCCGATTTGCAGGTTGCGGCACAAGTTACCATGCGTTAATCTGCACAATAACCGGCTTGGCTCCGCAACAACAAAATCCAGGCGCGGCACACAACGGCGGCACTGCGCGCAAAGGAAGCCGAATTGCCCTCCCAGGACTTGCAACCGGAACAATTGAAAGCCTGGCTTGCCGCAGCCGTGCGCAAGGACGCCGCCGCCTTCCGCGCGCTCTACGACGCCACCTCGCCGAAACTGTTCGGCTTCGCGCTGCGTATACTAGTTAAGCGCGAGTGGGCGGAAGAAGTGCTGCAGGAAAGTTTCGTCAGCATCTGGAACAACGCCGACAGCTACCAGGCCAGCCTGGCGGCTCCGATGACCTGGATGACCACCATCGTGCGCAACAAGGCATTCGATTTCCTGCGGCGCACGGACAGCGCGGTCGAAATCGATGCCGATACATTTGACAAGGAAGTCATGGACGCCATGGAAAGCGCCGACCCGACGCCGCTGGAGGCGCTGCAGCTGACTGCCGACGCCAAGGCGCTGGCGCATTGCCTGGCGCACCTGGAAGCCATGC
The DNA here is from genome assembly GCF_038896935.1 of Collimonas rhizosphaerae. Taxonomy (NCBI): domain Bacteria; kingdom Pseudomonadati; phylum Pseudomonadota; class Betaproteobacteria; order Burkholderiales; family Oxalobacteraceae; genus Collimonas; species Collimonas rhizosphaerae. The sequence goes on from NZ_JBANDC010000004.1 coordinate 46,897, forward strand.
AACGGCAAGCGATTGCCCTGTCGTTTTATCACGACCTGTCGCATAGCGAAGTGGCGGCGCAGCTGCAGCTGCCGATCGGCACCGTCAAGACCTGGATCCGGCGCGGCCTGGAGCGCCTCAAGGGCTGCCTCGGCAAGCTGGGGAGCGCCTGATGGATATCGAACGCAATCCCGTCCTGGTCGACAAGCTGGCTTCCGAATACGCGCTCGGCGCCTTGCAGGGCGGCGCGCGGCGCCGTTTTGAAACGCTGCTGCGGCGGCACGCCGTGCTGCGCCAGGCTGTCGCCGAATGGCAGGACCGCCTGCATCCCATGGCCGAACTGGCGCCGACGGCCCAGCCACCCGCAGCAGTCTGGTCGGCCATCGCAGCCAAACTCGACCTGCCGCGCAAACCGCAGCGCAAGCGCTCGATCTGGTTCGAGCTGCGCGAAGACCTGAGCTTTTGGCGCGGCCTGGGCCTGGTTTCGACCACCGCCGCCATCATCCTGACCTCGCTGCTGCTGTCCAGGCAGGAGCTGCCGCCGGTGCCAGCGGCACCTGCGGTATCGTATATCGCCATGCTGAGCAACGAACAGGCGCAGCCGATCGCCGTGGTGACTGGCGACGCACCAGGCGGCCGCCTGCTGGTCAAGCTGGTGGTCCCGCAGAAGATCGCATCCGACAAGAGCCTGGAATTGTGGGCGGTGCCGAAGGAAGGGCCGCCGCGCTCGCTCGGCCTGCTGGAAGCCAACGGCAGCATCAGCCTGGCGCTGCCGGCCGACGCCACGCCGCAGACGGTGCCGCTGCTGGCGGTGACGCTGGAGCCGAAAGGCGGATCGCAGGACCCCAAGGGACCGACCGGCCCGATCCTGTTCAAAGGCGCCTGGGTCCGTATATAGCGGCCGTCAGCGCTCGTCGTTGCCGATGGTGATGATGCGCATCAGGAAGCGGTATACAAAAAAAGCCGTGCCGTGCCAGAGACGCGTGCGCCAGGAACGATGGTTGAAGGCGTCGGCGGATATCGGCTCGCCGTCGGCAATTCCGCTTGCTATCTGCTGTCGCAGCGCACGCGAAAAATCGGCGTCCGTCACCACTACATTGGCTTCCTGGTTCACCAGCAGGCTGAAGCCATCGAAATTGCTGGAGCCGACGGTGGCCCAATCGTCATCGATCACCGCCACTTTTGCATGCAGCGCGGTCTTGCGGTATTCGACGATCTTGACGCCGGCTTTCAGCAGTTTCGGATAATAGGAATGGCTGACGGCATCCTGCAGCCGGAACTGCCCCACTCCCAGCAACAAAGTGACATCGACTCCTCGCATCGCTGCCTGTTCTAGGCCGCGCCGCAATTTCCGGCTGGGTGCGAAATAAGGACTGGTCAGCAAGGCGCTCTCGCGCGCATGGCCGAGCGCCTGCAGGTAGGCGCGCTGGATGGTGCGGCGATTGCGCAGGTTATCGCGCAGTACCAGGCCGGCCGAGGCTGGACCATGGGCGAGGCCGCGGCCCTTGAAACGGGTGCGCTTGAATTGCCGGAGACGCGCCAGCAGTTTCATCTCGCCCAGGCGCAGCCATTGCGCCTCCAGTTCGATATGGATCACGTTCACCAGCGCGCCGCTGATGCCGACCGCAAAATCCCAGCGCGGCGCCGGCAGCGGCAGGCGCAGGTCGTCGTCGGACACCATGTCGTCGATGATGTTGAGGCCGCCGACAAAACCGACCTGGCGGTCGACCACGCAGATCTTGCGGTGCATGCGGGCCACGCCGCGCCGGAACCAGGGGTTGAAGCTGCGGTACATGACGCCGCTGGCCGCGAACTCCTGCTGCAGCGACGCCGAGCGCTGGCGGCCGGTGCCCAGCCAGTCGGCAATTACCCTGACCGCGACGCCGCGCTGGGCGGCGCGAGTGAGCGCCTCCTGCACCAGCTGCGCGGTGTCGTCATCGGCAAAGATGTAGGTTTCCAGGTAAATTTCGGCGCGGGCAGCGTCGATGGCGGCAACCAGCGCCGGAAAAAAGGCCGCGCCGTTGTGCAACAGCGTGATGTGGTTATCTGCGCAGAGGGTTACCGCGCGCATGCGATGGAAAAGAGGAGAGACGACATCCGGCCGGTCTTTCTGAAGTCATGGTTGATGCTGCCATTATCGCAATTTGAGCGTCGCCACGATAGGCGCATGATCGGACAGTTTTGCCCATTCCGCGCCATGCAGGACTTCCGCCGATTCTACCGTAAAGCCGCGCAGGTAAATCCGGTCCAGCCGCAGCCAGGGAAAAGCCGCCGGAAAAGTGCGCGCCGGCTTCAGTTTCGGCTTGCGCCCTATCAGCTGCTGCAGGTAAGAACCGACGCCCTGCATGACGCTCGCGGTGGCGATCCGCTCGTCGAATATTTCGGCGACATCGAGCCGCGCCCGCAGCAATTCGCTGAGGCGATTGCCCCAGTCGTTGAAATCGCCGGCGATGATCAGCGGCGCGCCCGGCGGCGACGAGCTGCGCACCGCCTCGATCAGGGCCGCGGTCTGGCGCCGGCGGCCGCCGCCGAACAAGCCCAGGTGCACCACATAACAATGGATATCGGTGAATTCGGTCTTGAGGACGCAGTGCAGGATGCCGCGCGCCTCGTACGCATGGTCTGACACATCCTGGTTGCTTTGCGAACCGATTTCAAAACGGCTCAGCAAGGCGTTGCCGTGGTGGCCGTGGTCGTACACGGCGTTCATGCCGTAGGCAGCGTGGTGCGAATCGCCGGCCAGGAAATCATGCTGGGCCTGCTCCGGCCAGTGCGCCGCGTGGCGCGCCGCCATCAGGTCATGCCTGCCCTGCACTTCCTGCAGGAAAAAAATGTCGGCTTCCATCTGGCTCAGCGCCTGTTTCAGCGCATGCACGCGCGGCCGGCTGCCCAGCGATGACACCCCTTTGTGGATGTTGTAGGTTGCAATGCGCAGTTTCATGACTCTTCAGCTATTCAACAAGATGGCGCGGCAACTGCAGGATGGCTTCGGCATTCGACGGCGAAAAACACGCGTCCGCAGCTTCCCGGTACGGCAGCCACTTGTACTGCAAATGTTCGCGCGGCGCGAGCGTCACCGGGACATCGTCCGGCACCAGCAGGCCGAACACGTGCTCGGTATTTTTTGTGACGCCAGGCGCATAGCGATGGCGCCAGACCGGATAAATCTCATACACGTTGGCGACACCCCAGTCGCGCAGGTTGGACAGCGGCACGGCGCCCGCCTCGGCAGCCACCACGATGCCGGTTTCTTCCTTTACTTCACGCATCGCCGTCACCTCCAGGGTTTCGTCCGGGAAGTCCTTGGAACCGGTGACCGATTGCCAATAGTCCAGCTTGTCGGCCCGCTCCATCAACAACACCTGGAGATCTTCTGTATAGATAACAACCAGCACCGATTCGGGAATTTTATACATGCAGGAAAAGTCGGCAAAAAATTGAAAAAGCGCCATCGCGTCATAAAGCACCACTATAAACCTGTTTGGCCCCGGCATAAAAAAAGCGCGGTAAACCGCGCTTTTCCTTTTGCTGCTTTTTGCCTGGAAATCAGACTACCTTGGCTTCCGGCAGGCGCAGGCGGATATGCAGTTCTTTCAACTGCTTTTCGTCGACCGCCGACGGCGCTTGCGTCAGCAGGCATTGCGCGCGCTGGGTTTTCGGGAAAGCGATGACGTCGCGGATCGATTCGGCGCCGCACATCATGGTGACGATACGGTCCAGGCCGAACGCCAGGCCGCCGTGCGGAGGCGCGCCGTACTGCAGGGCGTCGAGCAGGAAGCCGAACTTGAGCTGCGCTTCTTCGGCGTCGATCTTCAGCGCGCGGAACACCTTGCTCTGCACTTCGGCGCGATGGATACGGATCGAACCGCCGCCCAGCTCCCAGCCGTTCAAGACCATGTCGTAGGCTTTGGCGATAGCCTTGCCCGGATCGGTCTCGATGAAGTCTTCGTGGCCGTCTTTCGGCGAAGTGAACGGATGGTGCAAGGCGTTCCAGCGGTCGCTGTCTTCGTCGTATTCGAACATCGGGAAATCGACCACCCACAATGGACGCCAGGTGTCGTCGAACAAGCCGACTTTCTTGCCGAATTCGCTGTGGCCGATCTTCACGCGCAACGCGCCGATGGCGTCGTTGACCACCTTGGCCTTGTCGGCGCCGAAGAAAATCAGGTCGCCGTCTTCAGCGCCGGTCAGTTCCAGCACTTGCGCCAGCGCGGCGTCGTGCAGGTTCTTGACGATAGGCGATTGCAGGCCGTCGCGGCCCTTGGCTTTTTCGTTGACCTTGATGTAAGCCAGGCCCTTGGCGCCGTAGATGGCGACGAACTGGGTGTAGGCATCGATCTCGGAACGCGGCATGGCGGCGCCGCCGGGTACGCGCAGGCCGACCACGCGGCCGTTTTCCATGTTGGCTGCGCCGGCGAACACCTTGAAGTCGACGTCTTTCATCACGGCGGTCAGGTCGGTGAAAGCCAGCTTGACGCGCATGTCCGGCTTGTCCGAACCGTACAGGGCCATCGCGGTGGCGAAGTCCATTACCGGGAACGGGTTAGGCAGGTCGATGTCCAGCGCGTTCTTGAACACCAGGCGGATCATGCCTTCGAACATGTCGCGGATTTCCTGTTCCGACATAAAGGAAGTTTCGCAATCGATCTGGGTGAATTCCGGCTGGCGGTCAGCGCGCAAATCTTCGTCGCGGAAGCATTTGACGATCTGGTAGTAACGGTCGAAGTTGGCCACCATCAGCAACTGCTTGAACAGCTGCGGCGACTGCGGCAAGGCGAAGAACTGGCCGGCGTTGACGCGCGACGGCACCAGGTAGTCGCGGGCGCCTTCCGGGGTCGACTTGGTCAGCATCGGTGTTTCGATGTCGATGAAGCCGTTGGCGTCCAGGAACTTGCGCACTTCCATCGTCACCTTGTAGCGCAGGCGCAGGTTGCTTTGCATCTGCGGGCGGCGCAGGTCCAGCACGCGGTGCGTCAGGCGGGTGGTTTCCGACAGGTTGTCGTCGTCCAGCTGGAACGGCGGCGTGACCGACGGGTTCAGCACTTCCAGTTCATGCGCCAGCACTTCGATCTTGCCCGATTTCAGGTTGGCGTTGCTGGTGCCGTCCGGGCGCAGGCGCACCACGCCGGTGATGCGCAGGCAAAATTCGTTGCGCACCGCTTCCGCGTTCTTGAATACTTCGGCGCGGTCTGGATCGCACACTACTTGCACCAGGCCTTCGCGGTCGCGCAGGTCGATGAAGATGACGCCGCCATGGTCGCGACGACGATGGACCCAGCCGCACAGGCTGACGGTTTGGCCGAGAAGTACCTCAGTAGTGAGGCCGCAGTATTGGGTTCGCATGGACATGTTCAGGTTTTCGCAGTTCAGATGTTGTAAGTATTGATTAATATAAGCGGGCGGTCGATCGCACAGCGGATCAGCGTCAATTGCTGGCCGCTGCGTCGCTGCCGGGCGGCGAATCGATCACCAGTTTCCTGCCGGGCTGCTGCTCGGGCGCAACCACGCCCATGGAAACGATGTACTTCAAGGCTTCGTCGACGCTCATGTCGAGTTCGATGGTATCTGCGCGCGGCAGCATCAGGAAGAAACCGGAAGTCGGGTTCGGCGTGGTCGGCACGTAGACGCTGACATAGTCGCCCGCCAGGTGGTTCTTGACGTCGCCGCCAGGCACTCCGGTCAGGAAGGCGATGGTCCACGATCCCTCGCGCGGGTATTGCACCAGCAGGGCTTTGCGGAAAGCGTTGCCGGACGATGAAAACAGTGTGTCCGAGACTTGCTTGACGCTGGAGTAGATGGAGCTGACCACCGGGATCCGGGTCAGCACGCCCTCCCAGACCGAGACGATCTGGCGGCCGATGAAATTGCGCGTCGCCAGGCCGGTCAGGAAGATCACCAGCAAGGTCAGGATCGTGCCCAGGCCGGGAATATCCATCCCCAGCAAGGCTTTCGGCCGCCATTGTTCCGGCAGCAGCAAGAGCGACTGGTCCATCGTGCCAATGACCAGGTTCAGCACCCACAGCGTGATTGCCAGGGGCACGAGAACCAGTAGACCGGTGATGAAATATTTACGCATGGCTTTCTTTGTCGGACGACACGTACCGGGTACGTGCGCCTGCAGGTTACATGGATGACATTATGTCGCGGCGGCCGGCGTGCCGCCGCTGTTGCTGCCGGCAGCCGGAGCGGCCGGGGCGGCAGCTGGCGCCGCGGCAGGTGTTGCCGCAGCGGCGGGCGCGGCGGCTGTGCTGCCGGCCGCTGCCGGCTCGGCCGGACTTGCCGGCGGCACGGCCGCGCCTGCGCCGCCGCGGAAATCGGTCACATACCAGCCGGTGCCCTTGAGCTGGAATCCAGCCGCGGTCACTTGCTTCTTGAACGCGGCTTTGCTGCAGGACGGGCAAACCGTCAGCGGCTCGTCGGACATCTTTTGCAGCACATCTTTGGCGAAACCACAGGCTTCGCAGCGATACGCATAAATCGGCATGGTGAAACTCCGCAAAAATCAGTACAAAAACAGTACAAAACCCTGAATTATAAAGGTTTTTTTGCAGTGTACACCGGCTTCGGCAATAGCTTGTGGCGGCGCAGCACAGAATTGCCTGCGACGCCACATCCGCATCGTATCAAAACGACAATCCGGCGTGTCTGGCAGTCTGTCGGACTTAGGATGATCGGCTGCTAGCGCGCCCGGATCTCGGTCCAGATACGGTTGATGGCGCGCCGTTGCTTGCTGTTCAGGTCCTTCAGCATCTCCAGCTTGGCGAAACCCGCCTTGTCCGGGAAAATCACCGGGTTGTTGGCAATCTCTGGCTTGATGTACTTGGCGGCGTCGGCATTCGGGTTGCCCGAGCCGATCAGGTTGCTCAGTTCGGCGGCATTCTTGCCGTCCAACATGAAATTGATGAACTTGAGCGCCAGGTCGGGACGCGGCGCGGCCTTGTGGATCACCATGCTGTCCAGCGCCAGCACTGCGCCCTCTTTCGGCATGCCATGGCGGATATGGAATTTGCGGCCGGCTTTTTGCGCATCGACATCGGCCTGGAAGATATCATTCGAATAACCGTGGGCCAGCCAGATATTACCTACAGTCAATTCCTTGATATAGCTGCTGCCGTTGAACGCTGCCCAGTAAGGCTTGGCCTTGAGGATCACGTCCTTGGCCTGCTGCCAGTGCTGCTCGTCGGTGTCGTTGGCAGAATAGCCCAGGTATTTGAGCGCGGCGGCCATCAGTTCGTTGGCGGAATCGAGCACGGTCACCTTGCCTTTGATCTTGGCCAGGATCTTCGGATCGAAAATCGCCGCCCAGCTGTCGACGCTGATTCCCAGCTCCTTCATCTTCTGGTCGTTGTAGCCCATCACCGTCACCGTGTAGGCATACGGCACGGAATACTTGTTGCCCTTGTCGAAATCGGTGTTCAGGTAAGACGGATTGACGTTCTTCAGGTTAGGCAGCTGGCCCTTGTCGAGCGGCAGCAAGGCTTGCTGCTTGATCAGCGCATCCAGCGCATTGCCGGTCGGCACGATGATGTCGTAACCCTTGGCGCCGGCAGCCAGCTTGGCCAGCATTTCTTCGTTGTCGCCGTAATAGGTCTGCACCACCTTGCACTTGCAGAAGGTTTCGAAGCGCTGCACGGTTTCCGGCGCGATGTAGTTGTTCCAGTTATACAGGTGCAGTTCATCGGCGGCGTGGGCCGAGAAGCTGGCAAACAGCAGCGATGCGATGGTGAGCAGTTTTTTCATGGCTGTCCTGGTAGGCAATTAGGAGGAACGGAGGGCGTTAGGCGCAAGCTTGGACGCGATGATTATAAGCAGCAGCGTCAGCCCCATCAACAAGGTCGAGACGGCATTGACCTCGGGCGTAACGGCGATCTTGATCATCGAATAGATCTGCAGCGGCAGGGTCGAGGCATTGGCGCCGGCGGTGAAGAAGGTGATCACGAAGTCGTCGATCGACAAGGTGAAGGCCATCAGGGCTCCCGCCACCACGCCTGGCATGATCAGCGGCAGCGTCACCAGCCGGAACGCCTGCATCGGCGTCGCGCCGCAATCGCGCGCGGCCTCGGTCAGGCTTTCGTCCATGCCGGACAGGCGCGAACGCACCACGATCGCCACGAAGCCGATGCAAAAGGCGATATGCGCCAAGGCGATCGACACCAGTCCCAAGGTAATGTTGAGCATCACGAAGAAGATCAGCAGCGAGACGCCGACCAGGATTTCGGGAATCGCTATCGGCGTCAGCACCAGCAAGGGCAGCAGCTTCAGCTTGTAGCGATGCATGGCGAAACCGGCCATGGTGCCGAGCATGGTCGAAGCGGCGCTGGCGACCAGCGCAATCATCAGGGAATTGCCGGCGGCGCGCAGCATCTCATCGTTATGGAACAGCTTGCGGTACCAGTCCAGCGTGAAACCCACCCACTCCGCGTTGAGCTGCGAATCGTTGAAGGAATACACCACCACGATGATCAGCGGCACGTACAGGAAGGCATAAACGGCCAGCGCCACCAGCCACAAACCCAGCGGGCGTCGGATCACGTTGCTCATGCTTGCCTCCTCGGCCTGGCCACCAGCACCGCGATGCCGGCGGCAATCAGGGCCGCCACGGTGAGGACGATGGAGAGCACGCTGCCGAACGGCCAGTCGCGGGTTTCCAGGAACTGCTGTTTGATGACGTTGCCGATCATGTCGCTGCCGGTGCCGCCGAGGATGTCGGATACCGCAAAAATACCCAGCGCAGGAATGAAGACCAGCGCCGCGCCGGCGTACACGCCCGGCAGGGAAAGCGGAAACGTGATGCGCCAGAAGCGCTGCCAGGCCGATGCGCCCAGGTCCTGGGCGGCGTCGACCAGCGCCGGATCATGCTTTTCCAGGTTAGCGTACAAGGGCAAGACCATGAACGGCAGGTGCACATAGACCAGGCCGACGATCACTGAAAATCCGGTAAACAACAGGCGCACCGGCTCGATGCCGGCCAGGCCCAATATATAGTTGACGGCTTGCGTCAGGCCGGATTGCGGGCCGAGGATGATCATCCAGGCATAGACGCGAATCAGGAAGTTGCTCCAGAACGGCAGGATCACCAGCAGGATCAGCAGGTCGCGGTATTTCTTCGGGCTGCGCGCGATCAGCAGCGCCAGCGGATAGGCCATCAGCAGGCAGCAGAAGGTCGTGACCAGCGCGTACATCAGCGATTTCAGGAAGATCGCGGTGTAGATGAAATCGGAAGTGAAGCGCTGGAAATTCTCCAGCGTCAGGTTCAGCTTGCCGGCTTCGTCGAACACCGGCGCCAGGCCGCCGTAATCGCCGGCATAACGCACAGAGGCGAACACCATGATCAGGCTGGGGATGGCGAAGAACAGCAGCAGGTAGAACAGCGGCGGGCCGCTGATCAGCCAGCGCGCCATGCGGCCGCGTTTTTCCGCGGCGTTGGACAGCTTACTCATACAGGAAATGCCCCGCATCGAATTGCCAGGCGATGTCGACCATGTCGCCGACTTCGAAGAACTTGGCGCGGCCGGCCGCGGAATTCGCCAGCAGCGCCTCGATGGTGGTGCCGCCCTCGGTCTGCACGATATAGACCGTGACGTCGCCCAGGTACAACAGCTCTTTGACGAAACCCTTGAAGTGGTTTTCGGCGGTGTCGGTGCCGATCTCGGCGCTGATGTGGATTTTTTCCGGGCGCAGGGCCAGCGTGCCCTTGCGGCCTACCGCAGCGTCTGCTGGCAGTGCGCTCTTGACCGGGCCCAGGCCGGGCACATCCAGTTTCATCGAAGCGCCGTCGACGCTGGCGATGGCGCCGTCCAGCAGGTTGCAGGTGCCGATGAAATCGGCCACGAAACGGGTACGCGGATAACTGTAGATGCGCGACGGTTCGTCCAGCTGCTCGACATTGCCGCGGTTCATGACCGCGATCCGGTGCGACAGCGCCAGCGCTTCGCCCTGGTCGTGGGTGACGTAGACGAAGGTGATGTCGACTTCCTTTTGCAGGTTGATCAACTCGATCTGCATCTGTTCGCGCAGCTTGGCGTCCAGCGCCGACAGCGGCTCATCCAGCAGCAGCAGCTTGGGCCGCGACACCAGCGCCCTGGCCACCGCCACTCGCTGCCGTTGACCGCCTGACAACTCATGCGGGAAACGCGCGGCAAATCCGGTCAGGCGCACGTCTTCCAGCGCTTCCTCGACCCGGCTGCGGATCTGGTCGGCCGGCACCTTGGCCATTTTCAGGGGAAACGCGATATTGGCCGAGACCGTCATGTGCGGAAACAGGGCGTAGTTCTGGAACACGGTGCAGACCGGCCGCTGTTCCGGCGGGATGCCGACCAGGTCGACGCCGTCCAGCAGGATCTGGCCCGAATCCGGCAGGTCGAAACCGGCGATCATGCGCAGCAAGGTGGTCTTGCCGCAGCCGGAAGGTCCCAGCAAGGTAAAGAATTCGCCGGCCTCAATCGACAGGCTGATGTTGTCAACTGCGGCAAAGTCGCCAAAACGACGACTGACATTACGGATTTCGAGCAGCGCCATATGTCTTCAGATCCAGGGGTGCGAAAAACCGCCAATTGTAGCAAGGCGTCTGTAATTTATGTAAAAAAAGCCGCCCTGCGATCTTGGTAAAAACAACGGTCTAGGCGCGCCGCCGCCATTCCATCCAGCGTTCTTTGCCGGCAAACACCGGGATGGAATCGCCTACCTCGCGCTCGTCGACCAGCTCGAAATCGGCATGCAATAAGCGTTCCAGTTCGGCCCGGCTGATGCCGAACGGCGGTCCTTTGGGATTGTCATCGAAAAAGAAGAAGCCGGCCAATGCGGCGCCCGCCGGCAACAGCTCGGCCCAGCGGCCGGCGATGTCGGCGCGCTTGGCCGCAGGCAAGGCGCACAGGAAGGCGCGCTCATAGATCAGCCCGAGCGGCCGCGGCGGCTGGTAGGTGAAGAAATCGGCCTGCAGCACCCGTTCCGACCATTTGCCCAGCACGGTGCGGGCAGCGCTGACGGCAGCGCCGGAAAAATCGATGGCGGTCACGTCCCAGCCGGCCTCCGCCAGCAAGGCCACTTCGTAGCCGCTGCCGCAGCCGGGAATCAGGGTCGCCGCCGGCTGGCTGCGCGCCAGGTACTCCTGTAGCGCCTGCGGTACGCCGCCCTTGTCCCAGGGAATAAAGTCTTGCTCGAAGCGCTCGCTCCAGAAATCGGGATGCGAGGGGTCGCGGCTGGCGAACTTGGGGACAGGATCCGGCGTCGTCATGGCTACCACCAGATCATGTGTGCGAAACGCAGGTACAGGAGGGTCAACAGCACGCCGGCCGCCAGGCCGCCGCCGACATACACCAGCATGCCGAGGAAACGGTTGGTCTGGCGCTGCTCCGCAATCAGCCGCCACATCAGTTCATTGTTTTGCTCGGTCTTGGGCTCCACCACCTGGGTCAAGGCCTGGTGCGCCAGGCGCGGCAATTGCGGCAGCAGCTTGCTGTAGCGCGGCATCTCGATCTTCAGCTGCTGGATCAGGCCGCGCCAGCCCAGCTGTTCGCTCATCCAGCGTTCCAGGTGCGGCTTGGCGGTTTTCCACAGGTCGAGGTCAGGGTCGAGCTGGCGGCCCAGTCCTTCGACGTTGAGCAGGGTCTTTTGCAGCAGCACCAGCTGCGGCTGCACTTCGACATTGAAGCGGCGCGAAGTCTGGAACAGGCGCAGCAGCACCTGGCCGAAGGAGATATCTTTCAGCGGCCGGTCGAAGATCGGTTCGCAGCAGGCGCGCACCGCCGATTCCAGCTCGTCGACCCGGGTTTCCTTCGGCGCCCAGCCGGATTCGATATGGGCTTCGGCGACGCGTTTGTAATCGCGCTGGAAAAACGCCAGGAAGTTTTGCGACAGGTAGTCTTTATCAAAATCGTTGAGGGTGCCGACGATGCCGAAATCAAGCGCGATATAACGGCCGAAAGTAGCCGGCGCCACCGACACCAGGATATTCCCGGGATGCATGTCGGCATGGAAAAAACCGTCGCGGAACACCTGCGTGAAAAAAATCTCGACGCCGTCGCGCGACAGCTTGCCGAGGTCGACGCCGGCGTCGCGCAGGCGGTCCAGCTGCGAGATCGGGATGCCGTGCATGCGCTCCATCACGATCACCGACGGCGAGCAGTAGTCCCAGTACATTTCCGGCACCACCAGCAGCTCGGAATCGGCGAAATTGCGGCGCAGCTGGCTGCCGTTGGCGGCTTCGCGCATCAGGTCCAGTTCGTCGTGCAGGTATTTGTCGAATTCACCGACCACTTCGCGCGCCTTCAGGCGGCGGCCGTCGGCCCACAGTTTTTCCACCAGGCCGGCGGCGATGTGCATCAGCGCGACGTCTTCGTCGATCGACTTTTTCATGCCTGGCCGCAGCACCTTGACCGCCACTTCCTTGCCGTTCTTCAGCGTGGCGAAGTGCACCTGGGCGATCGAAGCAGAAGCCACCGGCTCCCGCTCGAAGCCGGCGAACAGGTCGTCCGGATGGGCTTTCAACGATTTTTCGATCTGCGCGATCGCCAGCTCGGAACTGAAAGGCGGCACCCGGTCCTGCAGACGCGCCAGTTCGTCGACCATGTCCCCCGGCAGCAGGTCGCGGCGGGTCGACAGCACCTGGCCGAACTTGACGAAAATCGGCCCCAGCTCTTCCAGCGCCATGCGCAAGCGTTCGCCGCGCGGCGCCGAAATATCGCGCCAGAAAATCAGAGTGTCGATCAGCTTGGAGATGCGCGGCGTGTCGAAGCCCGACATGGCGATATCGTCCAGGCCGTAACGCACGGCGACGCGGACAATTTTGAACAGGCGCAGGAATTTCAGAATCATGAATTTTTCAGTTTGTTGATGCGTTTGGCGAGTCGTTCCAGGTCGTCGCGCAGCCTGGTGACATCATTCGTGAAGTCGGACACCGCCTGCGGCCGCACCAGCATAGGTTGCTCTTCCAGGAAATATTCGGCGACATTTTCCGCCAGTTTCTTGTGGGTAGCCAGCGCGCCGGCCGCCAGCGCCTTGCCGCCGGCGACCAGACGCACGGCAGCGATATCGCCCACCAGCTTGCTCAGGTCGTGCTCGGCGTCCCAGCGCAAACCCTGGCTGACTTGCGAGATGGCGTTGGCGAAATCGGCGTCGCCCTCGATCTTCACGTAGGAAAATGCGCGTTCCCGGTTTTGCGCAATCAACGGCAGGTCGGCCAGGTTGACGCGGATCGTGACATTCACTGGGACCTCCGGCGGCGGCGCCTGCAGCAAGCCGTCGGCGCTGACCTGCCAGCTCAGCTTGACGGCGCCGCCGTCGAAGCAGGCGACCTTGTCCGCATGCGCTGCCAGGATGCGCTGCGCCCACGGTTCTTGCGCCAGCAGATGATTGACGGCGGCGGTGATCGGCGTGAAATTGATTGGAGGAGTCATGCTGCTGTTTAAATGTAAACCAGCGGTCAATTGCCGAATTCGGTATTAATAAAATAAAACCGCCCGTGACTATTCACGGGCGGTCCCAAGTTTATCAGTTTGTCGGGCTCAAAGCCCGCTACAGCCTTGGCATTTATGTATTGATCTGCTGGATCCCAGCCAACACCCAGCCGCCCTGCCCCGTTTGCGGCTTGGACAGGTTCCAGACTTCGGTGAACGGTTCCGCCGACGCTTCCGGCACTTCCTTGATCAGGCCGGTGAACTTGACGCTGGCCAGGTAATCGCTGCCGATGGTTTCGATGCCCATCAGCTCGCCGTCCAGCTGCACCACATCGGTGTTGTTGGGCGATGCGCCGCGTTCCTGCAGCTGCAGGCGCAGTTCGCCGAACATTTCCGGCGTGGTGAATTCGCGGATGTCGTTGATGTCAGCCTTGTCCCAGGCGGCTTGCAGGCGGATGAAGTAAGTCTTGGCGCTGCGCACGAAACCCGGCACGTCGAAATCGTCGGGAATGCCCCAAGGCGCGCTGTGTGCCGCCGGCGCCGCGGACTGGAACGAAGGACCGGAGTTGATGCGCGAGCCGATTTCCGGGGTAAAGCCGGAAGAATTGCTGTCAAAACTGGCTGCAGGAGAATTCGCGCCTGAATAAGCCGCCGGCGCCGGCGTACTGCTGCCCTTGCGCATTACCAATCGCACAACAAAAATCACCGCGACCGCCAGCAGCGCCATCATCAGGAAAGAACCGAATGCGCCGCCCAGGCCGAAGTGCGACATCAGGGCGCCCAGGCCGAGGCCCAGCAAGGCGCCGCCAAGGATGCCCTTCCATGGGCTGGCCGGCTTGGGCGGAACGCCCTGCGGCGTGGCGGCCGGCGTGGCCGGACGGGCCTGGTTGGCGCTGCCCAAATTCTGCGTCGGCTGGCTTGGCGCCTGGCGCGAAATCCCGGACGACTGCTTGCCGAACGAACCGCCGCCGCCCAGGCGGCGCGCGTCGGCGTTCGATATGGTCAGCGACAAGGTAGTTGCCACCATCAGCAACACCAGCAAAAATCTCTTCATGCGAGCTCCTACAGTTTTATGCCGGTATGCAAAGCTGCCACACCGGCAGTTAAATTGAAATACTCAACCCGCGCCAGGCCGGCATCCGTCATCATCTGCTTCAGGGTGTCCTGATCGGGATGCATGCGGATCGATTCAGCCAGGTAGCGGTAGCTTTCGGAATCGTTGGCAATTTTCTTGCCCAGCCACGGCAACACGGAAAACGAATACACGTCGTAAGGCTTTTTCAGCGGCTCCCATACTTTCGAGAACTCCAGCACCAGCAACTTGCCGCCCGGCTTCAATACGCGCCGCATCTCTGCCAGCGCAGCATCCTTGTGCGTCATGTTGCGCAAACCGAAGGCCACCGACACCCGGTCGAAATAATTGTCGGGAAACGGCAATTTCTCCGCGTCACACAGCAAGGTGGGGGTGGACAGGCCGTTATTCAAGAGACGGTCGCGGCCGACGCGCAGCATCGACTCGTTGATATCGGTCAGCCACACTTCGCCGGTCGGCCCGGCGCGCTTGGCGAAAGCCTTGGCCAGGTCGCCGGTGCCGCCGGCAATGTCCAGCACCTTGAAGCCGGGACGGATCGCTGCCTGGGCGATCGTGAAAATTTTCCAGACCCGATGCAAGCCGGCCGACATCAGATCGTTCATGACATCGTATTTGGGCGCAACCGAGTGGAAAACTTCGGCGACTTTGTGGACTTTATCGTCCTCGGAGACGGTTTTATAACCGAAATGCGTGGTGTTGGTC
This sequence comes from Collimonas rhizosphaerae, assembly GCF_038896935.1. NCBI lineage: Bacteria > Pseudomonadati > Pseudomonadota > Betaproteobacteria > Burkholderiales > Oxalobacteraceae > Collimonas > Collimonas rhizosphaerae. The sequence continues at coordinate 62,065 of NZ_JBANDC010000004.1, forward strand.
ATGGTGGCAAGCTTGTTTTGGCAGACTTACATTATACAAGTCCAGCCGCTGCGTGCTCGGCTTGCCAAATAAACTATGCGCGGTTTCCTGCCGGCTGGAACCGGCTTTGCATGACACTCAGGCAATCAAGCCTTGTCAGCCTTGCCCGCGGCATTCGCCAGCTTGCTCAGCATCTGGTCCAGCAGCCAAGGCTTGCGGTCCTGGTCTTCCGCCAGTTCCTTGCGCCGGATAGCGTCGCGCACCACCAGCGAACCGATGTAGCGCAGCGGTTCCGGCGGGAACTGGCCGCGCGGGCCGGCTGCCAGCGGGCTGCGGCTCCAGGCGTTGTCGAGGCCCAGCACCAGCGACGACAGCAATTGCCCGCCCATGTAGCTGGGGCCGACGCCGTTGCCTGAATAACCGAAGCCGTAGAACACGTTCGGCATGTCGTTGAGCCGGCCGAAGAAGGGGAAGCCGGTGACCGAGCGGTCGGACGGGCCGTTCCAGCTGGCGGTGATCGGCACGCCGGCCAGCGCCGGGAAAAAATCGTGCAGGCTGCGCTTGAGCTGCTGCTCATAGGGAGAGCGCTGGTCGAATACCGGCAGGATGCGGCCGCGCCAGGCGAAAGTGTTGCCGCCCTTGCCGAGCATCAGGCGGCCGTCTTCGGTAGTGCGGTAATAGAACACGAAAGTGCGCGAATCGAGCACCGATACGCCGTCCGTCAAACCGATGCGCTGCAACAGATCGGGGCATTTCTCCGTGATCACCATGTCGCTGGAGACCACCGCCAGGGTCCGTTCGAATTGCGGGAAACGGCTGGCCATCCAGGCGTTGATGGCCAATACCACCTTGCCGGCCTGCAGGCTGCCGGCCGGCGTCTGCAGCGTGACCGCGGCGCCGGGCGTGAACGACAGCATCGGCGTCCTTTCGTAGATCCGTATGCCCATGTCCAGTGCCACGCGGCGCAGGCCGCGCACCAGTTTTCCCGGATGCACCGTCGCCGCCATCGGCGAGAACACGCCGGCGAGGTTACGCGCGGAACCGGAACGGCGCTGCACTTCAGCGCCAGGCAGCTCATGATAGGAACTGATGCCCTGCCGCTGCAGTTCCTGCAGCACCGGGTCCAGCACTCCCAGCTGCGCCTTGGTGGTGGCGGTATACAAGGTGCCATCCTGGCGGAACTCTGCATTGATCTTGTGTTCGCGGCAGAAATTGCCGATGTGGTCGACCACCGCCTCCGAAGCCTTTACCAGGCGCACTGCTTCAGCCTCGCCGAACAAGCGGCGCAAGGTGAAGAACTTGGTGGACCAGGTCAGCAGGCAGCCGCCGTTGCGGCCGCTGGCGCCGGCGCCGCACAGGTCGCTCTCGATGATGGCGATGTCCAGCGCCGGATCCTGCTGCTTGAGCTGGATTGCAGTCCACAAGCCGGTAAAGCCGCCGCCGACGATGCCGACGTCCGCCTTTTGCCGGCCTTGCAGGGCGGGAGCCAGCTCGCCGCCGTCGAACAATGCTTCTTCAAGCCAGAATGGGCGCATGGATCAGCTATCCTGAATGGGCAACGTAACGGTTAAGCAGCGGCCAAGGCGCAGGCCGACATCAGCTTGAAAAAATATTGCAGGCCGGGGGTCGCCATGCCTTTCACCTTGGCCTGGTCGTCCCACAGGCGCAGGCTGACTGCATCGGCGGCATAAGGACGGGCGATGAACTGCGCCGCATCCGCGGCGGAAAACACGCCGCCCTGCAATTCCAGGCTGCGCTTGGAGTCTTCAGACAGGCGGTTCCAATAACCGGCATCTGTCGCGCACAGGTAACGCTTGGCGTCGACGTGCAGGCGGATCGGCTCCAGTACTGCCGGACTGAACAAGCCGCGCAGATACGGTATCGCGAAATATTGATGGGTATCGTCGACGCCGCGCGCGGACGGCGTCTCGCCTTGCGGGTTCAGCAAATGCCCGAGATCGTGCAGCAAGGCGGCGCACACCAGTTCCGGGGCGGCGCCGGCCTGCTCGGCCAGGGTTGCCGACTGCAGCGCGTGCTCGAGCTGGCTGACCGGCTCGCCGCTGTACATCTGGTGGCCGCCGCGTTCGAACAGTTCGCAGATTTGCGGAATGGTCAGCATAGGTTCAGCTCCAGTTCAATTCCAAGGCAGAGAATAGGTTTTGGTGTTGCAGAAACTCTTCATCGCTTCCTGCACGCCTTCCTTGTAGCCCAGGCCGGAATCCTTGATGCCGCCGAACGGCGTCAGTTCCAGGCGATAGCCTGGCACTTCGCGCACGTTGATGCTGCCGACCTGCAGTTCGCGCACGAAACGGGTGATGTAATCGAGGCGGTTGGTGCAGACCGAGGACGACAAGCCGTAGGGCGTCGAATTCGAGATGCGGATGGCGTCGGCGATATCGGTGCAGCGGATCACCGGCGACACCGGGCCGAAGGTTTCTTCTGCGACCAGCAGGCAATCGGCCGGCACGTGGTCAAGCACGGTCGGCGAGTACAGTGCGCCATCGCGCAGGTTGCCGAACAGGAGCTTGGCGCCGTGCTGCTGGGCGTCCTTGACCTTGGCCTCAAAGGCGCTGGCGGAGCGGGCGTCGATCACGGTGCCCATGTCGTTGTGCGGATCCATCGGATCGCCGTATTTGACGGCCTTGGTTTTGCTGACCAGCAGCTCGACGAATTCATCGGCCACCGCCTGGTGCACGATCATGCGCTTGATCGCCGTGCAGCGCTGGCCGGAATTCTTGTACGAACCGGAAACCGCCAGCGTCGCCGCCTCCTCCAGGTCGGCGTCTTCCATCACGATGATCGGGTCGTTGCCGCCCAGCTCCAGCACCTGGCGTTTGTAGACCGCCTTGCCGGCGATGTATTTGCCGATCGGTACGCCGCCGGTGAATGTCACCAGGTCGACATCGGGATTGGTCAGCATTTCATCCGCGATTTCAGCGGGATCGCCGGTGACCACCGAGAACATTGCCGGCGGCAGGCCGGCTTCGTACAGGATGTCCGCCAGCAGCAGCGCCGACAGCGGCGTTTTTTCAGTCGGCTTGAGCACCATGCGATTGTTGGTGGCGATCGAAGGCGCAACCTTATGGGCAACCTGGTTGAGCGGATGGTTGAACGGCGTGATCGCCGAAATCGCGCCCAGCAATGGTTCTTTCAAGGTATAGACCTTGCGCTGCTTGCCGTGCGGCGTCAGGTCGCAGGAAAACACCTGGCCGTCATCCACCAGCGCCTGATTGGCGGCGAACACGAAAACATCGCAGGCGCGGCCGACTTCATACAGGCTGTCTTTCTTGCACAAGCCGGCTTCTGCCGTGATCAGGTCGGAAATCGCATCGGCATTGGCGCGCAGCAGTTCTGAGGTGCGCAACATGATGCGCGACCGTTCATAGCGCGTCAGCGGCGAACGGAAGGCGCGCGCCGCATGGAAAGCATGGCGGATGTCATCCACCGTGGCTTTCGGCACCGAACCGACCAGCGCGCCGTTGAAAGGATTGCGGATTTCTATGCGGCGCAGGTTGCCGACCAGCTTGCCGGCAATCCGCATCTCTTGGTGTAAAGGCTCGCCTTGCTTGAGCTTGCTCAGTTCGGTCAGCATCATGTCCTCGGGTCTGTCGGTCAGCGTGGAGAAAATTTATTGCGCGCTTATCGGGTGAAATTCATGGCCAGGAAAAACACATCGAAATTGCGCAGCCGGTGGTCGGCCGGGATGGCGCCCAGCTTGCGGTTGAACATCAGCGGCACCCGCTGTTCGGAAATGCCGCCGTGCGAACGCAGCGGCAGTTTCAGCTCGGACAGGTCATGGCGGCTGGCGGCGGTGCCGATCACGGCCAAGCGTTCGCTGACCACCACCAGGTCGCCGATGCGGTCCGGCGGCAGTTCGAAACGCTGCGCTGCCTGTTCGCGTGTGAGCACCAGTTCGATGCCGGGGATGGCGCGGATCTTGTCGGCGATCTTGTCGGCGATCTCGGCAGCGTTCGAGGCCGCGCCGAGATAGACGGTCGCGTAGGAGCCGAGCGCACCGTGGTGCACCACATAGGGATCGGTAATCGGCAAGATGACGCGGGTTTTCTCGACGCCGACCTTGGCGTCCAGCACATCCTGCAGATAGACCACGTTGGCATTGCCGGCGCTGTCGGTCTTGGCGTTCATGCCGTGGTCGGCGGTCAGGCCGATCACCGCGCCCAGCGCATCGAGCTGGGTCAGGTAATGGTCCATCATGGCGTAGAAAGCGTTGGCGCCGGGCGTGCCGGGGGCGTATTTGTGCTGGATGTAGTCGGTGGTCGACAGGTACATGATGTCCGGCCGTTCGCTGGCCAGCAGCTTGACGCCGGCGGCGAACACGAACTCGGACAGTTCGGCGCTGTACACCGACGGCAGCGGCATGCCGACCAGTTCCAGCAGGTTTTCTATGCCGTTCTGTTCCAGCGTAGCCTGGTCGGCTTTTTCAGCGGAAAAGCAGATGCCGCGCATCTTGTGGCCGAGCAGGCCGCGCAGCTTGTCCTTGGCGGTCACCACCGCCACCTTGGCGCCGGCATCGGCGAAGGCGGCCAGGATGGTGCCGGCGCGCAGGTACTTGGCGTCGTTCATCATCACTTCCTGCCTGGTTTCCAGGTCATAGAAGTAGTTGCCGCAGATGCCATGCACCGACGGCGGCACCCCGGTCACGATCGACAGGTTGTTCGGATTGGTGAAACTCGGCACCACGCAGTCGGCGCCCAGCACCGTGCCCTGCTCCGTCATCTTTTTCAGGAACGGCGCGACGCCGGCCTGGATCGCCTGGTTGATGTATTCCTGTTCGCAGCCGTCGACGCAGACCACCACCAGCGGCTGCCGCATCGATTGATAACTGCGGCCATTGACGTTAAGGGTTCTGGTATTGGACATGGCATTGCTTTCGCTGTGGGTCAGACTTGCTTGTAGGTTTTACTTCAAGGTGATCGGCGCGGCCGAGGCAGCTTTTGCCTGCGCCTTGTGCATGCGGTTGCGCCCGGCCACCGCATGCTCGCGCATGATGTCGCCGGCGGCTTGCGGATCGCCGGCGGCGATGGCGTCGACGATCTTGTGGTGTTCGGCAGTCGAGGTCGGCAGGCTGCCCTTTTGCGCCAGCGCCGAGCGGCGGAACAGGCTGAGTTCGTTGACCAGGCGGCGGTAGGTATGCAGCAGCTTCTTGTTGGCGGTGAACTGCACCAGCGCATCATGGAAGGCCAGGTTCAGTTTCAGGTAGCCGTCGACGTCGCCCAGCGCCACCATGCCGTCCATGCGATCGAGCAGCGTGCGCAGCTCCTGCACCTGGGCCGGCTTGATGGCCGCCGCCAGCTTGCGCCCGATCAATTCATCCAGCGCCGCCCGCACCTCATAAATCTCGTCGGCTTCCTCGACCGAAATCTGGCGCACGAACACGCCGCAGTTTTTTTCCTGCTGCACCAGCCCCGCCTCTTCCAGCGCGCGAAACGCCTCGCGCACCGGGCCGCGCGAAACGCCCAGCATTTCCGCCAGAGAAACCTCGTTGAGCTTGTCGCCGGCGACCAGGTCGCCGGTGAGGATCATGCGCTCCAGTTCTTTCTGCACTAAGGAAGGCAGCGAGTTTTTCTGGACCAGGGCGATAGTGTTCATGGTGCGGTTGACGGTCATGGCGTTCTTTTTAGACGTTTGATGATTGCACTTTAACTCAAGCAAGTGTAGATTGTCTACAATATACATGAAACAACGTGTGATATCAAACCAAGGACACCCCCATGAGCCTGCATAGCCGCGATCCGATTCTGCTGACCCCCGGACCACTGACCACTTCCCTCGCCACCAAGAGCGCCATGCTGCAGGACTGGGGCTCCTGGGATGCCGCCTTCAACGCCATCACGGCCAAAGTACGCAAGCAATTGCTCGACATCGCCAATGCGCACGAAAGCCATGTGTGCGTGCCGATGCAGGGCAGCGGCACGTTCTCGATAGAAGCGGCGATCAACACCCTGCTGCCGCGCAACGGCCACATGCTGGTGCTGATCAACGGCGCCTACGGCAAGCGCATGGCGAAAATCGTCGAGATGATGGGGCGCCAGGTATCCGTGCTGGAAACGGCCGAGGATGTGCCGACCACCGCTGCCGATGTCGAGCGCGCCTTGGGCAACGACCGCAGCATCACGCACATCGGCGTGATCCATTGCGAAACCAGCACCGGCATCCTCAATCCCCTATATGAAATTGCCGAAGTAGTGGCGCAGCACAAGAAAAGCCTGGTCATCGACGCCATGAGTTCTTTCGGCGCACTGGAAATCGATGCGGCGAAAATCAGTTTCGATGCGCTGATCGCGGCCAGCGGCAAATGCATAGAAGGACCACCGGGCATGGGCTTCGTGATTGTCCGCAAAAGCGTACTGGAAAAAAGCGCGGGCAATTCAAGGTCGCTGTCGCTCGACCTTCACGATCAGTGGACCTACATGGAAAAAACCACGCAATGGCGCTTCACGCCGCCGACCCACATCGTGGTGGCTTTTCATGCGGCGCTGAACCAGTTTTTTGCGGAAGGCGGCCAGCCGGCCCGGCTGGCGCGCTATACCAGGAACTACGATACCCTGATGGCGGGCATGCGCGAACTGGGGCTGATCCAGTTTCTGCCGGCAAAAATCCAGGCGCCCATCATCGTCACGATACATGCGCCGAACAGCGCCAGTTACGCATTCAAGGATTTCTATAACCGGGTGCGCGACAAGGGCTTCATCCTGTACCCAGGCAAGCTGACCCAGGCCGAGACTTTCCGCGTGGGTTGCATCGGTTCTATCGGCGCGCAGGAAATGCGGCAGGCAGTGCATGCGATCGGCGATGCACTGCGCGAGATGGGAATCAAGGCAAGGAACGCCGGCAATTCTTGACGATGCAAGCCGGCCGGATATTGCGGAGACGGGGTCCGGCTAGCTTATGCGCAACCGTGGCCGCCCGCGGCCTTGGCTGTCATCGGCAGGTCGCGGCCGGATTCCCGGGTATGGCCGGCTGCTTCAAGGCGCTGCAGGTAGTCTTCCCACATCGCCTCCTGGTCCCGTCCTAATTTATACAGGTAGGCCCAGGTAAAAATGCCGCTGACATGGCCGTCGGAAAACGTCGGCTTGACGGCATAATTGCCGACCGGGTCGAGCGCCGCCATTTCGACATTGCGCTTGCCGGTCTGCAGCACTTCCTGCCCGGGACCATGGCCGCTGACTTCGGCGGAGGGCGAATACACGCGCATCAATTCAAACGGCAGCAAAAAAACCGCGCCGTCGTCGAAGGCGACTTCCAGCTTGCACGATTGCTTGTGCACTACGAATGACACCGGCGCAGGCGCCGGGGCTGATTGCTTGGAACCGGTCATTGGGGTTGCCCGTAAATGAGATTAAAACTGCCCGGAGACGGCAGAACGCAATGCGCCCAGCAACACCTGCCGTTGCTCCAGCGTGGCTGGCGATGGCTGCCGTTGCGCTTCGGCCCACACCGGGCCAGGGAAATGAGCGTCGTCCACATAGCGTGGAATCACATGCCAGTGCAGATGCGGCGTCATGTTGCCGAGGCTGGCCAGGTTGATTTTTTCCGGCTGCATGACAGCACGCACCGCAGACTCCACCTTGCAGACCGCAGCCATCAATGTGCTGCGATCAGCCACCGGCAGATCGGTCATTTCCTTCACATGATCGTTCCAGATGACACGGCAAAACCCTGGATAAGAGGCATCGTCGACCAGCACCACGCGGAATTTTTCGGCGTAGTGGAGTACTTCCCCACCGTCGCCGTTGCACAGTTCGCAATCAGCTGAATGCATTGCCATGGTCACACCAGGATCCGTTCGATGCCGCCGTTGTTGGCGCGTGCAACATAGTCCGGCAGCCAGTTCTCGCCCAGCAGGTGGCGCGCCATCTCGACCACGATGTAGTCTGCTGTGGTGCCGGAATCATCGTTGTAGCGCGACAGCCCTTGCAGGCAAGACGGGCAGGAAGTGAGGATCTTGACGTCGCCGCCGAAACCGTCGGCGCGCAGCTTGTCCGCGCCCTTGTTCATCTCCTCTTCCTTGCGGAAACGGACCTGGGTCGAGACATCCGGACGGCTCACGCCGAAGGTGCCGGACTCGCCGCAGCAACGTTCGTTCTTCTCGATCTTGGTCCCGCTGTCGGTGGTGATGAGCGCGTTCACCGTCTTCATCGGGTCCTGCAGTTTCATCGGGCTGTGGCAAGGATCGTGGTACATGTAGCGCGTGCCGCTCACGCCTTCCAGCTTGAGATTCTTTTCCAGCAGGTATTCGTGGATATCGATGATGCGGCAACCCGGGAAGATCTTGTCGAACTGGTAGCCCTGCAGCTGGTCGTAGCAAGTGCCGCAGGAAACGATCACGGTCTTGATGTCGAGGTAGTTCAGGGTATTCGCCATGCGGTGGAACAGCACGCGGTTGTCGGTGATGATCTTTTCCGCCTTGTCGAAATCGCCCGAACCGCGCTGCGGATAACCGCAGCACAGGTAACCCGGCGGCAGCACGGTCTGCACGCCGACCTGCCACAACATGGCTTGCGTAGCCAGGCCGACTTGCGAGAACAGCCGCTCGGAACCGCAGCCCGGGAAATAAAACACGGCTTCGGTATCGGCGGTGGTGCTCTTCGGATCGCGGATGATAGGCACGATCTTGTCGTCTTCGATATCCAGCAAGGCGCGCGCGGTCTTCTTCGGCAGGTTGCCCGGCATCTTCTTGTTGATGAAGTGGATCACCTGTTCCTTGATCGGCGCCTTGCCAACCGTGGCAGGCGGTTTCTTGGTCTGCTTCTTGGCGAATTTCTTCAGTATGTCGTTGCCCAGGCGCTGCGCCTTGAAACCCCAGTCGGTCATGACCTTGCGCGTCATGTTGATGGTGGCCGGATCGGTGGCGTTCAGGAAGAACATCGCAGCCGTGGTGCCGGGATTGAACGATTTCTTGTTCATCTTGCGCAGCAGGTTGCGCATGTTCATCGAGACGTCGCCGAAATCGATGTCGACCGGGCATGGCGTGACGCACTTGTGGCAGACCGTGCAGTGGTCGGCCACGTCTTCGAATTCTTCCCAATGCTTGATCGAGATGCCGCGCCGGGTCTGCTCCTCGTACAGGAAGGCTTCCACCAGCAGCGAGGTCGCCAGGATCTTGTTGCGCGGCGAGTACAGCAGGTTGGCGCGCGGCACGTGGGTGGCGCACACCGGCTTGCATTTGCCGCAGCGCAGGCAGTCCTTGACGCTGTTGGCGATGGCGCCGATATCGCTTTGCTGCATGATCAGCGATTCGTGTCCCATCAGGCCGAACGACGGCGTGTAGGCATTGCTCAGGTCGGCCTCGAAACCCGGCAGGTTGAGCAGCTTGCCCTTGTTGAAACGGCCTTCCGGATCGACCCGCAGCTTGTAGCTGCGGAAGTCCTTGATCTCGTCTTCGGTCAGGAACTCCAGCTTGGTGATGCCGATCCCGTGTTCGCCCGAAATCACGCCGTCCAGCGAACGCGCCAGGGTCATGATGCGCGCCACTGCGGCGTGCGCATCCTGCAGCATTTCATAGTGGTCGGAATTGACCGGCAGGTTGGTATGCACGTTGCCGTCGCCGGCATGCATGTGCAAGGCGACGAATACGCGGCCGCGCAAGACCCGCTTGTGGATCGCGCTGCACTCGTCGAGGATCAGCTTGAACGAAGCACCGTTGAATATCTGGCGCAGCAAGGCGCGCACTTCCTGTTTCCAGGACACGCGCACGGTGCGGTCCTGCACCACGTCGAACACGGTGGCGTTGGGCTGCTGCAGCAGGCGCTGCTCGAACACCAGGCCGAGTTTTTCCAGCCCCAGCGCGGCCAGCTCGTCTTTCGCATCCTTGAGCGGCTTGTCCAGGTTGGCCAGCAGGTAAGTCCAGCGCGCCTGCACTTCGACCAGCAATTGCTCGGCCTGGTGCACGCGGTCTTCGAGTATTTCGGCAGCGGGAATGTCGTCGCCGTCGGCGTCGTCGCCCTTGCCCAGCGGCAGATTTCCCTTGAGCAGGAAATCGCGCAACTCATCCACCAGCTGCAGCTTGTTCTTGGCCGACAGCTCGATATTGATGCGTTCGATGCCGTCGGTGTACTCGCCCATGCGGTTGAGCGGAATCACCACGTCTTCATTGATCTTGAAGGCGTTGGTATGCTTGGCGATGGCGGCCGTGCGGGCACGGTCCAGCCAGAATTTCTTGCGCGCTTCCGGGCTGACTGCAATGAAACCTTCACCGACCCGGTTGTTGGCCATGCGCACCACTTCCGACGCCGCTTGCGCCACCGCGTTTTCATCGTCGCCGACGATGTCGCCGAACAAGGCCATCTTCGGCAGTACGCCGCGCTTCGATTTGGTGGTGTAGCCGACCGCGCGCAGGTAACGCTCGTCCAGGTGCTCCAGGCCGGCCAGGATGGCGCCGCCCTTCCTGGTTTCGGCATCGAGGAAGTCCTTGATCTCGACGATCGAAGGAATCGCATCGCGCGCCTGGCCGAAGAATTCCAGGCAGACGGTGCGCGTGTGCTTCGGCATCTTGTGCAGGATCCAGCGCCCGGAAGTGATCAGGCCATCGCAGCCTTCTTTCTGGATTCCCGGCAAACCCGCCAGGAATTTGTCGGTCACGTCCTTGCCCAGGCCTTCCTTGCGGAATACCCGGCCGGCGATTTCCAGGATCTCGGTCTTGAACGGCTTTTCGCTCGGCCGGCCCTTTTCCGCCGGATGGCGCCACTCCAGCTGGAAGCGCGCCAGCGGCGTGTCGTGGATCTTGCCCAAATTGTGGTCGAGACGGGTCACGTCCAGCCAGTCGCCGTTCGGGTCGACCATGCGCCAGCTCGCCAGATTATCCAGCGCGGTGCCCCACAGCACGGCTTTCTTGCCGCCGGCGTTCATGGCGATATTGCCGCCGACGCAGGATGCCTCGGCCGAAGTCGGATCGACCGCGAACACGAAACCGGCTTTTTCGGCGGCGTCGGACACGCGCTTGGTGACCACGCCGGCGCCGGAATAGATCGTCGCGTATTCTTTGTCGAGTCCTGGCAGGACGGCCATTTCGACTGCGCCCAGCTGTTCCAGTTTTTCGGTGTTGATGACTGCCGACAACGGCGTCAGCGGAATCGCGCCGCCGGTGTAGCCGGTGCCGCCGCCGCGCGGGATGATGGTCAGGCCGAGCTCGATGCAGCCCTTGACCAGGCCGGCCATTTCATCTTCGCTGTCGGGCGTCAGCACCACGAACGGATATTCGACGCGCCAGTCGGTGGCGTCGGTCACATGCGATACGCGCGACAGGCCGTCGAACTTGATGTTGTCCTTGGCGGTATAGCGCCCCAGGATCTTGTTGGCGCGCTTGCGCAGATCGTAGGTCTGGCGGAATTCGTCGGCGAAGGCGGCGATCGCCTTGCGCGCGGCGGCCAGCAGCGCTTCCACATTCTCGCTGCGTTTTTTCGCTTCTTCATCGCCGGCGGCATCGCCCTCGCCGGTGACGATACGGCGCTTGTCGACTTCGCCGAGCCGGTGATGCAACGCATCAATCAGGGCTTGGCGGCGCTTCGGGTTATCCAGCATGTCATCTTGCAGATACGGATTGCGCCGCACTACCCAGATGTCGCCCAGCACTTCATACAGCATCCTGGCGGAACGGCCGGTCTGGCGCTTGCTGCGCAGTTCGTCGAGCAGGCGCCAGGATGCTTCGCCCAGCAGGCGGATCACGATCTCGCGATCTGAAAACGAGGTGTAGTTATAAGGAATCTCGCGCAAGCGCGTAGGAGCGGCGCCGTGTGGCGCGTCTGACAATAATGCCTGGATTTTGACTGGGGCGTTCATTGGTCTATGAAAGTTGACTGCGGCTACTGAACCTGCATTTTAGCTTATCGCGCTGCGTCACGAGGGCAAGATGCCGATTTGTGCAGTGCAAGGCATTGAGCGGCTGCGAATAGGCAAATGCAATGAAATCAATAAAAACAATCAATTTTCATATATTAATAGTCTTTAACTACAATGTATCCATACCCATTTTTTCAGGAGCCATCATGTTTAGCGAGATCATCAGTGAAATCCTCGACAGCATTTCCTGCACATTGGCCGACTACGGCCAGTGCAAGGGCTGATTCACCGTACCCCGGAGGCAAGCCATGACACCCGTTTCCTTATCGCGCAGGAATCCCTATTTCGGCATGTCCTACCTGCTGCGCCAGCGCGCATGGCCGTTGCGCATGCTGCCCTACCTGATCTTGCTGCTGATCACGCCGGCGATGTTCTGGGCCGGCCTTTCCGCGCTCTGATCAAACCCGCCGCAGTTCGGCGGCGATCTCGGCGGCGATCCGGCTCTTGTTCCGGTTCACGCCAGCCAGCTTGCGACTTGCCGCCAGAATCCGTCCGGCACGTTCATCAGCAGCCAGACGACGAACACATAGCGCGCGAACTTGCCGACCGCCATATACGCGACACAGGGCCAGAACGGCAGCTTGAGCCAGCCGCCCAGGGTGCAGATCGGGTCGCCTATGCCCGGCACCCAGGCCAGCAGCATGGTTTTGGCGCCGTAACGCTGCAGCCAGTTGAACCAGCCGCTGCCGCGCTCGCGGGCGAATGCCTGCTTGGCGCCGTAACCCATCCAGTAATCCACCACGCCGCCTAGCGTATTGCCCGCGGTCGCGACCAGGATCACCGGCCAGAACAGCGCGCCGTTGGCCTTGATCACGGCAAACACGGCCGGCTCGGAACCCAGCGGCAGCAGGGTGGCGGCGACAAAACTGATGATGAAGACGGAAGTCAGGCCGACCGTCGGCACGGCGAGCGTCTTGAGCAACCATAAAACAGCGGATTCGATCATGGAAAACTATTCGGAGAAAGACGGCAGACCCGGCCGCACGCGAATAAATGGCATGCGGCCGACAAAACCTGGTGACGATTAAAAGCCGTCCATTATAATGATCCGCTGTTTCCCCCGGCCTGATCCTGTTGTCGAGCGCGCTCGACATCCCCAATTTGACAACGACATGACCACAGATTATTTGCAGAAGATCCTCACCGCCCGCGTCTACGACGTCGCGGTCGAAACCCCTCTTGAACTGGCGCCAACGCTGTCGAAGCGTATTGAGAACCAGATTTATTTCAAGCGCGAGGACGTGCAAAGCGTGTTCAGTTTCAAGCTGCGCGGCGCCTACAACAAGATGGCCAGCCTGACCCCGGCCCAGCTCAAGCGCGGTGTGATCTGCGCTTCGGCCGGCAACCACGCGCAAGGACTGGCGCTGTCGGCGGCCAAGCTCGGCTGCCGCGCCGTGATCGTGATGCCGACCACCACGCCGCAAGTCAAGGTCGACGCAGTACGGGCGCGCGGCGGCGAAGTCGTTCTGTTCGGCGACTCCTACACCGACGCCTACAACCACGCGCTGACGCTGGAAAAGAAACTCAAGCTGACCTTCGTCCATCCTTTCGACGATCCGCACGTGATCGCCGGCCAAGGCACCATCGGCATGGAAATCCTGCGCCAGCACGCCGGGCCCATCCATGCAATCTTCGTCCCGATAGGCGGCGGCGGTTTGATTGCCGGCATCGCTGCCTATGTCAAGGCGGTGCGGCCCGAGATCAAGATCATCGGCGTCCAGACCACCGATTCCGACGCCATGGCGCGCAGCCTGAAGGCGGGCCGCCGCGTCACCCTGGCGGATGTCGGCCTGTTCGCCGACGGCACCGCGGTCAAGCTGGTCGGCGAAGAAACCTTCCGCCTGGCGCGCCTGCATGTGGACGAAGTGATCCTGGTCGATACCGACGCCGTCTGCACCGCGATCAAGGATGTATTCCAGGATACGCGCAGCATCCTGGAACCGTCCGGCGCGCTGGCGGTGGCCGGCGCCAAAGCCTATGTCGAACGCGCCAAGGCCACGCGCAAGCCGGTCAAGGACCAGACCCTGGTGACGATCGCCTCCGGCGCCAACATGAATTTCGACCGCTTGCGTTTCGTCGCCGAAATGGCCGACATCGGCCAGCTGCGCGAAGCCGTGTACGCCGTCACCATCCCGGAACAGTTCGGCAGCTTCCGCCGTTTCTGCGAACTGGTGGGGCCGCGCAACGTCACCGAATTCAACTACCGCATCAGCGACGAGAAAGTCGCGCACGTGTTTGTCGGCGTGCAGACGACCAGCGGCGAAGAAGCCAAGCAGATCGCCAGGAATTTCGAGAAACACGGCTTCAGCACGCTTGACCTGACCCATGACGAACTGGCCAAGGTCCACGTGCGGCACCTGGTGGGCGGCAAGAGCCCGCTGGCGGAAAACGAATTGCTGTACCGCTTTGAGTTCCCGGAACGTCCGGGCGCCCTGATGCGCTTCCTCAATTCGATGGCGCCCGACTGGAACATCAGCCTGTTCCATTACCGCAGCCAGGGCGGCGACGTCGGCCGCATCCTGGTCGGGCTGCAAGTGCCGAAAAAAGAAATGAAGATTTTCCGCACTTTCCTGTCCAGCCTGGGTTACCGCTATTGGGATGAAAGCAGCAATCCGGTCTACAAGCTGTTCCTCGGCTAAGACGCCCGGCCACGCTCCCGATAGGCGCCATCAAGCGGCGAATATCGGGGAGCTGTAGCTTATCTGGCAAAATACTGCTTTTAAGCACAAGCAGAAGCCATGACTATCCCCAACACGCCTGACGCCTCGCCGCTGGGCAAACCCGCCGCCTACCAGACCCAGTACCAGCCTTCGCTGCTGTTCCCGATTGCCCGCCTGGGCAAGCGCGAAGAAATCGGCATCAGCGGCACGCTGCCGTTTTTCGGCGTCGATATCTGGAATGCATATGAGGTGTCCTGGCTCAGCCTGCGCGGCAAGCCGCAAGTGGCGATCGCCACTTTCACGGTACCGGCGGATTCCCCCAACATCATCGAATCGAAGTCGTTCAAGCTGTACCTGAACTCCTTCAACCAGACCAGGCTGGCGGACAAGGACGCGCTGCTGCAGCTGCTGCGCACTGACATATCGGACGGTTTCGGCGCACCGGTGCATGTCACCCTGGCCACGGCCGAGGCCTTTTCCGGGCTCAAGCTGCAAGAACCGCAAGGCTTGCTGCTGGACCGGCTCGATATCGAAGTGGACGAATACCAGCCTAATCCGTCGCTGCTGAAAAGCGATCCGGACCAGGTAGTGGTGGAAGAGACCCTGGTCTCGCACCTGCTGAAATCGAATTGCCTGGTCACCGGCCAGCCGGACTGGGGCAGCGTGCAGATCCATTACGTCGGCGCCGCCATCGACCAGGAGAGCCTGCTCAAGTACCTGATCAGCTTCCGCGAGCACAATGAATTCCACGAACAATGCGTGGAACGCATATTTATGGACCTGATGCGCAACTGTCGGCCACAAAAGCTGTCTGTCTATGCGCGCTATACCCGGCGCGGTGGTCTCGATATCAATCCCTGGCGCAGCAATTTCTCCACATCGCAGCCACCGTTGAATTGGCGCCAGGCAAGGCAATAATTTACGTTCGGTTACAAACCGTAGCAAAAAAACAGCACTCAAGTGACTAAATAGTAGTAATTTGGTCGGGAATATTGACGTCCATAGGATCAACGTCTACCGTACGACCTCGCCGTAAAAGGACTCTTTCGCTTATGACATTTTTTTCTCGTTTCACTACCCTCAAGCGCACTGCCTTGATCTCTTGCATTACAGCACTGGTCACCGTGGCTGCTCCAGCCCAGGCCCAGGAAACCCCGGACACCACCGGCTGGTTCAGCAAAACTCTCTCGCAGACCAAGAATCGTCTCGACAACATCGTCGAAAACGGCGACATGGAAGTGTATCTGTCGGGCTACGCCTATCACGGCCGCCGCACCTACACTAAAGAGCGCATCGAAGAACTGAATGAAAAGGCCTGGGGCCTGGGCGGCGGCCGCACCATCCGCAACGCCGACGGCAACGACGAATCGCTGTACCTGTTCGCGATCCGCGACTCGCATTTCAAGCCGCAGATCATGGCTGGATATGCCTATGAATGGATCTGGAATGTCCCCAAGACGCCGGTCGAAGTCGGCGCCGGCTATACCGCCATGATGATGAGCCGCCAGGATTATTTCGGCGGCTTCCCGTTCCCGATCGCCTTGCCCGTGGTCTCGCTGGGCGTCAAGGGAGCCAAATTGATGGGATCTTACGTGCCTCGCCTGTCGCAGAACAAAGGCAACGGCGACGTCTGGCTGATATTTGCGCGCTTTGAAGTTAAATAAAAGCCATCGCACGGCTCCAGCAAGACCATGACCGCAAGTTGGTGTTGTTGGCCGGAATCAAGTCTATAATCCGGGTTGGGAGCCATTAAGACCGTAGCCTGGGCTATGCTGACTCGGGCCAGGATCGGGAAGGCGTTACCATGACAACAGCTGCCGCACGCTATCGCGGCTAGCAGCGCCAGCCCGGGATTGGCATGTTTTTGAAGTGCTGCGGCCATATTAGTGGTGGCTTACAATGACTTAGACACAACCACCCGTATTGTGCCGCATACCAATTTGTATTATGACTAATCTTGCAAAAATCCTGCCTGCACAAAATGTAGCGCTGGATCTGGAAGTCTCCAGTAAAAAACGCGCCTTCGAACAAGCCGGTTTACTCTTCGAAAACAATTGCGGCATTGCCCGCTCTACCGTCTCCGACAACCTGTTTGCGCGCGAACGCCTGGGTTCTACCGGCCTTGGCCATGGCGTCGCCGTGCCGCATGGCCGCGTCAAGGGATTGAAAGCGCCGCTGGCCGCCTTTGTGCGCCTGGCCGAACCGATTCCGTTTGAATCGCCGGATGGCGAACCGGTCCGCTTGCTGGTGTTCCTGCTGATTCCTGACAACGTCACCCAGCAGCACCTGGAAATCCTGTCGGAAATCGCCGAGATGTTTTCCAGCGACGCCTTCCGCTCCATCCTGAGCAGCGATCCCGATCCCGCTTCGGTGCACGCACACATCGTGGCCTGGCAGCCCATGGGCACGGAAAATGCGACATAATTTAGTTTAAGACATCACCCTGTCTGAGTCGCCTGCAGGCGATCTAACCCCTTAACCACGTCAGACGCCGACCATGCCAGTTTCCACGCCCCTCTCGATTCAGCAGCTGTACGACGAAAACCGCGAATCGCTGCAGCTGGGCTGGTTTGCCGGCTTCCCCGGCGGCGAGCGGCTGATTTCCGGCGACGCCGCTTCGGCCGCCGACCAGGTGGGCCACCTGAACCTGATCCACCCGGGCCGGATCCAGGTCTTCGGGCACCAGGAAACCGAATACTACCAGCGCCTTTCGGCCACTTCGCGGGTCTACCAGACCGCTGAACTGGTGGCCGGCGCGCCGCCCGCCTTCATCATCGCGCAGGGCCTGGCGACGCCGCCGGACATCCTCGAAATCTGCGATGAAAAGAACATCCCGCTGTTTTCGACGCCGTTGCCGGCTGCGCAGGTGATCGATTACCTGCGGGTATACCTGTCGAAAAAACTGGCGCAACGGATCACCATGCATGGCGTGTTCATGGATGTGCTGGGAGTCGGCGTGCTGATCACCGGCGAATCCGGGCTCGGCAAAAGCGAGCTGGGGCTGGAACTGATTTCGCGCAGCCACGGCCTGGTGGCCGACGATGCGGTCGAATTCGCCCGCATCGCGCCGAACATGATCGAAGGCCGCTGTCCGCACCTGCTGCAGAACCTGCTGGAAGTGCGCGGCCTGGGCCTGCTCGACATCAAGACCATCTTCGGCGAAACCGCGGTGCGCCGCAAAATGCGCCTCAAGCTGATCGTGCACCTGGTGCGGCGCGCGACGCTGGAAGAAAACTACGAGCGCCTGCCGCTCGACGCCCATACCCAGGAAGTACTGGGGCTGGCGATCCGCAAAGTCATCATTCCGGTAGCCGCCGGCCGCAACATCGCGGTGCTGCTGGAAGCCGCGGTGCGCAACACCATCCTGCAGCTGCGCGGCATCGACACGCTCAAGGATTTCATCGCGCGCCAGCGCATTGCAATGGACAGCGACAGCGATCTTTAAAGATAGCGGGCAGGCCGCCCGCGCTCTCGACTGCCGTAGTTACGGTATCATTGCGCAATGCGCATAATTCTCATCACTGGTATTTCCGGTTCAGGTAAATCGGTCGCTCTTCGCGTGCTCGAAGACGCCGGTTATTTTTGCGTCGATAACCTGCCGCCGATCCTGCTGCGCGACCTGGTCGCCACCCGCATCGACGAAGGCGCGCAAATGCTGGCGGTAGCCACCGACGCCCGCAGCGCCGACTCGCTGGCCGGCCTGCCCTCGGATATCCGGCAACTGAAAGCCGAAGGACACGACGTCAAGGTGTTCTTCCTGACCGCCCAGACCGAATCGCTGATCGCCCGCTTCTCCGAGACCCGCCGCAGCCATCCGCTGTCGCACCGCCTGCGTCCCGGCCAGAATCCGGCCGACCGCCTGACCCTGACCGAGTGCATCCTGAATGAACGCGAGATGCTGGCCGGGATCGAGAGCATCGCCCACACCATCGATACTTCGAACATGAGCGCCAACCGCTTGCGCAGCTGGATCAAGGAGCTGGTCTATACCGAACCGGCGCCGCTGATCCTGCTGTTCGAATCGTTCGCCTTCAAGCGCGGCGTGCCGCTGGACGCCGACCTGGTGTTCGACGTGCGCATGCTGCCGAATCCGCATTACGACGTGAAACTGCGGCCGCTGACAGGCTGCGACCAGCCGGTGATCGCGTTCCTGGAAGACTTGCCGAAAGTGGGCGACCTGCTCAACGACATCCGCAATTTTGTCGAAAAATGGCTGCCGTCGTTCAAGGATGACAACCGCAGCTACCTGACGGTAGCCATCGGCTGCACCGGCGGCCAGCATCGCTCGGTCTACATGGTGGAGCGGCTGGCGGAATATTTCCAGGTATCCGAACGCGTGGTGCGGCGCCATCGCGAACTGGCCAGGCGCGCCGGCGACAATTAGCCGGCTGCGCAGCCCCCGCAACGCAGTTCACTCTCTCTCCGCAGTCGACGTCACAACCTATGCCCGAAAATAATTCCTGGATACCGCTGTTCCCGCTCAACGCGGTGCTGTTTCCCGGCGGCGTCCTGCCGCTCAAGGTATTTGAAACACGCTACCTCGACATGCTGCGCGAATGCATGCGGCTGGAGCAGCCGTTCGGCGTGGTGCTGATCAAGTCAGGGCAGGAAGTCGGCAATGCCGCCGAGCCGGAAAGCGTCGGCTGCCTGACCAGGATCATCGAATGGGACATGCAAGACCTGGGCGTGATGATGCTGCGCACCGAGGGCGGCCAGCGTTTCCGGATCGTGCAGCAGCGCGTATTGTCCGACCAGCGCCTGGAAGCGCAGGTAACGCTGATCGACTCCGACGCGGCGACGCTGCCTGACGAAGCCCATCTGCAATGCGCCAGCACCTTGAAGCTGGTGATCGACGATATCAACAAGAAAGGCCGCGCCGCGCATGGGGAGAATTTCGCCAGCCCGTTTGCCTTGCCGCTGCAATTCGACAATGCCGGCTGGGTCGCCAACCGCTGGTGCGAAATCCTGCCGATTCCCTTGAAAGCGCGCCAGAAGCTGCTCGAACTGACCGACGGCCGCGAGCGGCTCGGCATAGTCCATCAATATCTGCGGCAACACCACATCATCTGACAAGCCGCTTCAGGCAAACAAGTCCGCTTCGCGAAAAACTTCCAGCAGCAGCTTCTTGACCGGCGCCGGCAACGGCGCGCCGGCCAGCTTGTCAGCCGGATACCAGACATGGTTGGCATGGGCGACGCCATCCAGCCGATGTTCAAGAGCGATCTGGAACGGCGCTATCTGCAATTTGAAATGCGTGAAGACGTGGGTAAACGGCTGCAGCGGCTCGCACGATGCCACCGGGCCGAAGGCTGCAGTGGCGCGATTGAGCGCGGCGTCGAAATCGTCTTTCGAGGCAAGCCCCGGCGCAATTTCCGGCAACGACAGCAAGCCGCCCCAGATGCCGCTGTCGGGACGCTGCTCCAGCAGGACCTGGCGCCGGTCGACGATCACCAGCATGCAGGTATGTTTTTCGGGAATCGCTTTTTTCGGTTTGCGCACCGGCAGCTGGCTGACCCGGTCGGTTGCCAGGGCGACGCAGCGCTGCGCCAGCGGACAGGCCTGGCAGGAAGGTTTGCTGCGTGTGCAGAGCGTCGCTCCCAGGTCCATCAGGCCCTGGGTATACGACTCCACGCCCTGCTCCGGCAACAAGGCCACGGCACGGCGCCACATCGCTTCTTCGATCGGCTTGGCGCCGGGATAACCGTCGATGCCGAACACCCGGGAGAACACACGCTTGACGTTGCCGTCCAAAATCGCGGCCTGCACGCCGTAGGAAAACGCAGCAATGGCGGCTGCGGTGGAACGGCCGATGCCAGGCAGCTCTTGCAGCAGCAGCGGATCGCGCGGAAATATCCCGCCATGCTCAGCCACCACCTGCTGCGCGCAGCGATGCAGATTGCGCGCCCGGGTGTAATAACCCAGGCCGCTCCAATGCGCCATCACCTGTTCGCTAGGCGCCGCTGCCAGCGCCTGCACGTCGGGAAAGCTGGCCAGGAAACGCTGGTAGTAAGGAATCACCGCGGCCACCTGGGTCTGCTGCAGCATGATTTCCGACAGCCAGACGCGATAGGCATCGCGCGTCTGCTGCCAGGGCAATGCGTGGCGGCCGTGCTGCTTCTGCCACGCAATCACCGCGGCGGAAAATGACGGATCGGCAAATTCAGCTGATGCGAGGTCGTTCGCGGTGCTGCAAATAATTTTCAACTCTGTCTCACTGCGGTTTTATAACGACATGTACGTGCTTCAAACTACCCATCTGATCAGATGGGTACAGAGTAATTCGCCACGTTTCGGTGGCTATTGAACTCTGTCCCGGCATAGCTCTCACTTCCCAGCGCATTCCTCAAATCCGTTTCCAGCGCCACCAGCGTGTTTCTTTGCGCCGTCAATTCGTTCTGCAGCATCTCCACCGACTGGATTTTTTCTTCCAGGCTATCGATCGCCACATGCACCCGCTCGATCGAATCGGTGCGCTGCTTGAGCTGCGACTTGTGGGCGCGGATCTGCTCTTCCAGCGGTGCCATCACCACCTTGAGCCAGGCATCGACGTCGCGGTTGGCTTGCAGGAAACTCTGCTTGACGCGCGAGGCGATCGAATCGAAGAACTTCTGCATCAGCACTACCTGGCTGGTCTTGACCAGCGTCACCGTGCCGAACTGGCGATGATAGGCGGTCTCGATCACCTTGATCTCATTGCGGTACTTGTCCAGCGAAAATGCCATGGGCGTCGACAAGGCCAGCCCGTGCTCGGTCGAGAATTTGCGGTACATGATGGTCATCATTTCCGAAATTTCATCGGTCTTCTGGCCCGACAGCATCAGGTTTTCCTGTGCCTTGTCGAAAAATTCCTTGACCGCGTGGCGGAAGCCGGCGGTGAACATGCTGCCTTCCATGGTCTCGCGCGTCTTGCGGATTTCTTCTTTCAGCAAGCCCATGCCGAGCGTGGTGAAGACGCCGGCCGACAGCCGCGCGAACACCATGCGCGTGCCTTGCAGCTTCAGCAGGCTTTCGTCGAATTCCTTTTTCTCGATGTCGATCCGTTTCATCATGTGGCTGATGATGGAAGTGTTCTTGCCGCGCAGGCTCTTCAATTCCAGCAGCTGCTCGACCACGCTGCGGATGTGCGCCGACATCAGGGCTTGCTTGGTGACCGTCAGGTCATGGATATCGCCGATCAGCTGCGAGCGGATGATGTCGCGCTTGGCCGGGATAAGCTCGCGCGACAGGGCATTTTCCAAAGCCGGCAAGCGGCTTTTCCTCAGCAGGTCCGGCTCGCCGTTGATCTTGCCGACCAGGCCCTTCTGGGCCGATACCGGGTATACCTGCGCCTCCGCCAGGCCCAGCGTCTGCGCCACGCTCGACACCTGCCTGCTGATCTGCTGCTCGACCTCGAACGGCGAGCGCAGCTCGTCCCACATGCTGTCGATCTTGTTCAGCACCACCATGCGGCCGGCGCCGCTGCCGATGTGATGGCGCCAGACATCGATGTCGCTCTTGGTGACGCCGGTGTCCGCCGCCAGGATGAACAGCACCGCATGGGCGTTGGGAATCAGGTTGAGCGTCAGCTCCGGCTCGGTGCCGATCGCGTTCAGGCCCGGCGTATCGATGATCACCAGCCCTTCTTTCAGCAAGGGATGCGGAAAGTTGACGATGGCATGGCGCCATTGGGAAATCTCGACCCGTCCCAGCACGTCGACCGCCAGGGCCGCGTCGGGATCGTCTTCGTCATACAGGCCGTAGCGTTTGGCCTCTTCCACCGGCACCCATTTGGTCAGGCTGACCTGCTTGAATGCTTCCAGCATGCCGTCGGTGGAGGATATATCCAGCGGCAACACGGTCCAGACGTGGTGCGCGCCCTTGTAATCGCTGGTCGACTGCGATTCGGCCCGGGTTTCTATCGGCAGCAGGCGGATGCATGACGGGAAAGACGCGTCATACAGCAGCTCGGTCGGGCACATGGTAGTGCGGCCGGCGGCGGACGGCAGGATGCGCTGGCCGTAGTCGGCGAAAAAGATGGCGTTGATCAGTTCTGACTTGCCGCGCGAAAATTCCGCCACGAATGCGATCGACAATTTGTCGTCGGTGAGGCGCGCCAAGGCTCGGCCGATACGCTGTTCGCTGGCCACGTCCGACAATTTCGAGGCGCTGGCCCATGTCTGGTAACGCCGTAATGCACTGGCCACGCCGGTGCGCCATTCACTGTATTCCTGGAATTTTTGGACTAGATTGCTCACTATCTCTCTCGCCTATGTTCTCTGATATTTATTTTTGACATTTTTTGCAATAAAACGTCGAACGCTGCCCTTGTTTGATCTGCGTAATCAGGGTGCCGCAATTTCTACAAGGCAACCCAGCACGATCATAGACGAAATAACTCTGTTGGAAGTAACCGGATTGCCCATCAGCCCCAATAAAATCACGTAAAGTGCTGCCGCCCTTGTCAATTGCGGCCGCTAAGATTATCCGAATGGCATCAACCAGCCGTTCGTAGCGTGCCAGACTGATGCGGTGAGCCTGCGTTTTGGGATTGATGCCGGCGCGGAACAGGCTTTCTGACGCATAGATATTGCCTACCCCGACCACGATATCGCCGGCCAGCAGCACTTGCTTGATCGGCGCGCTGCGGTTGCGGGTCTTTTGAAACAGGATCTGCGCCGAAAAAACATCTTCCAGCGGCTCCAGCCCCAGCCCGGCCAGCAGCACATGCTGCTCCACCGGCCCGTCGGCGTCGGCATGCCAGAGCACCGCGCCGAAACGGCGCGGATCGGTCAGCCGCAGCAGCTGGCGGCCGACCACCAGGTCGAAATGGTCGTGTTTTTGCGGCTCAACGCCGAGCTCCAGGATCCGCAGGTGGCCCGACATGCCCAGGTGGATGATCACGGTGCCATGGTCGAAACGCAGCAGCAGGTATTTGCCGCGGCGGCCGGTGCCGCGCACCTTGCGGCCGACCAGCAGCGCCGGCAGGTCTAGCGGAAACGGCCAGCGCAAGCCGCGGTGGCGAAAGGTGACGGCAGTCACCACGCGGCCGTCGAGATGCGGCGCGACGCCGCGGCGGGTGACTTCTACTTCAGGTAATTCTGGCATCGTCAGGCATCGTTGGAAAAGCGCGTCCGGAATGAAATGGCATAATCGGCTATAAATTTTTTGAAACAAATCCAGGGGCGGCCGCTGCGCGCTGCTCTCTGGTTGGGCGTAAAATCAAGCTTACCTTTGAATGCCAGGACATATCCCTTGAAAAAAACCCTTGCCATTGTAACGCTCTCTACCTTGCTGTCGGCTTGCGCCGGTGTAACGCCGGGCAACGACGCCACAAATCCTGCTGCCAGCACGCCGCCTGCGGCTACTCCTGCAGCAAGTCCCGAGCAGATCGCAAGCCGCAAGCTGGCAACCAGGGCAACACCGGTCAAACCACCGGAAGAACATCTGCCGGCGGTGCCGCTGACCAAGGAAATCCTGTTCAAGGTACTCAGCTCCGAAATCGCTTTCCAGCGCGGCAACTGGCAATCCGCATACGTCACCCTGCTGGGAGCCGCCCAGCAGACGCGCGATCCGCGCCTGGCCCGACGCGCGGCGGAAATGGCGCTGAGCGCAAAACAGGCCAGCGAAGCGCTGGTGGCCATCCGCCTGTGGCGTGAACTGGCTCCCGATTCCGAAGAGGCGACCCAGTATTACCTCGGCTTCATCATGCTCAGCAACAACCTGGCGGAAGCCAAGCCGATCCTCGAAAAGCGCCTGCAAGATGCGCCGCCGCAAGCGCGCGGCGTCATGATGCTGCAGATCCAGCGCCTGCTGGCGCGGGCGCAGGACAAGGCCGGCGCGTTCGCCCTGCTCGAGCAGCTGGTCACGCCTTACACGGCGATGCCGGAAGCGCATCTGGCGCTGGCGCAGGAAGCCTTCAGCATAGGCAACAGCACCCGCGCCCAGGAAGAAGCGAAAATTGCGCTGAACCTGAAACCCGACTCTGAACTGGCGATCCTGACCAGCGCGCAAGTCGCGGGGGACAATACCGAGGTCGAACGCATCCTCACCGATTTCCTCAAGAAATATCCCGGCTCGCGTGAAGTGCGGGTGGCCTATGCGCGCACCCTGATCGACCAGAAGCAATACGAAAAAGCCCGCAGCCAATTTGAAATCCTGCTCAAGAGCGACAAGCAGGACGCCACCACCCTGCTCGCGCTGGGCCTGCTGAATGCACAAATCGGTGATACCAAAGCTGCCGAACGCTACCTGGTCAGCTATATCGACCAGCTGGCCAAGCATCCGGACGAAGCGCGCGACAGCACCCAGGCGCTGCTGATCCTGGCGCAGATTGCGGCAGACCGGAATGACACCGACACCGCATTGAAATGGCTGGCGCAGGTCGAACCGGGCGACGCCTACCTGGACGCCCAGCTGCGCCGCGCCCAGCTGCTGTCCAAACGCGGCGACCTCGACGGCGCACGGCGCGTGCTGGCAGAGATCGACACCAACGGCGAACGCGAGAAAACCCAGGTAACCCAGGTGGAAGCCCAATTGCTGCGCGACGCCAACCGTCCGCAGGAAGCGTTCAAGGTCCTGGAAACCGCGCTCAAGGCGCAGCCCGACAACCCCGACCTGCTGTACGACTACGCCATGGCGGCAGAAAAACTGAATAACCTGGGCACCATGGAAACCGCGCTGCGCAAACTGATCGCGCTGGCGCCGGAAAACCAGCAGGCGTACAACGCCCTCGGCTACTCGCTGGCCGACCGCAATATCCGCTTGCCGGAAGCGCTGACGCTGATCCAGAAAGCGCTGACGCTGGCGCCGCAGGACCCGTTCATCGTCGACAGCATGGGCTGGGTGCAATACCGCCTGGGCAACCTGGGCGAAGCCGAGACCCGGCTGCGCACCGCCTACAGCTTGATGCCCGATCCGGAAATCGCCGTGCACCTCGGTGAAGTCCTGTGGGTCAAGGGACAAAAAACCGATGCGCAAAAACTGTGGCGCGAAGTGCAGCAGAAAGATCCGCAGAACGACGCCCTGAAAAACACCCTGGCGCGGCTGGGCGCCAGATTATGATGCGGGCGCCTGGCAAGAACGCTTGGCAGGTATTGCCGGCGATCCGGCGCGGCGCGCTGCTGGCCGCGGCGGCGGCTGCCATGGCGCTGAGCGGCTGCAGCACGCTGTCGCAATCGTCCGCGCCGGCTGCTACCGCAGCCAGCGGCGCGGCGCGGCAATACCACCAGGCCATCGATGTCAGCGGCCGCCTGTCGATCCGCTATCAGCAAGACGGCAAGGAACAAGCCATGCACGGCAGCTTCACCTGGGCCCAAGGCAAGCAGGAAACCGTGATCACCCTGCTCTCGCCGCTTGGGCAAACCCTGGCCACCATCAATATCGCGGCTGACCAGGCGACCCTCAAGCAAAGCGGCCAGCCTGCGCGCAGCGCCGGCGATGTCGACGCCCTGACGGTGCAAGCCCTGGGCTGGCCCCTGCCGATCGCCGGCCTGCGCGACTGGCTGCAGGGTTTCGGCCAGAACGCCGCCGGCCAGCGCTTCAGCGCCGCGCCATCCGCGGCCGCGGATGACGGCTTCAGCGTCACCACCGCCGACAAATGGCTGATCCAGTACACCAACTGGCAAGCCCAGGACAACGGCGCCGAAAGTTATCCGAAACGGATAGACCTGGCCCGCAATACCGCACAAGCCGGCGAGGTTGCAATCCGCATCGTCATCGACAGCCGCCAACCACACTGAAACCCGCAATGACCCGCACGCTGAACAACTGCCCGGCGCCAGCCAAGCTGAACCTGTTTTTACACGTTACCGGACGCCGCCCGGATGGCTATCACCTGCTGCAAACCGTGTTCCAGCTGGTCGATTTCAGCGATCTGCTGCATTTCCAGACGCGCGCCGACGACCAGATCCGGCGCACTACCGAGATTCCGGGCGTGCCGCAAGAGAGCGACCTGATCGTACGCGCCGCCAGGCTGCTGCAAAACGCGATCCGGGAACGCACCGGCGCCGGCGGATTCGGCGCCGACATCGCCATTGAAAAAAAACTGCCCATGGGCGGCGGGCTGGGCGGCGGCTCCTCCGACGCCGCCACCACGCTGATGGCGCTCAACCACCTGTGGCAAGGCGGCCTGTCGCGCGAGGAATTGATGGTTTTGGGCCTGCAGCTGGGCGCCGATGTGCCGTTTTTCCTGTTCGGCCGAAATGCGTTTGCAGAAGGAATCGGAGAAAGCCTGCAAAAGCTTGACACGCCCGACCTATGGTTCGTTATAATTCAGCCCGGCGTAACAATTCCGACCGCATTAATTTTTTCATCATCGGAATTGACAAGGAATACGAAACCCGTCAAAATGACGGACTTTTCGATAGCTAGCAAAAAGCTCTTCGGAAAAAACGATCTGGAACCCGTGGCCGCCAGGCAGTTCCCGGAAGTTGCGGATGCCATAAAATGGCTAGGCAATCATGGCGATGCCAGAATGACCGGATCCGGCGCCTGTGTTTTTTGTGGTTTTACGCAAGAAAAACAGGCAGATGAGGTACTGAAATTGGTGCCGGGTCACTGGAAAGCATGGAAGGCCAAGGCGATGCAGGAACATCCGCTCGCAGGACTGGCAGATCGTTGAAAAGGTAATACAGAATTCGGTTTAGCATCAGATTCAAGCGCTGTTTTGATATGCGGCGCGGATTTATGATAGACAACAAGTTGCGTAGGGGAATCGCCAAGCTGGTTAAGGCACTGGATTTTGATTCCAGCATTCCAAGGTTCGAATCCTTGTTCCCCTGCCATTAAATACGGACAAGAATGTCCAGCAAGAAATAGTGTCATTGCGGGTCTTACAGCGGCAGCCGATTTAGCCGCTTCAGAAATACAACAACAGCACACAGCGAATACTTAAGCCGCCAACGCAAGACTAGAATAGTCGGGCATTGTCGGCTTTTCAACTTTTTAACGACTGTATCCAGGGATCTCCATGGCAAACGAAAACCTGATGGTTTTTACCGGCAACGCAAACCCGGAACTAGCTATTGGAGTTGCCAAGCAACTCGGTATCCCGCTAGGCAAAGCCAACGTCACCAAATTCTCCGACGGCGAAGTAATGGTCGAGATCAACGAGAATGTGCGTGGCAAGGATGTCTTCGTGCTGCAATCGACCTGCGCGCCGACCAATGACAACCTGATGGAAATCATGCTGATGGTCGATGCGCTCAAGCGCGCTTCGGCTGGCCGCATCACTGCCGCGATTCCTTATTACGGCTATGCGCGCCAGGACCGCCGCCCGCGTTCGGCGCGGGTTGCGATTTCAGCCAAGGTGGTCGCCAACATGTTGCAGGAAGCCGGTGTCGAACGCGTCCTGATCATGGATCTGCATGCTGACCAGATCCAGGGTTTCTTCGACATCCCGGTCGACAATATTTACGCATCGCCGATTTTGCTGGGCGACCTGGTAAGCAAGAACTACGACGACCTGCTGGTCGTATCGCCGGACGTCGGCGGCGTGGTGCGCGCCCGGGCGCTGGCAAAACGCCTGAACTGCGACCTGGCGATCATCGACAAGCGCCGGCCGAAGGCGAACGTGTCGGAAGTCATGAACATCATCGGTGAAGTCGAAGGCCGCAACTGCGTGATCATGGATGACATGGTCGATACCGCCGGCACCCTGACCAAGGCCGCTGAAGTATTGAAAGAGCGCGGCGCCAAGAAAGTGGTGGCTTACTGTACGCACCCTGTGCTGTCCGGCCCTGCCCTCGAGCGCATCGTCAATTCGCCGCTGGACGAGCTGGTGGTGGTCGACACCATCCCGCTGTCGGCGGAAGCCAAGGCTTGCGGCAAGATCCGCCAGTTGTCGTGTGCGGAGCTGCTGGCCGAGACGTTCAAGCGTATTACCAAGGGCGACTCGGTCATGTCGCTGTTTGCCGAATAAATATTCAGTCTGCTGAATTCGTATTCCCTGTTGCGTCGGCCGAAAGGCAGGCATGGCAGGCTAACAAAACCCTCTGGTCGCGGAGGGTTTTTACCGCCGGACTTCAATCCGGCACACAATGGAGCTTCAAAATGAAAGTAATCGCATTTGTACGCAAAGAGCAGGGGACCGGAGCGAGCCGCCGCCTGCGCAATGCTGGCCAGACACCAGGTATCGTTTATGGTGGTTCCGACGCGCCGGTCAATATCTCGCTGGACCACAACGCGCTGTACCACGCGCTGAAAAAAGAAACTTTCCACTCCTCGATCCTCGATCTCGAAATCGACGGCAAGGTACAGAAAGTCCTGCTGCGCGACTTCCAGGTCCACGCATACAAGCAACTGGTCCTGCACGCTGACTTCCAGCGCGTTGATGCAAAACAGGCAATCCACGTGAAAGTGCCTCTGCACTTCATCAATGCAGACGTAGCTCCTGCAGTGAAACTGTCCGGCGCCATCATCAGCCACGTTTTTGCTGAACTGGAAGTAACCTGCCTGCCAGCCGACCTGCCAGAGTTCATCGAAGTCGACCTGACCAACATCGAAGTCGGCCACTCGATCCACCTGGCTGACCTGAAGCTGCCTAAGGGCGTTGCTGCAGTGTCGCAAGAGAACCTGACTATCGCTACTGCATCGATCCCTGCAGGCAAGGTCGAAGCTGACGCACCAGCTGCCGAAGCACCAGCTGCCGATGCTCCTGCTGCCGACAAGAAGTAATAGCAAGCTATTTGCCAGAGCAGCTTTCTGGCAGTAATCAGCAAGCTGAGACCCGCCTTCGTGGCGGGTTTTTTATTGTTGGCCGCTGTCTTCTTCTATAATTTGCGCAAGCCATCCATACGAAAATCAATAGCCCATGTCTATCCGCCTCATCGCCGGCCTCGGCAATCCCGGACAGGAATACGAGCAAACGCGCCACAACGCCGGTTTCTGGCTGGTCGACAATCTCGCCAACGACCTCGGCCGCAAGCTGGCCCGGGAAGCGCGCTTCAACGCCCTGGTCGCCAAGACCAGCATCGCCGGCCAGGAAGTCTGGCTGCTGGAGCCGCAGACGTTCATG
The DNA here is from genome assembly GCF_038896935.1 of Collimonas rhizosphaerae. NCBI lineage: Bacteria > Pseudomonadati > Pseudomonadota > Betaproteobacteria > Burkholderiales > Oxalobacteraceae > Collimonas > Collimonas rhizosphaerae. The sequence goes on from NZ_JBANDC010000004.1 coordinate 91,555, forward strand.
AACCGCTCCGGCCAGTCGGTCGGCGCGCTGGCGCGTTTCTACAAGATCGCAGCGGACGAGATCCTGGTGGTGCACGATGAACTGGACCTGCCGCCCGGCAGCGCCAAGCTGAAAAAAGGCGGTTCGTCCGGCGGGCACAATGGCTTGAAAGACATCACGGCCGCGCTCGGCACCCAGGATTACTGGCGCCTGCGGCTGGGCATCGGCCATCCGCGCACGCTGAACCTGCAGCAGGTGGTGGCCGATTTCGTGCTGCACCGGCCGCGCAAGGACGAGCAGGTTCCCATCGAAGAAGCGATTGCCGACAGCCTGAAGATCATCCCGCTGCTATGCGAAGGCAAATTCGAAGCGGCGACCATGCAATTGCATACCGCCAAATAAGCGCGCTGCCGGCAATTCCGCGACCCGATGTCAAACGACCGAGAAAAGAGATCAAATTGAAGATTGAAGAAGTGCAAACTGTCCGCGCTCTGCCAAACGGCATTCTCAATATTTCCCAGGGGTCGACCGCTCTTGCCCGCAACGGCTTGCTGGCGATAGCAGTACTATTTTTACTATGGATTTTCTGGAACGCATTCCACGCGGTTCCCTCGGCGGACGACTTCTGCTATGGCTTTGGAGCGCAAAGCCGCGGCGTTTTCCAAAATGTAGTGACAGAATATCTGACCTGGGGTGGCCGTTATACGCCGGCATTGCTGATTAGCGCATTTGCAGTCTCCGATGAGGTGTTGCTGCACCATTACTACATCGTGCCATTGCTTATCCTGGCGCTGAATTTCCTGGCTGCGCGCCATTTCTTGTCAACCGCGGGTATCAAGAACGCCGCTTTCCTTCTGCTTTTCTTTGTCATGCTGATGGCGACGTTCCGCGTGCGGGAATCGTTGTTCTGGCTGGCCGGCGGCGCAACCTATGGCGTCTCTTGTGCACTTTTCCTGGCCCTGATCGCCGAAGAGTTGCGCATATTCCGCGGAAATGCCGCTCTTTCAAGGAAACGCATTGCCGTATTGTCGCTGGCGAGCGTGCTGCTGGCCAGTTTTAACGAAACGGTCATGCTGGCCCACATCGCGCTGCTGTTTCCCCTCGTGATTTGCTGCTTCGTACGGAAAACGGACAGGGCTGTCGCCTGCATATTGGCAGCAGCGATCATCGGCGCCGTTATTTCGGGAGCTGCTCCAGGTAATTTCTTGCGGGCTGCAACGATGCCGCAACACATCAATGTGGTGCTGGCTGTCTGGAGTTCCCTCAAGCTGATCCTGGTTAAATACGTAGCTTCGTTTCTGGTAAGCCTGCTGCTCGTTTATTGTTTCTTCGCGCTGGTCAAGCCGCGAAGGGAAATCGCATTCCCGGCTCGTGTGGTATTCGGATTCTCGGTGTTCCTGGTGCTGGCCCTGTGGGCAAGCATCTTTGCCAGGACATTTGTCCTCAACGACCTCGGGCCAGAGCGCGCGAGAACGATCGACTTCATGCTGGTAAACGCCATGGCGTTCCTGATTGCCGCCCATCTTCATGCGCGGCGCCGCCCTGCCGATCAGCAGAAACGTAAATCCGCGCTGGCCGGCGCCCTCTTTGCAGGCGTGACTGTGCTGGTGGTGGCGGGTTTCATCTTCTATCCAAACCACACATGGCGACCTGTTGTCGAGGGCATGACTGCATCCGCCGATTTGAAATCCCTCCTCTCGGCCCGCTTTGCCGCAGCTGGACAGGCAAGAGGAAAGTCGCTGGAAGTCGCCGGATATACGCACGAACCGAAACCGATCACCTTCTTCAATGAAATCAAAGCCAGCCCCGCGGAGTGGGAAAATGTTTGTTTTGCCCGTTATTTCGGACTGACCGAGGTGCGCTTACGGACAAAATCCGAATGAAGGCGGGACCGCAAGCGAGGCCGTAAGGGAGATTCCGGGCCAGTGATGTCCCCCAAATGTCCGGCGGCCTTTTACCGTCGGCCTTTGGATAAGCGCCCCCGACAGAGTTACAATTGGCATATTTGGGATTAGAGCACGGAAAAAACGGCAAAACGTGCTCGGCCTGTCCCGGTTTTAATTTTCACTGTGCAACTTCAATTCAGCCTAACTCGATCGTAGTTGGCTTGTAAAACGAATATAAAACACAGCTAACCTATTATTGATTTAGAAAGTTTTTCCATGAGTCTCAAATGCGGCATCGTCGGCCTCCCTAACGTCGGCAAATCTACCCTCTTCAATGCCCTGACCAAGGCAGGCATTCCTGCCGAAAACTACCCGTTCTGCACCATCGAGCCGAACGTCGGCATGGTTGAAGTGCCTGATCCTCGCCTCAAGGCGCTGGCCGAGATCGTCAAGCCGGAGCGCATCCTGCCTGCCACCGTGGAATTCGTCGATATCGCCGGCCTGGTGGCTGGCGCTTCCAAGGGTGAAGGCCTGGGCAACCAGTTCCTCGCCCATATCCGCGAAACCGACGCTATCGTCAACGTGGTGCGCTGCTTTGAAGACGACAACGTGATCCACGTCGCCGGCAAGATCAACCCGCTGGACGACATCGACGTGATCCAGACCGAGCTGGCGCTGGCCGACATGGGCACGGTGGAAAAAGCCATCCATCGCGAAAACAAGAAAGCCCGTTCAGGCGACAAGGATGCCGCCAAGCTGGTGGCCCTGCTGGAACGCCTGATGCCGGAACTGGACCAGGCCAAGCCGGTGCGCGCCTGCGGCCTCGACGCGGAAGAAATGGCCCTGATCAAGCCGCTGTGCCTGATCACCGCCAAGCCGGCCATGTATGTCGCCAACGTTTCCGACCACGGCTTCACCAACAATCCCCTGCTGGACCAGCTGACTGCTTACGCTGCTTCGCAGAACGCCCCTATCGTCGCCATCTGCGCCGCCATCGAATCGGAAATCGCCGACCTCGACGAAGCCGACAAGCACGAATTCCTGGCCGACATGGGCATGGAAGAACCAGGGCTGGACCGCCTGATCCGCGCCGCCTTCAAGCTGCTCGGCCTGCAGACCTACTTCACCGCCGGCGTCAAGGAAGTGCGCGCATGGACCATCCATGTCGGCGACACCGGCCCGCAAGCGGCAGGCGTGATCCACACCGACTTCGAACGCGGCTTCATCCGCGCCCAGACCATCGCCTACGATGACTTCATCAGCCACAAGGGTGAACAAGGCGCCAAGGAAGCCGGCAAGATGCGTGCTGAAGGCAAGGAATACGTGGTCAAGGATGGCGATGTCTTGAATTTCCTGTTTAACGTCTAAGTCTCCGTCGCAAGAAACAAGCCCGGTCCGTCTCGCAAGACGGCGCCGGGCTTTTTCTTTTTAGCGGCGGCATTGTGTTAACAAACGTCACAACAGCGCCCATTGCTCAATAAATCCGATACAAACCGCTGCAAATTTACTAGACTATCCAGAACCCGCAAACCAAAGAGCGACGATGGACAGAGTAGAAACCATGCAAGTGTTCGTGCGGGTGGCCGAAACCGGCAGCTTCACCAAGGCCGCCGACGGCCTGGGACTGCCGCGCGCCACCGTCTCCGCCGCGATCCAGCAGCTGGAGGCCAGCCTGGGCGCGCGCCTGCTACAGCGCACCACGCGCCGGGTTCACCTGACGCAGGATGGCAGCGCCCTGCTTGAACGCTGCCACCAGCTGCTGTCCGATTTTGAAGAGATATCGGGACTGTTCAAACAAACCCCGGCGCAAGCCAGCGGCAAGCTCAAGGTGGATGTCCCCAGCCGCCTCGCCAGGCTGGTGGTGGCTCCCGCCTTGCCGGAATTCTTCAAGCTGTATCCCGACATCGAGCTGGAACTGCGCTGCACCGACCGCTCCATCAACCTGATCCAGGAAGGCGTCGATTGCGTGGTGCGTGTCGGCCAGCTGGAAGACAGCAGCCTGGTTGCGCGTCCGCTGGGCCAGTTTGAACTGATCAACTGCGCCAGCCCGGCCTACCTGCGGCAGCATGGCGTGCCGGCGACGCCGTCGGAACTGGCGCGGCACTGGGCGATCAGCTACATGTCGCCCACCAGCGGCCGCAACGCGCCTTGGGAATATATCGAGGACGGCGTGCTCAGCACCGTGGAAATGCGCAGTCGCATGGCGGTCAACAACGCCGAAACCTATATCGCCTGCTGCCTCGCCGGCCTGGGTTTGATCCAGATACCGGCCTACGACGTGCGCGGCCATATTCGCGCAGGCGAACTGCAGGAAGTCATGCCGCAAGCGCGCGCCGGCGCCATGCCGGTCTATGCGCTATACCCGCACCGGCGCCATTTGTCGCGCCGGGTGCAGGTATTCATAGACTGGATAGAAAACCTGCTGCTGCAGCACCGATAACAGCACTTATTTAGCGGCCGGTTTGACCGGGTCGCCGGGACAAGGTCCGCCGGCTGCCGCCCAGGCCTGCAGTTTCTGCACGAATTCTTCGTGCGACATCACCGGCGTGGTACGGCCTGCTCCGGGATTCCATGCCCACAAGACCAGAGGATCGGTCTTCATGTGCTCGATCACTTCATCCATGGTTTTGCGGTTGCCGTTCTTGCTCGGATCTTTCATCGACTGGCAAATCAGCACCTTGCTCAGCGACTGCCAGGCCATGCTGACCGGCGCCATCTTCCAGTGCGGCGCGCCGGGCACCTTGCCGTCGGCGCTGTTGCCGGCCTGGTGGCAAGCGGCGCATTGCAGGGTCGCGACGCCGCTGTCGTGCTGGCCGCGCATCACCATCTGCGCATGCTCGATGCCGATGTCTTTCTGATGCGGCGCCTGCACCTGGTGGCAGTTCAGGCAGCGCGGCCCCATCACCACGCTGGCGATCGGCTCGAACAATTGCTGCCCGGTCGGCGCCGGACTTTGCTGGGCCAGCGCCGCGGCGCAGCCCAGCAGCAAGGCAGGCAGTGCGCCAAGCAAATTGAGATATTTCATCGCGTCACCCTATGCAATCTGGAACTGATGGTTTTTCAGCGGCAGCGAACGTATACGCTCGCCTGTCGCAAAAAATATAGCGTTCGCCAGTGCCGGAGCGACGCAAGCGACCGCCGGCTCGCCCACTCCGCCGGGATGCGCGCTGCTCGGCACCAGGATCACTTCGATCCTTGGCGTCTGGTACATGCGCAGCACCGGATAGTCGTCGAAATTGCTTTGTTCGACCACGCCGTTCTTCAAAGTGATCTCGCCGAACAGTGCCGACGACAAGCCGAACACCACGCTCGACTCCATCTGCGCCCGCACCAGGTCGGCGTTCACCACCACGCCGCAATCGATGGCGCAGAACACCTTGTGCACGGTGAGCTTGCGACTCTTGTCGACGCTGGCTTCGACCGCCATGGCGACAAAGCTGCCATAGGAATCGTGCACCACGATGCCTCGGTGCACGCCGTTTGCCGCCGGCTGCGGCCAGGAACAAGCTTTTGCCACGGCATCCAGCACGCCCAGGTGGCGCGGCTTGTCTTTCAGCAGCGCGCGCCGGAACTGGTAGACATCCTTGCCCGCCGCATGCGCCAGCTCGTCGATGAAGGTTTCCACCGCATAGGCATTGAACGAATGCCCCACCGAACGCATCCACAGCACCGGAACCTGGTAGTGCGTGGTATGCAGGTCGACCATGACATTCGGGATGGCATAGGGAATATCCTGCGCGCCCTCGGTCGATAGGGAATCGATGCCGTCCTTGACGATAAACGGCTCCATGATGCTGCCGCCGCCGATCGACTGCACCGCGATCCTGTCGGTCCATGAAGTGACCTGCCCCTGTTCGTCCAGGGTTGCGCTCAGGCGGCAATACGACGCGGGACGGTAGTAGCCGCCCTTGATGTCCTGGTCGCGGGTCCAGACCACTTTCACCGGCTTCTTCAGGTCCTGCGCCACCGCCTTGGCGACGTGCGCGGCATCGACCACTACGTCAAATCCCAGGCTGGAGCGGCGGCCGAACCCGCCGCCGGTGAACATGGTGTTCAGCTTGACCTGCTCCGGCTTCATCCCGAGCACCGCCGCAATCGCCTGCTGGTCGCCGCCCGGCCATTGCGTGCCCAGCCATACTTCGCAGCCGTCGGCGCGCACATCGAACACGGCGTGCAGCGGCTCCATGGTGGCGTGGGTCAGGTAGGGGAACTGGTAGTCCGCCGTGAAGCTCTGTTTTGCATTCTTTCGGGCCGCGGCCACGTTGCCGTCGTTGCGCGCCGCCGTGCCGGCCACATCCATCAGCTGCCGGTAGACGATGCTTTGCATGTCCGACGACACCCGCTCGCCCACCACGGCATCCCACTCGATCGCCAGCGCATCGCGCCCCAGCTTGGCCGCCCAGAAATCCTTGGCGACTACCGCTATGCCCGCCGGCACCTGGTACACGCCAAGCACGCCGGCAACCTGGCGCGCCTTGCTATCGTCAAAGCTGCGCACCTTGCCCTTGAAAATCGGCGGGCGCGCAATCAAGGCGGTCAGCATGCCGGGCACCATCACGTCCATGCCGAATTTCGCGCTGCCGTCCGACTTGGTCCTGCCGTCCAGGCGCTTGACGGGACGGCCGATGATCTTGAAATCCCGGGGATCTTTCAGCACCACCTTCTCGGGCGCCGCCAGCCCGGCCGCTTCCGAGGCCAGCTCACCGTAGCTGGCGCTGCGGCCGCTGGCGGCGTGGATCACCCGGCTCTTTTCCGCATGCAGGCTGGCGCTGTCGACGTTCCAGCGCCTGGCTGCGGCCGCCAGCAATATCGCCCGCACCGCCGCTCCCGCCTTGCGCTGCGGCTCGTATTGCGCCATGGTGGTGATGCTGCCGCCGGTAAGTTGCGTATGCATGAGGGGATGGGCATACGCAGGCGCCGTCGGCGATTGTTCCCAGCGCACCTTGTCCCAGTCGGCATCCAGCTCTTCCGCCACCAGCATCGGCAAGGCGGTAGAAACACCCTGCCCCATTTCGGTGTGGCCGACGATTACGGTGATCCAGTTATCCGGCGTGATGCGGACAAAGGCGTTAGGCTGCAGCACTGTCCCGGCTTGCGGCGTGGCGGCGATGGCGCCGCGCATGGTGCTGCTCATGTGCCAGCCGACCAGCATGCCGCCGCCGACCAGGGCGCTCACCTGCAGAAACCCGCGGCGCGAAATTTGGGGAGGATTGGCTATGCTCATTTTTTCGCTCCGCCCTGTGCAACGCTATGTATGGCGGCGCGGATGCGCGGGTACATGCCGCAGCGGCAGATGTTGCCCGACATGGCCTGGTCGATATCCGTATCGCTTGGCTTCGGCGTGCTGGCCAGCAAGGCAACCGCTGCCATCACCTGTCCGGACTGGCAGTAACCGCATTGCGGCACATTCAGCTCTTCCCAGGCTTGCTGTACCTTCTTGCCGAGCGGGTGGTCGCCGATAGCCTCGATCGTGGTGATTTTCCTGCCTTCCAAAGCCGCCGCCGGCGTCACGCAAGAACGCACCGGCAAGCCGTCCACATGCACGGTGCAGGCGCCGCACAAGGCAGCGCCGCAGCCGAACTTGGTGCCCGTCATGGCAAGTTCGTCGCGCAAGACCCATAACAGCGGTTTCTGATTGGACGCATCGACCTGATGCGCAGTCCCATTGATATTGAGTGTAGTCATCACGCTTCCCTTGTTTATCGCACACGCATCAGATCGTTATTTTTGCAGGCCAGACATGCAGCGCGATTAATTTTAAGTTAATTAAAAGCTGGAAATAGACACATTTCCTGTATGCAGTGTTCACAAATGCCGACCAATATCCCTACCCAACACTCGGGATTCATTTCTTTTTTTACAATAAAAGCACAGTAATTCATAAATATGTAACTGTGCTCTAAATCTACCGCGTCCACTGTATGTGCTACCGCAGCAAAGCCCTGGCTACACTCCACCTGACCCTGCGCGTTTTGCGCAAGCACCGGACCCGCGTTACAGGCCGGCAGCGCCACAAGGAATGAAATTGAGCGACCAGAAAATCGAGCAGTACAACCACCCCGCCGGCGGCTGGGGCGCCCTCAAATATGTGGCCCTGCATTTGCTGAAGGAAAAAGTGCCGGGCGGCGGGATACGCACCCTGCTGAAACAAAACCAGCCGGACGGCTTCGATTGCCCCGGCTGCGCCTGGCCGGACCGCGATCACGCATCGACCTTCGAGTTTTGCGAAAACGGCGTCAAGGCGGTGGCGGCGGAAGCCACCTCCAAACGGGTTACCGCGGATTTTTTTGCGCAGAACAGCGTCAGCGCCCTGCTGCAGCAATCGGACTATGAACTGGAAGAACACGGCCGCCTGACCGAACCGATGGCGTATGACGCCGCCAGCGACAAATACCGGCCTGTCACCTGGCAAGACGCGTTCACCCTGATGAGCGATCACCTGAACGCGCTGGACGATCCGAACCAGGCGTCGTTCTACACCTCCGGCCGCACCAGCAATGAAGCGGCGTTCCTGTACCAGCTGTTCGTGCGCGAATACGGCACCAACAATTTTCCCGACTGCTCCAACATGTGCCACGAGCCGACCAGCGTCGGCTTGCCCGAAACCGTAGGCGTCGGCAAGGGCACGGTGACGCTGGACGATTTCGACCTGGCCGACACCTTCCTGATCTTCGGCCAGAATCCGGCCACCAACCACCCGCGCATGATGGGCGAACTGCGCGAGTGCGCCAAGCGCGGCGCTACCATCGTTTCCATCAATCCCTTGCGCGAGCGCGGCCTGGAACGTTTCTCCAGCCCGCAACACCCGTCCGACATGCTGTCGCGCGCCGGCACCGCGATCAGCAACATGTTCATCCGTCCTACCCTGTGCGGCGACCTGGCGCTGGTCAAGGGCGTGATCAAGCGCGTGCTGGAGCTGGACGACCAAGCCCTGCAGGACAATGGCGAACGTATCATCGACGTCCAGTTCATCGCCGAGCACACCGCTTACTTTGAAGAATTCGCAGCCGACATCCGCGCCGAAAGCTGGGACGACATCGTCACCGAATCCGGCGTCGCCAGGGATGACATCGAACGCCTGACCCAGGTGTACGTGCGCGGCAAGAACGTGATCGCCACCTGGGGCATGGGCCTGACCCAGCACAAGCATGGCGTGGCGACGATCCAGATGGTGTCCAACCTGATGCTGTTGCGCGGCAATATCGGCCGTCCCGGCGCCGGCCTGTGCCCGGTGCGCGGCCATTCCAACGTGCAGGGCGACCGCACCGTCGGCATCGACGAAAAGCCGACCGCCGCTTTCCTCGACCGCATCGAAAAGGTGTACGGCTTCAAGCCGCCGCGCGAACACGGGCTCGACGTGGTCGGCACCATCGAAGCCATGCTGCAAGGCCAGGTCAAGGTCTTCATCGGCCTCGGCGGCAATTTCGCCATGGCGACGCCCGACACCCCGCGCACCTGGGAAGCGCTGCAGTCTTGCGCGCTGACCGTGCACATCACCACCAAGCTCAACCGCAGCCACCTGATCCATGGCAAGGAAGCCCTGATCCTGCCGACCATCGGCCGCACCGAAATCGACATCCAGGCAACCGGCGCACAAGGCGTGACGGTGGAAGACTCGATGAGCATGGTGCACATTTCCTACGGCATCAACAAGCCGGTGGCCAAGACCTGCCTGTCCGAAATCGACATCGTGGCGCGCCTGGCGCACGCCACGCTCAGGGACAGCCGCATACAGTGGCTGGACTACGTCAAGGATTACTCCCTGATCCGCGACGACATCGAAAAAGTGTACGACGCCTTCAAGGACTACAACGCGCGCATCAAGCATCCGGGCGGTTTCCACCTGGGCGTCGCTTCGCGCGAGCGGGTCTGGAAAACCGCCAGCGGCCGCGCCCAGTTCATCGTCCATGCGATTCCCAAGGACACGCCGATCCACCAGGCGCGCCGCAAATACGGGCCCGAGCTGATGACCCTGATGACGACCCGCTCGCACGACCAGTACAACACCACCATCTACGGGCTCGACGACCGCTACCGCGGCGTGTTCGGGCAGCGGCGCGTAGTGTTCGCCAACCTGCTCGACATCCAGATGCTGGGTTTCGCGCCGGGCGACTGGGTCGACCTGGTCGGCGTCTGGGACGACGGCATCGAACGCCGCGCCGACCGTTTCCTGCTGGTGGAATATGATATCCCGCGCGGCTGCATCAGCAGCTACTATCCGGAAACCAATCCGCTGGTGCCGCTCAACAGCTTTGCGGATAAAGCACGGACGCCAACCTCGAAGTCGATCCCGGTGCTGATGCGCCGCTCCATGCAGATGGCAGCGTGATGCAATGATGAATCGGGACGATCAGATTGACGATGCGGTGCTGGCGATCTTGTCCGCGCTGCATGCCGAGGCCGGCGATGGACGCGCTCGCAGCGCCGGCCCCGGCATGTCGCTGGCAAAACTCAGCAAGCGGGTGGAGCAAAGGATGAGCACCTTGCGGCGTCATCTCAGCGCGCTGGAAAACGCGGAAATCGTCAGCGTCGCGCTCAACGAAGACGGCACCGGCCGCGCTGCCCTGACGCCGTTCGGGATGGCGATTTTCGACGCCCTGGATGAAAGCCAGGCGGCAACCGCCTGAGTCATTCCAGCATGGCGGCCAGCATCTCGCCCAGGCGCCGGATCGCCTGTTCGATCTGCAGCGTCCAGCTGTAGCTGTAGTTCATGCGGATGAAGCTGCGGTAGGCGTCTGAAGTGGAAAACAAGCGGCCCGGCGCAATCGTGATGCCTTCCGCCAGCGCTTGCCGATACAAGATCATGGAGTCGATCGCCGCCGGCAATTCTATCCACAGCACATAACCGCCGGCCGGCCGCGTGATGCGCGTGCCGGCTGGAAAAAAACGGCCGACAAAAGCGCTCATGATGTCGCAGCGTTGTTGCAAGGTGCGTCGCACCCGGCGCAGATGACGGTCGTAGCCGCCAGCCGTCAGATAAGCAGCGATGGCCCGTTGCGGCAAAGTCGAAGTGCTGAGCGTGTTGAGGAATTTCAGCTTTTCCACCTGCTCCCGATAACGTCCCGGCAAGGTCCAGCCGATGCGGTAAGCGGAAGTCAGGCTCTTGGAAAACGATGAGCAGTACAGCACGATGCCGCGCTTGTCGTAAGCCTTCAGGACGCTCGGATGCGCCGTGCCGAAATACAGCTCGTTGCAGACGCCGTTTTCGATAATCGGCATGTTGTAGCGTGAACCCAGCTCAACCAGTTGCCGTTTATTTTCTTCCGGCATTTCGAAACCCAGCGGATTCTGGAAATTCGGCATCACCATGCAAGCCGCAACCGGCTGGCTCTGCATGACTTTCTTCAGCGCCGCGATATCCATTCCCAAGCGCGGATCGGTTGGGATTTCGATGGCGCGCATGCCAAGCCGTTCGATCGCATGCAGCATCGCGTAAAAGGTCGGCGACTCTACCGCGATCGTATCGCCCGCTTTCGCCACCGCCTGCAAGCACAGGTTGATGGCTTCGGTGGCGCCCACCGTGATCACCACATCGCCGGGATCGACGCTAAGGCCGGTTTCCAGGTGACGCCTGACGATCTGCCGGATCAGGTCCGGATGGCCTGGCGGCAAATCGTCCAGCACACCCAGCGGGCCGCCGCTGCGCAAGATGGCGCCGTTGTACTGGCTGATGCGGCGGGCCGGAAACAAGGTCGGATCGGGGTATGGCGAACCGAGCGGGACGGCATCGTTCTGGTGAATCGATTTGAGGGTCGCCAATACGTGGCGGCTGACATCTACCTCGGCCGATACCGGCAGCGGCTGCGACCGGTCAGGTTCAGCCGGTGACACATGGGCGACAGGAAACGCTGGATCATGCGCCAAGGCCGATGCCAAGGTCGACGTCGATTCGGCGCCAAACCGGGCGCGCACAAAATAACCCGACTGCGGATGGCTTTCGATCAAGCCGCCGCTTTCCAGCAGTTCGTAGGCACGCACCACGGTCGTGATGCTCAAGCCGTGTTGCTGGCTGGCCTGCCGCACCGAACTCAGGCGATCGCCGGGACGCAGCACGCCATTCTGCAGCGAAGCCCTGATCTGCTCGGCAAAACGTTGGTAGAGGGGTTGGCGCGTTGTTTTCAAACCGGACGGTGACAGAGGCCAAGGATGGGCTCATTATAGTGAAAATAATAAAAATCAAACTGTTGCCTAGGGCCTCAGCGGCAGTTATCACCTAGGCATCGCAAAAAAATACAGTATCGATTTATAGTAGCTACAGCAGGCGCAATATGACTGTGGCTGCGATTCAACAGTTCTGGTGACCGATGGTGATTATCCATGGCGACACTCATTTTTACACCGCAGCTTGCCCGCTTTATTTCCGTGCCGGAAATCCACACCGACGCCCTCACCTTGCGCGCAGGGCTGGAAACAGCATTCGCATCCAACCCGCGTTTGCGCTCTTATCTGCTCGATGAACAAGGCAGCCTGCGGCCGAATGTCGCGATTTTCATCGACGGCCATACCGTACGCGACCATGTGCATCTGAACGCGCCGCTGGCGGCGCACAGCAAGGTGCACGTTCTGCAAGCTCTCTCCGGAGGTTGACCATGAATGACCGCGCCTGGATCGCAAGCCGCAAAGGATTATTTTCACTGCAAAAGCAAGATGGCCGCTGGGCCCTGGGCCCAATTGCCTTTCTCGGCGAGCCGGTTTCCATGGTGCTGGCGGACCCGCGCGACGGCGCACTCTACGCCGCGCTGAACCTTGGCCATTTCGGTGTAAAGCTGCATCGCAAGGATGCCGGGGCGGAGCACTGGACTGAAATTGCCGCGCCGGCTTATCCCCTCAAGCCCGAAGACGCAAGCGATCCGGTCGACTGGAGCGTGAAATTCATCTGGTCGCTCGCTTGCGGCGGCGCCGACCAGCCCGGCGCCATCTGGGCCGGCACCTTGCCGGGCGGCTTGTTCCGTTCCAGCGACCGCGGCGAATCGTGGGCACTCGTAAGTTCCCTGTGGGATGCGCCCGAGCGCAGGGAATGGTTCGGCGGCGGCTACGACGTTCCGGGAATTCACAGCATTTGCGTCGACCCGCGCGACAGCCGCCATGTCCTGGTCGGCATTTCCTGCGGCGGCGCCTGGGTTACACATGACGGCGGCGACAACTGGCGCTTGAGCGCAAAAGGCATGAGCGCCAGCTACATGCCGCCGGAGCGCGTCGACGATCAGAATATTCAAGATCCGCATCGGATTGCAGGAGCCAGGGATACCCCCGATCAGCTTTGGTGCCAGCATCACAATGGCATCTGGCGCTCCAGCAACTTTGGCGCAGACTGGCAGGAAGTCAGCACCGCGCCTTTGTCGAATTTCGGTTTCGCCGTGGCCGTGCATCCAGGCGACGGCAATACCGCCTGGTTTGCCCCGGCCCAGGCTGACCAGACACGCATCCCGTCGGATGCCGCCCTGGCGGTCACACGCACCACCGACGGTGGCAAGTCCTTCACCGCCTTGCGCAACGGCCTGCCGCAGCAGCACTGCTACGACCTGATCTATCGCCATGGCCTGGCTGTGGCGGATGACGGACGCACCCTGCTGATGGCCTCGACTACCGGCAACGTCTGGCTGTCGGAAAACAGCGGCGACAGCTGGCAGACCATTTCCAACTCCATGCCGCCGGTTTATTCGGTGTGTTTCGGCTAATCAGGTCTGCTATTTCTTTCGACGTAATGCGTAGGCAAGATGTGCCCACTCACCGTCTTTCTTATTTATGCGGCTTCGATATCAACATAACAACAAAACATATCGATAGAGCAAAAAAATATTGGACGCACGTGCGGCCAGCCCCGATACTCTCGGGTCATCCGGTTTACGCGCCTTCTCGGGCTTGCCACGCTCTTGCCTCCGCTTTACGGCAAGACACATACTTATTCCCTGATCACTCTATGAACATTTTTTCTTTCTGGTTCCGCATCCCCTTTTGGCAACGTGTACTGGGCGGCTTCGTACTTGGCGCACTGGCCGGCTGGCTGGTTGGCGCCCCTGCCGAAACCTGGTTCGGCCCGCTCGGCAAGCTGTATGTCACGCTGATCAAGATGATCGCCGTGCCGCTGGTTTTCTTTGCCGTCACCAACAGCATTTCAAGCCTGCATGGCATGAAGAGCGTCGCGGCACTGGGCGGCAAGACCTTCCTCTGGTTCGCCATCACCGCGGTGCTGGCGGTCGGCGTCGGCCTGCTGGTCGCCAATTTCACCAATCCCGGCCAGAACCTGGGCCAGCTCGCGATTGCCGCCGACTACACCGTGCGTGAAGTGCCGACGCCGATCCAGGTGCTGCTCGACGTGGTGCCGTCGAACCCGTTCAAGGCGCTGACCGAAGGCAAGATCCTGCAAGTGATTTTCTTCGCCGCGCTGCTCGGCATGGCGCTGGTCAAGCTGGGCGACAAGGTCAAGCAAGTGCGCGAATTGATGGGCGAAGCCAGCAGCGCCATGATCCAGATCACCCGTTTTGTATTGGAAATGACGCCGCTCGGCACCTTCGGCCTGATCGCCGCGCTGGTCGGCTCCTACGGTTTCGAACGCCTGCTGCCGCTGGGGAACTTCGTCTTCACCTTGTACATCGCCTGCGCGCTGCACATCGTGGTGGTGTACGGCGGCCTGCTGCTCACGCACCGCCTCAACCCGATCCGCTTTTTCCGCGGCGCCTTCCCGGCCATGCAGGTAGCCTTCACCAGCTCATCGAGTTTTGCTTCCATGCCTATCGCCCTGCGCAGCGTGGTGCATAACCTCGGCGTGAAACAGGAATATGCCGCGTTCGCAGTGCCGCTCGGCGCCAGCATCAAGATGGACGGCTGCGGCGCCATCTACCCGGCGATCGCGTCGATTTTCGTGGCCCAGTATTTCGGCCTGCACCTGGACCTGTCGCAGTATTTCATCATCATGCTGGCTTCGGTGCTCGGTTCGTTCGGCACCGCCGGCGTACCCGGCACCGCAATCGTGATGGTGACGCTGGTGCTGAGTTCGGCCGGCCTGCCGCTGGAAGGCATCGGCTACCTGGTCGCCATCGACCGCATCCTCGACATGATGCGCACCATGACCAACGTTACCGGACAGATGCTGGTGCCGGTGCTGGTGGCGAAGGAAGAAGGCTTGCTGGACCTGGAAATCTACAATGCGGCCAACAGCGATGTCGGCCTTGACCAGAACAGCAACGCGGCTGCCTGATCCTGCGCCGGGCGGGCAGGCTCTGTTTTCCTTAAGGCTCGCCTTCCCAGTAATCCAGGTCATTCGATTTGCGCTGGATCACGTCGAAAACCCTTTCACCTCCGGCCTCGGCCATCGCCAGGAACTTGCCGGAATCGGGATATTCGCAGACCTCGGGCTGCTCCTTGGTGCTGATTGAAAGATACTTCAGCGGCTGGTCTGAAGTATTCACAAGCTGGTGCGGATATTCCGGGCCGGGCGGAATGAAGATCACATCGCCGCTGCGCAGCGGCAGCATTTCCCCCGCCACCCGCAGCGTGCCGCTGCCCTCCAGGATGATAAACATCTCTTCCTGCGCGTAATGAAAATGATACGGGCAGGATATCTTGCCGGGGGCGACGATATCCACGCTGGCGCCCAGCTTGCGGGCCGCGCTGCCGGTGGCCAGGCGCGCGCACAGCGTGTCGTACATAGGTTCGCGCACCTGATGCTCCAGCGGCACGTCATTGAAGTTGCGGATCAGCCGGCGGCTCAAACTCTCTGCGTTTTCACTCATTTTTTCTCCGTTATGGCGGCGTCATGAACTGCGCTTTGCGCCTGCCCAGCAGAATACACGCAACTACGTTCCGCCGTAATTCCTCCCTGGTTTCCCCATGCACCGTTGCAGACAATCACCCGGCAAAAATGGTGCAAAGCCGCATTTCCAAGCCATCCGCGCACCAGTTGCGCGCATATCCGATGGCACAAAATACACACCTCAAAAAAGAAAATAAATTTCCTTTACTTGCGATGAAAATGAAAATATATTTACACAAATTATAAAAATCAATCCAAGGGGCAGATGGTGCAACATTCCGCAATCACGGCATGGCAACGCGAAAGCGCGGTCGCAGCGCGCATAGGCAAAGCCTATCCAGAACTGTCGAAAGCACACCGCAAGGCCGCCGATTATGTACTGGCGAACGTGTTCCATACCGCCACCATGACCATCGACGAACTGGCGGACGCAGTCGGCGTTTCGCTGGCGACGGCCAACCGTTTCGCCCATGCCTTGGGCTTCGACGGCTACCCCGCATTCCGCGCGGCGCTGGTGCTGGATTTCGCCTCGTCGCTGGCGCCGGTGGAAAAGCTGCGCGACCAGGTGCTGCGCCCCGCCAGCAGCGCCGAAATCATGGCTGCCGCACTGAGGGCCGACATGCAAAACCTGGAAGCTACCCAGCGCGCCTTGTCGCCGGCGCATTGCGACCGGGCCGTCAGCATGATTATCAACGCTGACCGCATCTTCATCCTCGGCTTCGGCGCCAGCGCCTTTTTGGCCGGCATCATGGCGCATGCGCTGGAGCCGTATTGCCGCACGGTGCTGTCGGTGGCGGGCCCTGGCGGCCCTTCGCAGGCTGCGCGCCAATTCTTCAAGCTGGACCAGCGCGACCTGGTGATCGCCCTCGCCTTCCCGCGCTACGTCACCGATACCGTGACACTGGCCGGCCGCGCCAAGGAGCGCACGGCGCCGGTGCTGGCGCTCACCGATGCGCCGACTTCGCCGCTGGTGCCGCTGGCTGACGTCACGCTGTACGCACAGACCGAGCGGCTGCTGTCGCCGACTTCGGATGCGGCCGCGCTGGCCCTGATCCAGGCGGTATGCGATGCCGTCGCCCACCGCGCCAACCGTTCGGTGCATGCCGCCTCGAAGATGACTGAAGCCGTGCTGCCCTGGCTGCATCATCCGGATGGCCGCACACCCGACAAGGCTGGCAAACCCGTTTCCAAAAAATCCGCAGCGAAAGCGAAATAACGTGAACAACAGTACGACCATTCCCGGCGACATCGCCACCATCGCCATCCACGGCGGCGCCGGCACCATCTTGCGCAGCGCCATGAACACCTCGCAGGAACAGGCATACCACGACGCCCTGGCGGAAATCCTCGGCGCCGGCCAGAAGATCCTGGCCGCAGGCGGCAGCGCGCTGGACGCCGTCGCCTGCGCCGTCAGCATGCTGGAAGACTGTCCGCTGTTCAACGCCGGCAAAGGCGCGGTCTACACCCATGCCGGCACCCACGAACTGGATGCGGCGATCATGGACGGCGCCACGCTGGATGCCGGCGCCATCGCCAACGTCGGCCACGTGCGCAATCCGATACTGGGCGCGCGTGCGGTGATGGAACACAGCGAACACATCCTGCTGGTCGGCGCCGGCGCGGAAGCTTTCGTCGCCCAGCACGGCGTGGAACTGGTGGAGCCGGACTACTTCCATACCGAAGCCCGCCACGCCCAATGGCTGCGCGCGCGCGACCAGGAAGGTATGCTGCTGCTCGACCACGACGCTACCAGCAAGGCGGCCGAAATCGCCCCCATCGATCCTGACAACAAGTTCGGCACGGTGGGCGCCGTTGCGGTCGACATGCACGGCAACCTGGCGGCGGCCACTTCGACCGGCGGCATCACCAACAAGCGCGTCGGCCGGGTCGGCGACTCGCCCCTGGTCGGCGCCGGCTGCTACGCCAACAACCGCACCGTGGCGGTTTCCGCCACCGGCACCGGCGAAGCATTCATGCGCACGGTAGCGGCCTACGATATTTCGGCGCGCATGGAATATGCCGGGCAATCCCTGGCGGACGCCGCCGAACAGGTGGTGATGGACCTGCTGCCGCGGTATAAAGGCCGTGGCGGCCTGATCGCCATCGACGCCCAAGGCAACCTGGCATTGCCGTTCAATACTGAAGGCATGTATCGCGGTTACGCCAAGGTCGGCATGGCGCCGGTAACGGCGATCTACAAATGACGCAGCCAACCACAGGAAGCAATTCCATGAACAGACAAATCGGCCGCCGGGTGCTGACGGTGGAACAAATGAGCGTCGGCTTCACCACTTCCGAACGCAAGGTGGAAGCGGTGCGCAACCTGTCCTTCCATATCGACGCCGGTGAAACGCTGGCCATCGTCGGCGAGTCGGGCTCGGGCAAGTCGGTGTCGTCGCAATCGGTCATGCGCCTGATCGACTACGGCGGCGGCCGCATCACCGGCGCCAAGATGAATTTCCAGCGGCGCGACGGCAGCACGGTAGACCTGGCCAGCGCCGACCAGAACACCATGCGCCACATCCGCGGCTCGGAAATCGCCATGATTTTCCAGGAGCCGATGACGTCGCTCAATCCGGTGTTCACGGTCGGCGAGCAGATCGCCGAATCGATACGCCTGCACCAGGGCAAGAGCATGGCTGCCGCGCGCGCCGAGGCTTTGCGCATGCTGGAAACGGTGCGCATCCCGGAAGCGCGGCGCATCCTGGACCGCCATCCGCACCAGCTGTCGGGCGGCATGCGGCAACGCGTGATGATCGCCATGGCCCTGTCTTGCAAGCCGTCGCTGCTGATCGCCGATGAGCCGACCACGGCGCTGGACGTGACGATACAGGCGCAGATCCTGCAACTGATACGCGCGCTGCAGGATGAAATGCAGATGGCGGTGATCTTCATCACCCACGACATGGGCGTGGTGGCCGAGATCGCCGACCGGGTAGTGGTCATGTGCCGCGGCGAAAAAGTCGAAGAAAACAATGTGCATGCGATCTTTGAAGCGCCGCAGCATCCTTACACCCGCGCCCTGCTGGCGGCCGTGCCGCGCCTGGGTGCGATGCATGGCACCGACCTGCCGCAGCGGATCGCCATCGCCGGCGCAACAATCACTCCTGAAATGGAAGCGGAAGCCAAGCTGGTGCGCAGCATTCCAGGTTCAGATCCGCAGCAGCAGCCCCTGCTGAAAGTGCGCAACCTGACCACCCGCTTCGACGTCAAAAGCGGCATCTTCAGCCGCGTCAAGCAACGCGTGCATGCGGTGGAGCAGATCAGCTTCGACCTGTATCCGGGCGAAACGCTGGCGCTGGTGGGCGAATCCGGCTGCGGCAAATCGACCACCGGCCGCTCGCTGCTGCGGCTGGTCGACATCACCAGCGGCAGCGTCGAGTTCGGCGGGCGCGACCTGGCCAAGCTGCCGCGCTCGGAACTGCGTTCGCTGCGGCGCGAAATCCAGTTCATTTTCCAGGACCCGTTCGCCTCGCTCGATCCGCGCCTGACAGTCGGCTATTCCATCATGGAGCCGCTGCTAGTGCACGGCCTGGCTGAAGGCGCGCAAGAAAAAGTCGCGGCGCTGCTGGAACGGGTCGGCTTGCTGCCGGAGCATGCGCAGCGTTATCCGCATGAATTTTCCGGCGGCCAGCGCCAGCGCATCTGCATCGCCCGCGCACTGGCGCTGAACCCGAAGATCGTGATCGCCGATGAATCGGTGTCAGCGCTGGACGTTTCGATCCAGGCCCAGATCGTCAACCTGCTGCTCGACCTGCAGGGTGAACTGGGGATTTCCTTCATTTTCATTTCGCACGACATGGCCGTGGTGGAGCGCATCAGCCATCGGGTTGCGGTCATGTACCTGGGGCAGATCGTCGAGATCGGCCCGCGCCGCGCGATCTTTGAAAACCCCCAGCATCCGTACACCAAGAAACTGATGGCGGCGGTGCCGGTCGCCGATCCGAACCAGCGTCATCGCCTGCGCGAGATGCTGCCGGAAGAAATTCCCAGCCCGATCCGCAATGTCGGCGATTTGCCGCTGGTCGAGCCGCTGAAACAGGTGGGACCGGGACACTTTGTTGCGACCCACCGGATTTCAGCTGCTTTTTAACCGCTTAACCGTTGTTGTCTGCCTTATCTGCTTGTTTATCTGTTTGTTTATCTTCGATGACTTTTTGACCCAGGGGAGTAGCACATGCGCACTAATCGACATTTCGGAAAACTGCTGGCCGGCACCGCCGTTGCATTGACCGCCCAGTTTGCCGCCGGCCACGCTTTTGCCGCCAAGGACGTCACGCTGGCGGTCGACTCGACCTTCACCACGCTGGATCCGTACGACAGCAACGACACGCTGTCGCAGGCGGCGATCAAGTCGTTCTACCAAGGCTTGTTCGGTTTCGACAAGGACCTGAAGGTGGTCAACGTGCTGGCCGACGGTTACGAAGTCAGCAAGGACGGCCTGGTCTACACCATCCGCCTGCGCAAGGGCGTCAAGTTCCAGGACGGCACCGACTTCAAGGCGGATGCGGTCAAGATCTGCCTGGAACGGGTCATCAACCCGGAAAACAAGCTCAAGCGCTTCAACCTGTTCAACCGCATTTCCAAGGTCGACATCGTCAACGACTATGAAGTCAAGATCACGCTGAAAGAGCCGTTCTCGCCGTTCATCAATACCTTGGCGCACTCTTCCGCCGCGATGATTTCGCCGGCCGCACTGAAACAGTACGGCAACAAGGACATCGGTTTTCACCCAGTCGGCACCGGTCCGTTCAAGTTCGTGGAATGGAAACAGACCGACTACATGAAGGTCACCAAATTCGACGGCTACTGGAAAAAGGGCTATCCAAAGATCGACAGCATCACCTGGAAGCCGGTGATCGACAACAATACCCGCAGCGCCGTGATGCAGACAGGCGAAGCGCAATTCGCCTTCCGTATCCCTTTCGAACAAGCCGAGCTGCTGAAAAGCAAGCCAAATCTGGACCTGATCTCCTCGCCGTCGATCGTGCAACGCTACATTTCGATGAATACGCTGCAAAAGCCTTTCGACAATCCGAAAGTACGGCAGGCGATCAACTATGCGATCAACAAGGAAGCACTCGTCAAAGTAGCCTTCAGCGGCTACGCAACGCCACAGGATGGCGTGCTGCCGCAAGGTGTCGACTATGCGTTGAAGACCGGGCCATGGCCATACGATCCCAAGAAGGCCAAGCAACTGCTGGCTGAAGCTGGTTATCCGAATGGTTTCGAAACCGAATTGTGGTCCGCCTACAATCACACTACCGCGCAAAAGATCATTCAGTTCGTGCAGCAGCAGCTGGCGCAGGTAGGCATCAAGGCCAAGGTCATGGCGCTGGAAGCCGGTGTGCGTGTAGAGAAAGTCGAAAGCGCACCGGTCCCTGCCAACGCGCCGGTGCGCATGTACTACACCGGCTGGTCGTCCTCAACTGGCGAAGCAGACTGGGGCCTGCGTCCGTTGCTGGCGTCGGAATCGTTCCCGCCCAAGCTGTTCAACACAGCCTATTACAAGAGCGAAAAAGTCGACGCTGATATCGCCAAAGCCTTGACCACCACCGACCGCATGGAAAAGACCGCGCTCTATAAAGATGCGCAAACGGAAATCTGGAAAGATGCGCCGTGGGCTTTCCTAGTGACTGAAAAACTGCTGTATGTACGCAGCAAGAACCTGAAAGGCATCTATGTCATGCCTGACGGCTCCTTCAATTTCGATGAAATCGAATTGAAATAAGCGGCGCGCAAGCAAGACACAAGCAATACACAAGCAAGATCAGCAGGCCGGCCGCGCCGGTCCGGCCTGCGTCTTACCGCAACAGACTGGATGCCATGTTTCCCTATATATTAAAACGCCTGATGGGCCTGATACCGACCTTGCTGATCGTGGCGGTCATGGTATTTCTGTTTGTCCACCTGCTGCCGGGCGATCCGGCGCGGCTGGTGGCCGGACCCGAAGCCGACTCGCAGACAGTCGAGCTGATCCGCCAGGACCTGGGCCTGGACAAACCCATGCACGAACAATTCATCAACTATTTCAGCAAGGCCTTGCGCGGCGACTTCGGCACCTCCCTGCGCAGCAAGCGCCCGGTCAGCACCGAAATCGCTGAACGCTTCTGGCCTACTTTCTGGCTCACCGTCACCAGCATGGTGTGGGCGGTGCTGTTCGGCCTGGTGATCGGCATCGTCTCCGCGGTATGGCGCAACGAGTGGCCGGACCGCCTGGGCATGACGCTCGCGGTGTCCGGCATTTCCTTTCCGTCGTTTGCGCTGGGCATGCTGCTGATGGAGCTGTTTTCAGTCAAGCTGGGCTGGCTGCCGACTATCGGCGCCGACAGCTGGCGCCACTACATCCTGCCGTCGCTGGCCCTGGGCGCAGCGGTGGCGGCCGTGATGGCGCGCTTCACCCGCTCCTCGTTTGTCGAAATCCTGCAGGAAGATTTTGTGCGCACCGCGCGCGCCAAAGGCCTGTCGGAAACCATCGTGGTGCTCAAGCATTGCCTGCGCAACTCCCTGATCCCGGTAGTCACCATGATGGGCCTGCAGTTCGGCTTCCTGCTGGGCGGCTCCATCGTGGTGGAAAAAGTGTTCAACTGGCCCGGCATGGGACGCTTGCTGATCGATGCCGTCGAAATGCGCGACTACCCGGTGATCCAGGCCGAGATCCTGCTGTTCTCGCTGGAATTCATTTTCATCAACCTGGTGGTTGACGTGCTGTACGCCGTCATCAACCCAAGCATCCGTTACAAGTGAGGCCATCCGTGTCTACGCCATCCAATCCCGTGGTTTCAGCCACAACTGCGATTGCCGCCGCGCCGCTGCCGAGCACCATACGTACGCCCTGGAGCGAATTCTGGCGCAAGTTCAAGAAGCAGCACCTGGCGGTTGCGGCCGGCTGCTTCGTGCTGTTCCTGATCGTGGTGGCGATTGCCGCGCCCTGGCTGACGCCTTACGACGCCGAAAATTATTTCGACTACGACGCCCTGAACGCCGGGCCGTCGCTGGCGCACTGGTTCGGCGTCGATTCCCTGGGGCGCGACATTTTCAGCCGCATCCTGATGGGCACGCGGATTTCCCTGACCGCCGGCTTTTCGTCGGTTGCGGTAGGCGCCGTGGCCGGCACCCTGGCCGGCCTGATTGCCGGTTATTACGAAGGCTGGCCTGACCGCATCATCATGCGCATCTGCGACGTGCTGTTCGCCTTTCCCGGCATCTTGCTGGCGATCGGCATCGTGGCGATCCTCGGCAACGGCATGTCGAACGTGATTTTCGCGGTGGCGATTTTCAGCATCCCGACTTTCGCCCGCCTGGTGCGCGGCAATACGCTGGCGCTGAAGCACCTGACTTTCATCGAAGCGGTGCGCAGCATAGGCGCCAACGACCGCACCATCATCCTGCGCCACATCTTCCCCGGCACGGTGTCGGCGGTAGTGGTGTATTTCACCATGCGCATCGGCACTTCCATCATTACCGCCGCCAGCCTGTCGTTCCTCGGCATGGGCGCGCAGCCGCCGATGCCGGAATGGGGCGCGATGCTCAACGAAGCCCGTTCCGACATGATGACCGCGCCGCATATCGCGATCTTCCCCAGCCTGGCGATTTTCTTCACGGTGCTGGCGTTCAACCTGCTGGGCGACGGCTTGCGCGACGCCCTCGATCCTAAAATCGACAGACGATGAGCCTGGTCCTCCCTCACATAGGCAGATTGCCGGCCGGCCCGCTGAACGCCATCAGCGATGTCGCCGGCGTCACGGTCGGCCACGCCACGCTGGCGCAAGGAGCCGTCCAGACCGGCGTGACGGTGATCCGCCCGCACGGCGGCGATCCGTTCCGCGACAAGGTGCCCGCCGCCGCGGTCGTGTTCAACGGCTTCGGCAAGAGCATAGGGCTGGTGCAGGTGCAGGAACTGGGGGTGCTTGAAACCCCGGTCGCGCTGACCAACACCATGTCGGTCGGCAGCATCGCCACGGCCCAGGTCATTTCCGCTATCCAGGCCAACCCGGAGATCGGACGCAGCGAACCGACGGTCAATCCGCTGGTGTTTGAATGCAACGACGGCTACCTGAACGATATCCAGGCCATGGCGGTCAGTGCCGAGCACTATCGGCAAGCGCTGGCCAGCGCCGCGCCCGGGTTTGAGCAAGGCGCGGTCGGCGCCGGGCGCGGCATGTCGTGTTTCGACCTCAAGGGCGGCATCGGTTCGGCTTCGCGCCATGCAAGCGCCGGCGGCATGCAATATTGTGTCGGTGCGCTGGTGCTGGCCAATTTCGGCAAGCTGGCGGCGCTGACGCTGGCCGGCCAGCATATCGGAAACGGTCTGCGGCGTTTGCGGCAAACCACGCCAGACGCACCCGAGATGGGGTCGATCATCATGATCATTGCGACCGATGCGCCGCTCGACGCGCGCCAGCTGGGACGGCTGGCAACCCGCTGCGGCGTCGGCCTGGGCCGCACCGGCTCGATCTACGGCCACGGCAGCGGCGACCTGGCGCTGGCGTTTTCCACGGCGCAGACCGTGCCCTCTCGCCCCGGCAGCGCCATACGGCAGAGCGCTTCCTTGCACGACAACTTGCTCGACCCGCTGTTTGAAGCGGTGGTCGACAGCACCGAACAGGCCATCGTCAATGCGCTGTTTGCAGCGCAAACCGTGACCGGACGCGACGGCCACCGGCGCTTGTCCCTGCGCGATGCGGCAGCCGGCCTGCCTTGATTCACCTGACAGGACATAATAATGAAAATCCTGATTTCCGTTGATATAGAAGGCGTCGCCGGTGTATTCCATCCGGAACAAACGCGCGCCGGCAATCCCGAATACGAACGCGCACGGCGCCTGATGACGGCCGAAGCCAACGCCGTGATCGAGGGCGCGCTGGCCGGCGGCGCCACCGAGATCCTGGTGAACGACTCGCACGGCGGTTTCCGCAACCTGCTGCCTGACTTGCTGCATCCCGCCGCCAGCGCGATCCTCGGCAAACCGCGCCTGCTGGGCATGATGAGCGGCGTCGACAGCGGCGTCGCCGGCGTGATGATGGTCGGCTACCATGGCCGTTCGCAAAGCCGCGGCATCCTGGCGCACACCATCAACAGCTTTGCTTTTTCGCGTATCTGGCTGAACGGGCAGGAGCTGGGCGAAGCCGGCATCTACGGCGCGCTGGCCGGCGAATTCGGCGTGCCGGTGATTTTCGGCAGCGGCGACGATGTTTTTGTGGAAGAAAACCGGCCGCTGTTTCCGCAAGCCACGCTGGTCAGCGTCAAGACCGCCGATGGCAGCAACAGCGGCACCTCGCTGTCGCCGCAACGCGCCCTGGGTTTGCTGGGCGAGGGCGCCAAGGCCGCACTGGCCAATCTTGCCGCCGCGCGCCCCTTCATCTTGCCGCCTGCGATTATCTGCAGATTGCAGATCCAGAGCCCGGCGCTGGCCGACCTGTTCTGCCAGCTGCCTTTGCTGCAGCGGATCGACGGCGTCAACGTCGAATTCACTGCGCCGTCGGTGCAGTACGCCGTCAGGATATTGAACAGCCTGTCGGCGATGTCTTTCATGCTGCGTTAGCGGCCGGGCCTGTTTTCGCGGCCGGGTTTCTTCAGTGGCCGGCAAAACCAGGCGCCCGCCGCCAGCTGCACCAGCAACGCAAGCGCCCACGAGGCCCGGTGCGCAACCGTCGCATAACTGCCGGCATCGTGCGGCCAGGCATTCAGCAGCAAACCGAAGCCATACTGCACCACGAACGCGCCGGCGAAAATCGCCAGGGTCAGCCCGGTGCTGACGCGGCCGGCCAGGTGGACTGGAAACTCGCGCACCAGCGCCGCATACGACAGTACGCCCGAAGTGCCCAGCAAGCCATATAAACCCCACAGCAGCCAGCCCGGCAAAGGCGCGCCGAGCACGATCAGCAGCTGCGCCAGCATGAACAGGAACATCCCTGCGCCGGCGGTCATGTGCAAGGAAATCCCGCGCTGCTGCAAACGGCGCGCCAACCAGCCGGAACCGACCGCGCCCAGCACCATCGCCAGGCCGGCCAGCGCCACGATATTGGCTGTGGCGGCAGCCGACAGCTGGCTGACGTCGCGCAGATATGGCCCAGCCCACAAACCCTGCACGCCGAGAAACACGCCCTGGCTCGCCATCACAAAAGGCGCAGTGCGCCAGAACACCGCGCTGCGGAAAATGCCGCCGATGTCGCGCAGCTGCGCCGCCAGGCTGCTTTTCGGATGCTGCTCATCCTTTTCCGGCACCAGCGTAAACAGGGCCAGCACGATCATCAGGATCAACACCGCAACCACCACGAACAGCACGCGCCAGGTGGTGAGGCCCAAGGCCCAGGCAATCGGCGTCCCGGTGGCGACCGCGCCCAGGCCGCCGATGGCGTAGATGGCGCCGTTCATCAACGACAAGTGGTCGTGCGGGAACCAGGCGACAATCGCCTTCAGGCCGGCCATCAGGCAAGCTGAGGTGCCGATCCCCAGCAGCAGGCGGCCCACCAGCAGGCTGCTGAAGCCATGGGCATTGGCCGACACCACGGCGCCGGCCGCGGCCAGCAGCAGCAAACAGGCCAGCACCCGGCGCGGACCGAAGCGGTCCAGCAAGATGCCGAGCGGCAGCTGGCAGGCGGCGAATGCGAAAAAATACAGGCTGGTCAGCAGCCCCAGCTGGGCCGGCGACAAACCCAGCTCGCTGCTGAGCAAAGGCGCCAGCGGCAGGTTGATGCCGCGCGCCAGGTAGGAAATGAAATAGCCCGAGGAAAATATCAGGAAAACACGGGTAGCAAGCTTCAAGGCCGGTCACTCATCAAGAACTGGATATGACGATGGTAAAGAGCAAACTGCCCCAAGGCCAACGAAGTGTTTTATCCTTATATGTGAATGGAATTAACCGATTGACCGAAAAATGCGCAAACACCTTCCTCGCCATCATGTTTGAACGACTGCCGCCGACCCAGACCTTGCGTGCGTTTGAAGCCGCCGCGCGGCTCGGCAACTATACCCGGGCCGGGGAAGAACTGCACCTGACGCACAGCGCCATCAGCCACCAGATCCGCGCGCTTGAGCAGCGCACCGGACGCAAGCTGTTCCAGCGCGAAGGCCGGCAGATGGTGCTGACCGACGGCGGCCGCCTGCTGGCAGGAGAAGTACGGCAGGCGCTGCTGGCGCTGGACCGCGCCCTGCACATCGGCCAGGCCGAGCGCCGGCGCGTGGGACAGGCATTGCGCGTCAGCGTGCCGCCATCGTTTGCCAGCGCCTGGCTGGTGCCGCGGCTGGCCGCGTTCCACCGGCAGCATCCGCATATCGACATCAGCTTGCGCACCAGCCACGAACTCAGCGAACTGGATTTCAGCGACGCCGACGTCGCCATCTGGTACGGCCGCGCCGGATACAAGAATTTCCGCTGCCAACGCTTGCTGAAGGAAGTGATTTTCCCGGTATGCAGCCCGCGCTTCGCCGCCAGCCATCCCGCCATCACGCCGCACGACCTGGCGCACCACTCCTTGCTGCGCTTTGCCCACCATGGCGGCTGGGAGCCGTGGTTTGCCGCCGCCGGCATCAGGCAAGGCGAACCGCGGACCGGTCCGGTGTACGACGACCCCATGCACCTGCTGGACGCCGCCGCTGCCGACCAGGGCATCGCGCTGGCGCGCAGCTGCCTGGTGCGCAACCATCTGGCCGATGGCCGCCTGGTGCGGCTGTTCGACATCACCGCCCCGGCCCGCGGCAACTACTTCTCGGTTTCGCCCTTCGATACAGAAAAGACAGCCACCATCGCCGAGTTCCAGGAATGGCTGGGCGCAATCTTATCAGACTCAACAGAATAAAAATCCATGCCTACCATTACTTCGCTCACGCTGTACCCGATCAAATCCTGCGCCGGCATTGCCTTGCAGGCCGCCACCGTCACCGCCGCCGGCCTCAGCCATCAACATGCGCACGACCGTGAATGGATGGTGGTCGACAGCGGCGGACAGTTCCTGTCGCAGCGCAGCCATCCTGCCATGGCCCTGATCGTGCCGGCCTTGCAAGCCGGCGCCATGACCGTGCAAGCACCCGGCATGCCGCCGCTGCCGGTTCCGACCGCGCCGCTCGATCGCGCGCAGGCGGCATCGCTGGCGGTGACCGTCTGGGACGACAACCTGAGCGCCCACGACTGCGGCGACGACGCTGCCGGCTGGTTCTCGCGTGTCTTGGGACAGCCCTGCAGGCTGGTGCGCTTCGACCCTGCGGCCAGGCGCCTGGCCAGCAAAAAGTGGACGCTCGATGCAGATGCGCCGACCCGCTTTGCCGACGGCTATCCGATGCTGCTGATATCGCAGGGGTCGCTGGACGACCTGAACCGGAAACTGCAGGCGCAGGGCCGGACGCCATTGCCGATGAACCGTTTCCGGCCAAACATCGTGATCGATGGCGTGGACGCTTTTGAAGAGGATTTCCTGGAAACGCTGCAGGCCGGGCCAGTCTGCCTGCAGCCGGTAAAACCCTGCACGCGCTGCCCGATGCCGGCCATCGACCAGGCCAGCGGAGAAATCGGCCCCGATCCGATGGATATCCTGCTGACCTACCGCGCCAACCCGCGTGTCGACGGCGCCGTCACTTTCGGCGTCAACATGATAGTGCGAGAGGGGAATGGCGCGATCCTGCGCATCGGGCAGGACATCGAGGGTGAACTGGCGTTCTAGAGAGGTTACTGCGGCTTGACGGCGGGCACCGCCAGCTCGGCCTGCAAGCGCTCGTACTTGGCTTGCAGCTGTTCCTTGGATTCATGCCAGGCCGGATCCAGCGGGATGCAGCTGACCGGGCAGACCTGCTGGCATTGCGGTTCGTTGAAATGGCCGACGCACTCGGTGCATTTATGCGGATCGATTTCGTAAATCAGCGGTCCCATGTAAATCGCGCCGTTCGGGCACTCGGGCTCGCATACGTCGCAATTAATACAGTCGTCGGTGATCAATAAAGCCATTTCACTACTCTACTCAAGTTGCCGCGGGACCAGGTGATCCCGCCTTACTGCCTTGCCGCCATTTTAATCCCGTTGGGGATCCGCCGCTGCCGAGCTGCTCAGGGCTGCTGGGCGTCCAGCTTTTCCTTCAGCCATTTTTCGACCGAAGGGAAGACGAATTTGGAGACATCGCCGCCCAGCGTGGCGATCTCGCGCACGATGGTGCCCGAGATGAACTGGTACTGGTCGGACGGCGTCAGGAACAGGGTTTCCACATCCGGCAGCAGGTAGCGGTTCATGCCCGCCATCTGGAACTCGAACTCAAAGTCGGAAACCGCGCGCAAGCCGCGCACGATGACGTTGGCATCATGCTGGCGCACGAAATCCTTGAGCAGGCCGGAAAAGCTTTCCACCTGCACATTGGGGTAATGGCCCAACACTTCGTTGGCGATCGACAGCCGTTCTTCCAGAGAGAAAAACGGTTTCTTGTTCTTGCTGTCGGCGACGCCTACCACCAGCTTGTCAAACAGCCCGGATGCACGACGCACCAGATCTTCATGGCCGCGCGTGAGCGGATCGAACGTACCTGGATAAACAGCTGTGACCATCTTTCTTCCCCCAATCAGATCGCGCATTATGCCTGAATTTGCATCAGGCAGAATGCACTTGCCTTTTCAGCAAGTGGTAAAACACTATACCAGCCTTGTCCGCCCGCAGCAGCTGCCAGCCGCCCAGCCAGGCCGGCAGAGCGTCCTCCTGCAGCGCGAATTCAGATTCAAGGTACAGCAAACCGTGCTCGGCCAGCAAACCCTGGCATAGCGGCAGCACTTTTTCCAGCCAGCCCTGCTGGTAGGGCGGGTCGAGGAAAATCAGGTCGAAGCGCGCAGAATCTGCAACGGCCGCGGCGCCGGCCTCGATGCGAGCCTTGCTTAGCCAGGTGACCGCATCGCTGCGCAGGATCCGCACCTGGCTCGCGTCCAGCTTGGCCTTGGTGGTTTCCAGCTGGCGCGCCGCCGGCGTATTGTGCTCGATCATGGTCACTTCCAGCGCTCCGCGGCTGGCGGCTTCAAAACCCAGCGCGCCGGTGCCGGCAAACAGGTCGAGGCAGCGTATCGTGCTCCAGTTGCCGTCCAGCAAGTGCGTCAGCCAGTTGAACAGGGTCTCGCGCACCCGGTCCGGCGTCGGCCGCAAGCCTTCGCTGTCCAGCACGGCCAAAGGCGTGCGTTTCCAGGCGCCGCCAATGATGCGGACCTGGCGCGCCAGGGGTGGTTTGATGGCGTGCACCGGGGTCTTCGGCGGCTTTTTGCTGCTTGGTTTTTTCATTAAGTTTAATAAAGATGGGAAAATTTGCCGGAAATCCGTCAATAGCTTCTACGCACCGGGCTATCCCTGATTTGATGGCCTGCGCTCTGATAGAATGCCGGGGATTGTACCTCTTGTGCAGCCGCCTCCGAAAGGCTGCTGCAGCGCCCTATTTCACCGCCTTACAGATCAGGCCTCAGATGTTTAGCTTCTTCAAGAAAAAACCAAAACCCGAAGTCACGCCCTTGCCGGAATCTTCCGCGCCAGAGGCGCTGCCACAGGCCGATGCCGCGGAGGCTGCGGCGGTTGCTGTCCCTGACGCGCCGCCTCCGGCTGCCGTGAACGCCGTGCCGGCGGAAGAAATCGAGATCGTTTCCGCGCCGGTGGCGGCGGAACAAAAACGCTCCTGGCTGTCGCGCCTGAAAACGGGGCTGTCGAAAACCTCGTCCAACCTGAGCATCCTGTTCGTCGGCGCCAAGATCGACGACGACCTGTACGAGGAGCTGGAATCGGCGCTGCTGGTGTCCGACGCCGGCGTCGACGCTACCCATTTCCTGCTCAACGCCTTGAAAAAGAAAGTCAAGGAAGACAAGCTGACCGAGGCGGCCCAGGTCAAGGCGGCGCTGCGCACCTTGCTGATCGATTTACTCAGCCCATTGCAAAAGCCGCTGGTGCTGGACCAGCACCAGCCGCTGGTGATGATGATCGCCGGCGTCAACGGCGCCGGCAAGACCACCACCATCGGCAAGCTGGCCAAGCATCTGCAAGCGCACAAGCAGTCGGTGCTGCTGGCCGCCGGCGATACGTTCCGCGCCGCGGCGCGCGAGCAGCTGACGATCTGGGGCGAGCGCAACAACGTCACCGTGATCGCGCAGGAATCCGGCGATCCGGCCGCGGTGGCGTTCGACGCCGTGCATTCGGCCCAGGCGCGCGGCACCAACGTAGTGATGGTCGATACCGCCGGCCGCCTGCCGACCCAGCTGCACCTGATGGACGAGCTGAAGAAAATCAAGCGCGTCATCGGCAAGGGCATGGCCACCGCGCCGCATGAGATATTGCTGGTCATCGACGGCAACACCGGCCAGAACGCGCTGGCGCAGGTCAAGGCGTTCGACGATGCGCTGGGGCTGACCGGCCTGGTGATCACCAAGCTGGACGGCACCGCCAAGGGCGGCGTGCTGGCGGCCATCGCCACCACCCGCGCGATCCCGGTGTACTTCATCGGCGTCGGCGAACAGATCGAAGATTTGCAGCCGTTTGACGCGGCTGAATTTGTGGATGCACTGCTGAGTTAACTTCAAGCCAATTATTGATGACAGGCCCTAACATTCCATGATTGAATTCAACCAGGTCTCCAAGAAATATACGCGCGACGTGGTCGCACTGCGCGATATCACATTGACGGTTAACAAGGGCGACCTGATTTTCCTGGCCGGCCCGTCCGGCGCCGGCAAGACCACGCTGCTCAACCTGATCGCTGCAATCGAACGTCCCAGCAGCGGCACGCTGACTGTCAGCGGCGCCAACGTCGGCAAACTGAAATCTTCCGGCCTGCCTTACCTGCGGCGCAACCTCGGCTTGATCCTGCAACAGCAGAAGCTGCTGCAGGACCGCAGCGTGCTGGCCAATGTCATGCTGCCGTTGCTGGTCACCGGCGCCACCCGCGCCGAAGCCGAGAAGCGGGCCCAGGCCGCGCTCGACAAGGTCGGCCTGCTGGACAAGGCGGCCACCGATCCGCAAGCCCTGTCCGGCGGCGAACAGCAGCGCGTGTCGATCGCCCGCGCCATCGTCAACCGGCCGCAAATCATCCTGGCCGACGAACCGACCGCCAACCTTGACCGCGACAACGCCAACAAGGTGCTGGATGCGCTCAGGTCGTTCCACGCGGCCGGCGTGACCTGCCTGATTTCCACCCATGACGAACAATTCCTCAACAGCGCCAACCGCGTGGTGTTCCTGGACCAGGGCCAGATCGTCGACCACTGGCAGAATTCCGCAGTCGGAGGTGCAGCATGAAGAGCTGGCTGCGACAACACCTGTTCGCCATCAGCGACGCCTTCACCCACCTGTTCAAGGCGCCCGGCGGCTTTGCGCTGAATGTGCTGGTGGTGGCGATTGCGCTGGCGCTGCCGTTCGGCGGCCTGACCCTGATCGAGAACGTGCGCCCGGTCTCCGAGCAGCTGGCGGTAGAGCCCGAGATCAGCATCTTCATGGCGCTGGATGCCGCGCGCGACAAGACCGCCGCACTGGCCAAGCCGATCGACGCCGTCCTGCAGCAGCACCACAGCTCGGCCAAAGTCGTGTTCATTCCGCGCGAAGACGCCTTGATCAGCCTGAAAAACAAGACCGGCATGGACGACGCGCTGACCACCCTGGGCCAGAATCCTTTGCCGGACGCGTATGTGCTGAAACTGGCCGGCTTCCACGATGCGCCCGATGCTGCCCGCATCGACACCATTGCGGCTGACCTCAAGGCCTTGCCCGGGGTCGACACGGTGCAGGTCGATTCCGAATGGGTCAAGCGGCTGGCGGCGCTGCTGGGAATATTGCGCCTGGTGCTGATGTTCCTGGCGGCCACGCTGGCGGTGGTGGTGGTGGCCGTGGTGTTCAATACCGTGCGCCTGCAAGTGCTGACCCAGCGCGAAGAAATCGCGGTCGCCAAGCTGGTCGGCGCTACCGATGCGTTCATCCACCGGCCGTTTTATTACACCGGCGCGCTGCTCGGCCTGTGCGCCGGCGGACTGGCGCTGGGCGCGGTGGCGCTGGGCCTGCAGCCGCTGAACCAGGCGATCGCCGAGTTCGCCCGCTTGTACGCATCCGAATTCCGCCTGCTGCCGCTGAACTGGATCGCCAGCCTGGCGCTGCTGGCGATCAGCGCCGGCCTCGGCCTGGCCGGTGCGTTGCTGTCGGTGCGGCGCCATCTGGCCCGCCTGGCCTGAACCAGGCTCCGAGGCCAGCGTGTTCCACCATCCATCCGAATTCGTCACCTTCAAGACCAGCCCGCATTTGCCGGGCGTGGAATTGTATTCGGCGCGGCTGGTCGACCACGAGTTCGCGCCGCATGTGCACGACGCCTACTCGCTGGGCGCGATTGAAACCGGCGTCGAGCGTTTCCGCCACAAGGGTTCCCAGCATGTGGCCCCGGCCGGCACGCTGGTGCTGTTGAATCCTGACGAACTGCATGACGGCCACGCCGAGATCGCCGCCGGCTGGACTTACCAGATGCTGTTCATCGAACCGCAGCTGCTGCGCGAGCTGACCGGCAGCGAAGTTTATTTCGCTGCCGCCACTGCCCACGATCCCCAGCTGGCCGACAGTTTCCAGCTGCTGTTCAAGCGCATGTGGCAGGCGCCCGACGATCTCGCGTTCATATCGCATTTCACGGTGTTGATAGACGCTGTCACACAGCGCTACGGCAAGAACCTGCGCCCGGTTTCCATACTGAAGCCCGGCCAGCCGCAACGCATGCTGGCGATGCGGCGCGTCCTCGACTGCATCGAAGCCAACCTGGACCAGACCCTGCATATCGACACCCTGGCGACCGAAGCCGGCATGTCTGTCTTTCATTTCGTGCGGGCCTTCTCGGCCGCGTTCCACGCCACCCCGCACCAATATCTGCAAGCGCGCCGCGCCACACGCGCCAAGACCTTGCTGGCCCAGCGCAGCACCCCGACCGACGCCGCCGCCGCGGTCGGGCTGGCCGACCAGAGCCACCTGACGCGCTGGTTCAAGCGCGCCTATGGCGTCACGCCGGCCCAGTATCAACAGCAAATTGGTACAAGACCGCTGGGCTAAAGATAGGCATGATGGGTAAATCTCATCACTCGTCCCCGACCTTTTTATGGCATCGCCTCGATTAACTGCACCGCTGCCGGAAGCCGCCCTATGCTGACCGGCCTGTTATGCGCCCTGGGCGCAGGAATGATGTGGGGCCTGGTGTTCATCGCGCCCCTGATACTGCCCGACTACCCCGGCCTGATGCTGTCGTTCGGCCGTTACGTGGCGTTCGGCCTGATCGCGCTGGCGCCCGCCCTGCTTGACCGCAAGCGCATAGCCGCGCTGACCCGGGCCGACTGGCGCGCCGCGCTGAAACTCTCGCTGGTCGGCAACCTGCTGTATTACGCAGCGCTGGCGACTGCGATCCAGCTGGCGGATGCGCCGCTGCCGACCATGCTGATCGGCACCCTGCCGGTGGTGATTTCCGTCTTTTCCAACTGGTCGCCGGGACATGCGGCGGAAAGCGTCGCCTGGCGGCGGCTGGCGCCGTCGCTGCTGATCATCCTGGTCGGCATCCTGTGCGTCAACGCCGCCGAGCTGGCGCATATGCGGCTGGCGGGCGCCGGCAATACACGCTCGACCGGCGACTACGTGCTGGGCTGCCTGATCGCGCTGGGCGCGGTCGCGGCCTGGACCTGGTATCCGATCGTCAATGCCCGCTACCTGCGCGCCCATCCGCATATCAGCCCTTCCACCTGGGCTACCGCACAGGGCCTGGCGGTCTTGCCGCTGGCGCTGGCCGGGCTGTTCGGCTATGGCGCCTACCAGAAACTGACGGGCGGCAGCTACGCCTTTCCGTTCGGACCGCGGCCGCTGCAGTTTGTCGGCCTGATGCTGGTGATCGGCCTGAGCGCCTCCTGGATCGGCACCCTGCTCTGGAACAAGGCCAGCCAGCATCTGCCGACCGCGCTGCTGGCGCAGCTGATCGTGTTCGAAACCCTGGCGGCGCTGCTGTATGCCTTCATTTTCCGCGACGCGGTGCCAGGCTTGCAGGTCATGGCGGGCGTGGCGCTGTTATGCATAGGCATAGTTTTCGGTGTGCGCACCTTCCAGCATCAGATACCATAGGGGCTGCTTCCATTTCCGCAGCCGCTGCGCCATTTCGTGAAACCTGTGCTTACCTTGCCTTCCCGCCTGTTGCTTGCCTGTTCCGTACTGGTATTGCTGGCCTGTTCCCCCAAGTTCAACTGGCGCGAAGTGCGCAGCAAGGACGCGCCTTACAGCGTCCTGCTGCCAGCCAAGCCGTCGACCTTCGCGCGCCCCATCGATCTCGACGGCACGCCGGTCACCATGACCATGACCGCCGCCAAGGTGGATGACACGGTGTTCGCGGTCGGCAGCGCCACCGTGCCCGACGCCGCCAAGGCGCAAGCGGCATTGAACGCGATGAAAACCGCATTGGTGAAGAACATCAACGGCACCGTCAGGGCGGAAAAAACAACCGCGGCTGCCAGCGGTACGCAGGGACTCTCGGCCAGCATCGAGGTCGAAGCGGTCGGCACCACCCCGGGCGGCAAACCGGAAATCCTGTACGGGCATTTTGTCAGCAAGGACAAGGAAATCTACCAGGTCATCGTGATGGGGCCGGAAAAAGCCGTCTCACGGGAAAATGCAGAGACTTTCATCTCTTCGTTCAAACATGATTAGCATTGATGCAATAATGCGACCGGCCGCCCTGCTCTGTAACCAGCGGTGACAGCAGTGGCAAGCCCCCCGACAAAGGGGTATTCTGTACAATGTCTTTTTTCATCAAAAACAATATTCTGAGGTTTTATGTTAGTTACATTCAAATCCAAGGCGTCGGCCGAAGTCACCATGTTCGACTACGATGCCAAGCGCATCCTCGACCTGCTGAATAAAGATGTGAAGATCGGCGTCATCACCGCCGAAGAAGGCGCGGCAGCGATCGCCAAGCTGGAAGCGGAAACATCGGAAAGCCGCGCCCATCCGGCATCGGACAGCGTGCAGCACGACATCGCAGCCCATCACAACGAGGCTGGCGACGACAGCGGCCATGAACCGGTGCAGACGGTCAACTTCGCCAACAAGATCTATCCTTTGCTGGAAATGCTGCGCGAAGCGCACAAGCACAATAACGACGTGCTCTGGGGCGTTTGATGACCTCAGGTCTTGAGCGACAGCTTACGACCGCAGACGGCATCCCTCTCTTCGTCGCCGACTGGCCGCCAGCTGCTGGCGTGCCGGCGGCGGGCAGCATCCTGCTGATGCACGGACTGGGCGAACATGCCGGGCGCTATGCCCATGTAATACGTTTTTTCAATCGCTGCGGCCTGCTGGTGCGCAGCTACGATCACCGCGGCCACGGCCGTTCCGGCGGACCGCGCGGCGATGTGCCGGACGAATCCGCCTTGCTGCGCGACGCCCGGCTGGTGCTGGACGACTTCAACCGCCAGGCGCAACTGGATTATCCGGCGCTGGCAGGCAATGCACCCTTTTTATTCGGCCATAGCATGGGCGGCCTGTTTGCGGCCCGCTTCGCGCTAGCTGCGATGGCGCCGCTGCGCGGCCTGGTTTTATCCTCACCCGGACTGGCCTTGCGCCTGAACCGGGTGCAGCTCGGCCTGCTCAGGCTGATGTCGCTGGCGGCTCCCGGCGTGGCCGTGCCCAACGGCCTGGACGTCAGCCACCTGTCGCACGATCCCGCAATCGCCAAAGCGTATAGCGCCGATCCGCTGGTGCATAACAAGATCACCGCGCGCCTGCTGAACAGCATGCTGCGCTCGGGAGAGTTCGTCCTGGGCCAGGCGCAGACCCTGGCGATCCCGACGCTGCTGGTGATCGCCGGCGACGACCGCATCATCGATCCCGACGGCAGCCGCCGTTTTTTTGCTGCCTTGCCGCCTGCCATCGTCACCTTCCGCGACTATGACGGCATGTACCACGAGATTTTCAACGAAGTCGGCGCGGAACGGGTATTTGCAGATGTGCGCCGCTGGCTTGAGGCGCAATACATGCTGCAGCCGCCGGCGGCAGTCCATCCCGCCCTGGCTGACTGAAGTTATTCGTCAACCGCAGAAGTTGCCGGCCAGACATCTTGCTCTATTGCCAGGCTAATCCGTTATGGCAAAAGATTATTGCTGTCAAGCAATCCTGAAATTTCACTTTTTCCCGCCACAATCGCGACCTAACTGTAGGTGAGCGACCATATCCCCGCTACAATCGCGTTGTTACCTTCCTGTCTAGCTGCGTCGTTATGATCTCCTTCGGCATTACTGATTTTGGCCTGTTCCTGATGGCTGTCCTGCTGCTGAACGCCACTCCCGGCCCGGATACCGCCTATATCGTCGGCCGCAGCGTCGCCCAGGGCCGGCGCGCCGGCCTGCTGTCGGCGCTCGGCATCACAGCCGGCTGCTGCATCCACGCGACCCTGTCGGCTTTTGGCCTGACGGCGCTGCTGGCAGCCTCCGCCACCGCCTTCATGGCCGTCAAGCTGGCGGGCGGCGCCTACCTGGTCTACCTCGGCATCAGGATGCTGCTCAGCAAGAAAGCAGCAGCCAGCGAACAGCCGCCGCAGCTGGACCTGCGTTCGCACAAGACGATTTTTGTGCAAGCCCTGATCACCAATGTGCTCAATCCCAAGGTGATCTTGTTTTTCCTCTCCTTTTTCCCGCAGTTCGTGCGCCACGATTCGCCGCACAAGATCGCTGCCTTCCTGGTGCTGGGCGCGGTGTTTTCGGTCGTCACGCTGTGCTGGAACAGCGGCACCGCCATGCTGGCCGGCACCCTGACACGGCACGCCAGCAACAATCCGCAAATCAAGCATTGGCTGGAACGCACAGTGGGCGCCGCCTTTATTGCGCTGGGCATCAAACTGGCTTTAACCAAAAACTGAGCAAGATCCGATTTTCCGACAACTATTACCCGCAGAACAGACCTGAACCACTTGTGACCTATTCGACCCTTAAAAAAGACTCTCTCGCCTTTAGCCTGTTAGGCGCAGCCCAAGCCATCGCCCTGGTGCGCGACGGCGCGGCGCTGCCGCAGGCGCTGACCCAGGTATTTGCACAATCGGCAGCGCCGGCGCCAACGCGCGGCGCGATCCAGGACATCGCCTACCGCACCATGCGCGGCATCGGCCGCGCCGAAACCCTGCTCGGCAACCTGGCCAGCCGGCCGCCGGAGCCGACCTTGCTGCATTGCCTGCTGTGCGCCGCACTGTGCTTGCTGGCTGACGTCGACGATCCGGCATATGAGAATTTCACGGTGGTCAACCAGGCTGTCACCGCAGTCTCTTCCGATCCCCAGATGGCCCACGCCAAAGGCATGGTGAATGCGGTGCTGCGGCGCTTCCTGCGCGAACGCGATGCGCTGGTGGCAGTTGCCGTCAAGACGCCGTTCGGCTTGTGGAATTATCCGGTGTGGTGGATAGACCGCATGAAAGCTGCCTATCCGCAGCAATGGCAAGCCATCCTCACTGCCGGCAATACGGCGCCGCCGCTGACCTTGCGCGTCAACCGCCGCAAGACTTCGGTAGCCGCTTACCTGGAAACCCTGGCCAGCCACGCGATAACGGCGCGCCAAATCGGCCCGGATGCAATACGCATGGACACGGCGATGCCGATGGCCCAGATCCCCGGCTTTGAAGACGGCCTGGCCTCGGTGCAAGACGCCGCCGCCCAGCTTGCCGCACCGCTGCTCGACCTGCAGGACGGCATGCGGGTGCTGGACGCTTGCGCCGCCCCTGGCGGCAAGACCTGCCACATCCTGGAAACCGCCGAGGTCGACCTGACCGCGCTCGACAACAATCCTAAGCGCCTGCAACGCATTACCCAGAACCTGCAGCGCCTGCAACTGGAGGCAAAACTGCAACTGGGCGATGCCAGCGTCGGCAGCCAGGGCGACGACTGGTGGGACGGCCAGCTCTTCGACCGCATCCTGGCCGATGTCCCCTGCACTGCCTCCGGCATCGTGCGCCGCCATCCCGACATACGCTGGTTGCGGCGCAAGACCGATACCGAGCAACTTGCAACACTTTCGGCAAAGATTCTGGACAATCTTTGGCAGATGCTACGCCCGGATGGTAAATTGTTACTCGTAACATGTTCCGTATGGCCACAAGAATCGGAAGCCCAGGCAGTAGCCTTTGCTGCGCGCAACAATGCGCGCAGGCTGCCGGCGCCGGGCCAGCTGCTGCCGACCGCCGATGCCGGACAAGATCACGATGGCTTGTTTTACGCGCTGTTCCAGAAGTGCTGAAGCATGTGTAGTACTGCAACCCTTTTGCCATAACTTTTTTACCATACCCGAAACCAGTGACACGACCATTGCCTCAATTCATAAAATACTGGCTGCTGGCCCTGCTGCTGGCTCTGTCTTTTAGCCCGCCATCCAGCTATGCATCGGACGGCGTTGAATTGAGTCAGGCCCACATCGAAGCCGGCGACGACGGCTATCGCTTGTCGGCAACGTTTTCCTTCGACCTCAACCGCGGCCTGGAGGATGTGGTCAACCGCGGCGTCACCCTGTACTTCACCACCGACGTCGAACTGACGCGGCCGCGCTGGTACTGGTTCGATGAAAAGGCGATTACCGCCACCCAGACCATCCGCCTGCAATACAACGTCATCACGCGCCGCTACAACGTCGCCATCAACGGCAGCCTGCAGCAGAGCTTCAATACCCTGGACGACGCCCTGTCCCTGATCCGCCGCCCCAGCCGCTGGCTGATCGCCGACAAGAGCGCGCTCAAGCAGGGCGAGGTGTACCGGGTCGCGGTGCGCATGGGCCTCGACCTCGGGCTGCTGTCCAAGCCGTTCCAGGTTAACGCCCTCAACAATAGCGACTGGCGCTTTTCTTCCGACTGGAAGAGTTTCAACTACAAGGTGGAATAGCCGTGTCGCGCGCGTTACGCTATCTGCTGGTGGTCGGCGGCGCCGTCGCCAGCATCCTGCTGTTCCTGCTGTCGTCGGCCTCGGCCAATTCGGATTTTTTCGACAAGCACTATCCCTGGCTGCTGGGCTTGAACGCGCTGGTGGCGGTAGCGCTGTTTGTGCTGGTCTGCCTGCTGCTCGGACGACTCTACAATCGCTACAAACGCGGAAAATTCGGCTCGCGCCTGACTGCCAAGCTGGTGCTCATGTTTGCGCTGATCGGCATCTTGCCGGGGGCCGTGATTTACGTGGTGTCGCTGCAATTCGTGTCGCGTTCGATCGAATCCTGGTTTGACGTGCATGTCGAAACCGCCCTGCAGGCCGGCGTCAACCTGAGCCATGCGGCGCTGGATGCATCGCTCAGCGACCTCAGCGCCAGGGCGCACACGCTGGCGGCCGAATGGTCCGAGCTCTCCAACTCGGCGCAAGCGACCCAGCTGGGCCGGCTTAGCGACCAGAACCTGGAGGCATCGATTGTTACCGCCAGCGGCCAGGTCATCGCGTCCGTCGGCGGCCACCTGGGCACGCTGGTGCCTAACCTGCCGACCGCCTCGATGCTGCAGCGGGCCCGCCTGCCGCGCGGTTTTGCCGAAACGGAAAGCGATTTTGATGCTCCCGGCAACAACCCAGGCAAGCCGGCAACCGGCAATGAAACCGCCAACCTGCGCCAGCACGTGGTAGTCGAAATCCCGGCGCCGCTAAGAAGTTCTTCGTTGCAAAACGAAACCCATTTCCTGCAAATGGTGCAGCCGGTGCCGGCCTACCTGGCCTCCAACATCGGCATCCTGGCTTCTACCTCCTCCGAATATCAAGAGCGCTCGATAAGCCGTTCCGGCTTGCGCAAGATGTACGTAATGACCCTGACCCTGACCTTGCTGCTGGCGGTGTTCAGCGCCATCGTCAGCGCCTTCCTGATCGCCACCGACCTGGCCAAGCCCTTGCTGCTGCTGGCGGAAGGCACCAAGGCGGTGGCTGAAGGCAACCTGTCGCCGCGGCCGATCGTCGCTACCTCAGACGAACTGGGTGTCCTGACCCAGTCTTTCAACCTGATGACGCGCCAGCTCTACGACGCCCGCGCCGCGGTGGAAAAAAACCGCAGCGAACTGGAAAACGCCAAGGCTTACCTGGAATCGGTGCTGGCCAACATGTCGGCCGGGGTGATGGTGCTGGACGGCGATTTCCGCCTGGTCACCAGCAACCAGTCGGTAGCCCGCATCCTGCAATACGATTTTTCGCCGCACATCGGCCAGCCGCTCACAATCATCGACGGCCTGGCGCATTTCGCGGAAGTCATCATCAACGCCTTTTCCGAACAGAACGCGCAATTCGCCACCGGCAAGATCGGCGCCGAGCTGCTGCACTGGCAGCAGCAGATCGAAATCCCGCGCCGGGTCGACAGCGGCGAGAACAGCGACAGCGACGACATCACCCTGCTGGCGCGCGGTTCGCGCCTGCCGGTCGAAAACCGCGCCGGCTACGTGGTGGTGTTCGACGATATCTCCGACGTCATCTCAGGCCAGCGCTCGATCGCCTGGGGCGAAGTGGCGCGCCGCCTGGCGCATGAAATCAAGAATCCGCTAACGCCGATCCAGCTCTCGGCCGAACGGCTGCAGATGAAACTGGAAGACAAGCTGATGACCCAGGACGCCGCGATCCTGAAGAAAAGCACCGACACCATTGTTAACCAGGTGGCTGCGATGAAACGCATGGTGGACGATTTCCGCGACTACGCCAAGACGCCGCCGGCGGTGTTGGGCGAGCTCGACCTGAACGTGCTGGTGGCGGAAATCCTGCATCTCTACTTGGCCGGCGACGAACGCGATATGATCCATGCATCCTTGGCGCCGGACCTGCCGCTGATCATGGGCGACGCCACCCAGCTGCGGCAAGTGATCCATAATCTTTTGCAAAACGCCCAGGACGCTGTCCTCGACCGCAGCGACAACGCCACGCCGCCGCGCATCGACCTGGTCACCGAGCGGGTCAGCTACCAGAGCTCGGATGGCCTGTCGCGCACCGCTGTGCGGCTGTCGATTACCGACAACGGCTCGGGATTCTCGCCCAAGATACTGGCCAGGGCATTCGAACCCTACGTCACGTCGAAGCCGCGCGGCACCGGCCTGGGTTTGCCGATGGTGAAAAAAATCATCGACGAACACGGCGGCCGCATCGATCTGCAGAACCGAAGCGACACAAAGGGCGCAAAAATCCTGATTTTGCTGTTAAAGTTAGCCACGAGTGATGATTCAGCCATAATTTGATCAAGAACAGCTGCAAATTGGCGAATTGCTGATATAGCATATGTATCCGGACGCGGAAATAAAACAAATAGACATTGATAACTTAACTGGGCTGTCCGAACAGTCCATACAGTGGGATTTGATGCAACAGGAAATGGGAAGGCTACCGCATGGCTAACATCCTAGTCGTTGACGACGAAATGGGAATTCGGGAATTGCTCTCGGAAATTTTAGGTGACGAGGGGCATGTAGTAACCGCCGCGGAAAATGCACAACAGGCTCGCGAATTTCGTCAGGGCGGCGTACCCGATCTGGTGCTGCTCGATATCTGGATGCCGGATACCGACGGCGTCACGCTCTTGAAGGAATGGCAGCGCGACGGCTTGCTGACCATGCCTGTCATCATGATGTCCGGCCACGCCACTATTGATACCGCGGTAGAAGCGACCCGCATCGGCGCCCTGAACTTCCTGGAAAAACCTATTGCCCTGCAAAAGCTGCTGAAAGCAGTCCAGCAAGGTTTGTCGCAAGGTCCCAAGACCGCCCGCGCGCCAACCCTGTATCCGCAGCCGGCAGCCTCCTCCAATGAATTGAACGACACGGTGGTTACTGCCGGCGTCTTTAACAATCCGGCTTCGTCGGAAGCAACGCACATCGCGGCCCTGCCATCGGTCGCGGCCTCGTCCGAGAGCCTGTTCTCATCCTCGTTCGGCCTGCCGCTGCGCGAGGCGCGCGATGCTTTCGAGCGCGCTTACTTTGAATACCACCTGATCCGCGAAAGCGGCAGCATGACCCGGGTAGCGGAAAAAACCGGGCTGGAACGCACCCACCTGTACCGCAAACTGAAGCAGCTCGGGGTTGACCCCGGAAAGTTGTCGAAAAAAGGCGGATGACCCTCACCACCCTGGTCAGCGGCGGCTCGGCCGGCATGCGCGAAGCCGCCATCTATTCCGCCCTGGAGCAAGAACT
Organism: Collimonas rhizosphaerae; assembly: GCF_038896935.1. Taxonomy (NCBI): domain Bacteria; kingdom Pseudomonadati; phylum Pseudomonadota; class Betaproteobacteria; order Burkholderiales; family Oxalobacteraceae; genus Collimonas; species Collimonas rhizosphaerae. Next base: position 134,271 of record NZ_JBANDC010000004.1, read on the forward strand.
CGGGGTGACGTCAGAACGCAGCGGCGTCCACCTCAGCACCGCGCTCATACTGGAAGGCCTGCCTGACGGCAAAACAGCGGCGCTGCCGCCAGGGCTCGCGCAAGATCTCGACATCAAACGGATCGCACCCGGCTGCTTTTGCTGCATCGGCAACCTGACCCTGCGCGTCACCCTCAACCGCCTGCTGCGCAAACCCCCGGCGCGCATCTACATCGGCATCGCCGACAGCACGCACCTGCCGCGGCTGCGCGATTTCCTGTGCCATCCTCCCTACGACGATTTTCTCGAACTGACCCCGGACCTGGTCCTCTGACGGCTGTTTTCGGAGGCGTCGTGCGGCTATGCAGCATTTGCTTTAATATGGACGCAACTTTCGCTGGATTCCCGTCTCTAAGTATTTGCTTCGAACAATCAAAAGAAAAATATCGATAGCACCAGCCTATGTACACTCTTTAACAAATCCTATTAGCACTCGACTATAGAGAGTGCTAATATATTCAAGTCAAACGTCTGATCGTTGATCTACCGGCAGCTTAAGCTGGCCGGACAGCAAGGAGAAAGAATGAAGAATCCATCAGTCAACACTGCTTTAATGCCCACCGACACCAGTGCCCTGGCGCTCGGCTTTTCCGGTACGCTGGGAAATATTGACGCGTATATATCGGCGGTGAATCGCCTGCCGATGTTGACACATGATGAAGAAATTTCTTTAGCGCAACAATTGCGCGACAAGAACGACCTCGGCGCCGCCCAAAAGCTGGTGCTGTCGCATTTGCGCCTGGTGGTTTCCATCGCCCGCGGTTATCTCGGCTACGGCTTGCCGCATGCCGACCTGATCCAGGAAGGCAATATCGGCCTGATGAAAGCCGTCAAGCGTTTCGATCCGGACCAAGGGGTACGGCTGGTGTCGTACGCCATGCACTGGATCAAGGCCGAAATGCATGAATACATCCTGAAAAACTGGCGCCTGGTGAAAGTTGCCACCACCAAGGCGCAGCGCAAGCTGTTTTTCAACCTGCGCAGCCATAAGGAAGGCCTGGACGCCATGACGCCGACCCAGGTCGATGCGCTGGCCAAGACCCTCAACGTCAAGCGCGAAGAAGTGATCGAGATGGAAACGCGCCTGACCGGCCGCGACATCGCGCTGGAAGCGCCGACCGATGACGACGATGACAAGTTTGCACCGATCGCCTACCTGTCGACCGAAGCGCAAGAGCCAAGCAAAGTGCTGGAAGCGCAACGCTACGACCGCATGCAGTCGGAAGGACTGGAATCGGCACTGAGCAAGCTGGACGACCGCTCGCGCCGTATCGTCGAAGCCCGCTGGCTGGCCAACGACGACGGCTCCGGCGCCACCTTGCATGAACTGGCGGACGAGTTTGGCGTATCGGCAGAACGGATACGGCAGATCGAGGCGGTTGCGCTGAAGAAGATGAAGGGTTCGCTGGCGGCGTTTGCCTGAGGAACCGATTGCAAATAGAAAAAGGCAGCCAGTGGCTGCCTTTTTTATTGCCTGCCTACATCGATTATTTCAACAGCAGTTTCAAATCATGGGCAATCGGATCCGGCCCCTGGCCGTGGCGCACGAACAGGCGGATATGGCCTTCCGGATCGAACACGTAGCTGCCGGCGGTATGGTCCATGGTGTAGCTGCCTGGGGTCTTGCCGGGTACTTTCTGGTAGAACACGCGGAATTCCTTGGCTACCTTGTCGGTCGCCGCCTGGTCGCCGTACAGGCCGACAAAACTCGGGTCGAACGCCGGCACATACTTGGACAGCAGCTCCTGCGTATCACGCTCCGGATCCACGGTGACGAACAGGACCTGCACCTTGCCTGCCAACGGCCCCAGTTCCTTCATCACATTGGCCATCTCCACCATGGTGGTCGGGCAGACGTCCGGGCATTGGGTGTAGCCGAAAAACACGACTACCGCCTTGCCCTTGAAATCAGCCAGCGTGCGCGGCTTGCCGGTGTGGTCGGTCAGCGCGAAATCGCGGGCGTAGCCGAGGCCGGTGACGTCGGTGTTGATGAAAGCGCTGTTGGCAGGCGACAGTGTCATTTCCTGGCCGCCGCCGGCAGATTTGTCGCCGCAGGCGGTTAAAGACAAAGCCGTCAGCAGGCCGGCGACAGCCACGGTAAAAACACGCTTCATGTTTGCTTTCAGAATTTGAGATAGTGATCGACCAGCAAGGCGGCGAACAGCAGCGACAGGTAGACGATCGAATAAGCGAAGGTCTTGCGTGCGATCAGGTCAGTGTAGTGCTGGTAGATCTGCCATGCGTACCAGAGGAAGATCAAGCCCAGCACCGCGGCGCTGGCCAGGTAGATCAAGCCGCTCATGCCGACCGCGAACGGCAGCATGGTGGTGGCTACCAGGGCGATCGTGTAGAGCCAGATCTGGAACTGGGTGAACTTCATGCCGTGCGTGATCGGCAGCATCGGCAGGCCGGATTTCGCGTAGTCGTCGCGCCGGTACATGGCCAGCGCCCAGAAATGCGGCGGCGTCCAGACAAAGATGATCAGCACCAGGATCCAGGCTTGCATCGGCACGTCGTTGGCGATCGCGGCCCAGCCCAGCGCCGGCGGCATGGCGCCGGCCAGGCCGCCGATGACGATGTTCTGCGGCGTCGCCGGTTTCAGGATGATGGTGTAGATGATGGCGTAGCCGACGAACGTGGCGAAGGTCAGCCACATGGTGAGCGGATTGACGAAGTTGTACAGCACCCACATGCCGAGCCCACCTATGACGCCGGAAAACACCAGGGTCTGCGGCACGGTGATTTCCCCGCGCGCCATGGGACGGCGGGCGGTGCGCGCCATGCGCGAATCGATTTCACGTTCGACCAGGCAATTGACGGCAAAAGCAGCGCCGGCCAGCAGCCAGATGCCAATGGTGGCGGCGATCAAGCGTTGCCAATCCGGCAAGCCGGGTGTCGACAGGAACATGCCGATCACCGCGCAAAACACCGCCAGCTGCGTAACGCGCGGCTTGGTCAGCGCCCAGTACTGGGCAATTCGATTAGGTGGTACGGTCAAAGCAGTCATGGGTGCGGGTTGAGGCGGTCAGCAATTACTGGGCGGGCTCCCAAAATTGGGGATACGCCAGGAGCAAGTCTAGTCTTATAGTTTAACATGACCAGCAACAGCAGCAGCGCCGCCGCACCACCGTTGTGCGCCACGGCGATGGCCAGCGGCCAGTTCAGGAAAATGGTAGACAAGCCGGTAATCAATTGCAAGCCGACAACGATCAGCAGCCAGCGGCCGGTGTTTTGCAAACCCTCGGTGCGCAAGGCTTTGCAGGCCAGCCAGACAACGAAGGCGATCACCACGAAAGCGAAGCTGCGATGGGTCCAGTGGATTGCCGTCAGGGCCTGGAACGACAGGAATTCGCCATCGGCGGTCATGCCCAGGTGGCGCCACAGGGTGAAGCCGTTGGCGAAATCCATTTGCGGCACCAGCGCGCCATGGCACGCAGGAAAATCCGTGCATGCCAGGGCAGCATAGTTGGTGCTTACCCAGCCGCCCAGGGCAATCTGCAGAACCAGCAGCAGCAGGCCGGCCAGGGCTGGTTTGGCCAAGGCGCCGGCGCCGGCCGCTACCGGCGAATGACGGGTTTGCCGCGCCGCCAGCCAGGTCAGCATCGCCAGCAGGGTCAGGCCAAGCAGCAGATGGGTAGTGACGATCACCGGCTGCAGTTTTTGCGTCACGGTCCAGGCGCCAAACGCGCCTTGCAGGCAGACGAACAAAAACAGCCAGGTTGGAAACCAAGGTGAAAACCTGCTCTCCCGCTGGGCCGTTGCTGCCGGCTTGCGCGTTTTGAACCAGCGCATCCAGGCGATCACCATCAAGGCGATGATCAGCACGCCGACTCCCATCGCGAAATAGCGATGGGTCATCTCGATCCAGGCTTTCATGACCGTGACCGGACCGGTCGGCATGGCTTCCTGCGCCGCGCTGATATGGGCGTGCGCCTGCAGCGGATTGGAGTGGCCGTAGCAGCCGGGCCAGTCGGGACAGCCGAGGCCGGAATCGGTGAGGCGGGTGAAAGCCCCGAACATGATCAGGTCGAAGGTCAGGAACAGCGTCACCCACACCAGCTTGCGGTATTTATTGGTGTCGCTGGAAACCCAGACCACGCAGAACGCCAGCAAGGCAACCAGCAGTCCCATGCTGCCGAGCTGGATTAACATGGACGTTGTCATCGGCAACTCATCCTATCGCCGAAGCCCGCAGCAGCTTGGACAAGTCTTTTTTGACCTTGCCCGGATCGGCGTCCTTGGGGAAACGCATCATCAGGTGGCCGCGCGGATCGATCAGGTAGATGTGATCGGCGGCGCTGGTGCCAGCCTCGGTCGGCAGCCAGGCTTTCAGCAGGTCCGGCTTGACCCGCAGCAGCCTGGTGCCGTCGTATTCGCGCATCACCATGGTTGGCAAAGGCTGGTCGTCGGTAATCAGCCAGACCCGCTCGATCCTTTCCATTTCCTTGCCCTGCATCAGGCGCAGCTGGCGCATTTCGAACAGCTTGTCCTGGCAAGCCTTCTGGCAAGCGCCGCCATCGGCCTGCAGCATCAGCCACTTGCCTTGGTAGGCGTCCAGCGTGAGCGGCTTGCCGTCGAGCGCGGTGCTGCCCAGATCGGGCACGGGATAGTTGCGCGGATCGAGCAGCTCGCCGTAGTTATTGCGGCTTTGCGGCTTGATCACGTAGTACGTGAGATAGGAGGCAATCATCGGCGCTGCGCATACCGCAATCACCGCGAACAGTTTCCAGCGGCCGCTCCGGCGCTGTTTGTCGTCAGCCGGACTGGGCTGGCTTGTTGGTGTTTTCTGATCCACGTCTAAATCCTGTCACAACAAAAAAAATCAAGGCCATCACGGCCAGCGCATACCACTGGAACGCGTAGCCGCGGTGTTTTTCGATACCGAGCGAGGGCCTGGGCCAGTCGCGCAGCAAATGATCGTCTGCATTGCTGGTTTGCTCAATCACGAACGGCTGCAGCCTGAATTTGCTGGCCGCGGCGAATTCATCGATTCCCAGGTTTTGCACAATCGCCTGGGGCCGCAAGGGACCGGCATCTCCCAGTTGCAGGACATGGCCGAAATCGCGCCTGACCAACCCTTCTATCTCGACTGTGCCGGCTGGCGTCGGATAAGACGGCAGCTTGCTGCGATCGGCCGGATCGCGCGGCAGCCAGCCGCGCGCCACCAGCACATAACTATCCACACCCGTGTCCGACGCCGCCAGCTTGAACGGCATCAGCACATAAAATCCCGCCACGCCGTTCAAGGGACGATTGTCGAGATAGACCGGCCATCCGGCAATAAATTCACCGCGCAGCGCCATATGCCTGAACTCGATCTGGTCGACGTCTTGCAAGGCGCCGCCAAGCTTGACGGTGGCGTCGGCTTCGCGCTGCAGCAGCCTGTTTTCGATCGCCTGCTTCTGGTCGCCGCGACGGGTTTGCCATTGTGCCAACGTTATGCCCAGCAGCACCAGCAATACGGTCGCCACGAAGGGAACCAGCCGAAATCTGAATCTAAACCGGAATCCGATTGGCATTACAATATCGCCTTAGTCAACACTTCCCTGGCCCAAAAATGAAAATCGTCGTCGCCATCGCCTTCATCCTGATTATCGGCAGCCTTGCCTCGGCGCTGATTTTCCTGATGCGCGACAAAGGCAAAAGCAACCGCACGGTGCAGGCCCTGACCATGCGCGTCGGCTTTTCGGTCGCCCTCTTCATCCTGCTGCTGGTCCTGTACAAACTCGGCTACATCCAGCCGACCGGGCTGCACTGAGCAGCATACCGCTACCAGGATCCACAGTAAAAAAGGCCGCACCGAAGTGTGGCCTTTCTTTTATGCGCCTGATTCAGGCGCTTGATCCGATCTTGCCGTTACAGCCAGTACACCACGACGTACAAGCCGAGCCAGACGACGTCCACAAAGTGCCAGTACCAGGCCGCGCCTTCAAACGCGAAATGGTGTTCCGGGGTGAAATGTCCTTTCAGCACACGGAACAGCACCACCGACAGCATGATGGCGCCGATGGTGACGTGGAAGCCGTGGAAACCGGTCAGCAGGAAGAAGGTCGAACCGTAGACGCCGGAAGTCAGCTTCAGGTTGAAGTCGCTGTACGCTTCGATGTATTCGGCAGCCTGGAAGCCCATGAAGGTTGCGCCCAGCGCGATCGTGATGAACAGCCAGAATGCCGTCTTGCCGCGGTGGCCGGCGCGCAAAGCATGGTGGGAAATCGTCAGGGTGACGCCGGAAGCCAGCAGCAACGCCGTATTGATGGTCGGGATCGGGAACGGTCCCATGGTGCTGAAGGATTCGATGGTGCCGGCCGGGCCCGCATTGCCCCAGTGCGCGGCAAAGTCTGGCCACAGCAGCTTGTTGTCGAGGTCGCCCAGCCATGGCATGGCAATGCTGCGGGCGTAGAACAAGGCGCCGAAAAACGCAGCGAAAAACATGACTTCGGAGAAGATGAACCAGCTCATGCTCCAGCGGTACGAGGTATCGATGCGCGCGCTGTACATGCCGCCTTCGGATTCGCGGATGGAATCGCCGAACCATTTGAACAGCACCACCAGGAACGACAGGATGCCGATAGCGCACAGCTCCGGCCCCCACACGACGCTGTTGACCCATGCCGCGGCGCCTGCCATCGTCGCCAGCAGCGAGACGCCGCCCAGCACCGGCCACCTGGATGGGCCAGGGACGAAATAGTAAGGCGCACTACCTTGTTGAGAACTCATTTCCATCTCCCGATACAAATTTAATTAGTTTCTGTCAGTTACTTTGCTGCGGTTTTACTTAGCGACAACCAGTTTCACGATGGTGAGCAGGATCGCAATAAAAATCAGGGCGCCGAGTATCCCGGCTATCACTACATGCACCGGGTTCAGGCCGGCGGCATCGCTTTCATAATCTTTTCTCTTGCGCACGCCGAAGAACGACCAGAATACCGCTTTCATGGTGGCGCCGAATGAGGCTTTACGGCGGCTTGCTTGCTTCAGATCCGACATTTGATACCCCTGGTTGTCCTGCCAATCATGCTGCTGGATCGCCCGGATCAGCCCGGTTTGTCCGGCTGCCCCGCAATTTCAAAAAACGTATAGGACAGCGTGATCAGCTTTACATCTTTAGGTATAGCAGGATCTATGTAAAACACCACCGGCATTTCCTTGGCCTGGTTCGGGCCCAGGGTCTGCTGGGTGAAACAGAAACATTCGACCTTCTTGAAGAAAGCCGCCGCCTGCTGTGGCGCATAACTCGGAATCGCCTGTGCATCCATCTTGCGCGACTGCTTGTTCACCACTTCATACACCACCTGCGTCATTTCGCCCGGGTGCACCTGCAAGCTGCTGACCGTCGGCCTGAAACGCCAGGGGCCTTGCGAATTGCCGTCGAATTCGACGGTAATCGTGCGGCTCTTGTCGACCTGGGTATTGGCCGGCGCTTCCACCGTGGCGTCTTTCGGCGTCAGGTAATTGACGCCGGTAATCTCGCAGATCTTTTTATACACCGGCACCAGGCCATAACCGAAACCGAACATCAAGACCGCAATCACCAGCAGCTTGCCCAGCATTTGCCCGTTCAGCTTCCTTGATTCAGCCTTGGCGCCTTCATTTGCGCCGTTATCCGCAGGATCCGCCATTTACTTGAACCACAACATCTTGACGAAGATCGCAATGAAGAAGCTCAATGCAAGCAGGCCTACCAACAATCCGGTACGTACGTTATTCGGCTTCTTTGGGTTGCTCATTTTGCTCAGTCGCACAGGGTTGGCGGGCTTTGCTGCCGCCCGCCGCTGCCGTTATTTAAAGGTCGGTGGCGTTTCGAATGTATGGAAAGGCGCTGGGCTAGGCACAGTCCATTCCAGTCCTTCGGCGCCGTCCCATGGCTTGTCGGCTGCTTTCTTGCCGCCCTTGATCGATGGAATGATCACGAAGAACAGGAAGTAGACCTGGCTCAGGCCGAAACCCAGGGCGCCGATCGAAGCCAGCATGTTGAAATCGGTGAACTGCGCCGGATAATCGGCGTAGCGACGCGGCATGCCGGCCAGGCCCAGGAAATGCATAGGGAAGAAAGTCACGTTGAACCAGATCAGCGAGTTCCAGAAGTGGATCTTGCCGCGGGTTTCGTTGTACATGAAACCGGTCCACTTCGGACCCCAGTAGTAATAACCGGCGAACAGTGCGAACAGGGAACCGGCCACCAGCACGTAGTGGAAGTGCGCCACCACGTAGTAGGTATCCTGCATCTGGATATCGATCGGAGTCACCGCCAGGATCAGGCCGGTGAAACCGCCCATGGTGAACACGAAGATGAAGCCGATGGCGAACAGCATCGGCGTTTCGAAGGTCATCGAACCGCGCCACATGGTAGCGATCCAGTTGAAGATCTTGACGCCGGTAGGCACCGCGATCAGCATGGTTGCGTACATGAAGAACAGCTGCGCAGTCACCGGCATGCCGGTGGTGAACATGTGGTGGGCCCAGACGATGAACGACAGGATCGCGATCGAAGCCGTGGCGTACACCATCGATGCATAGCCGAACAGCTGCTTGCGGGCAAAAGCCGGGATGATCTGCGACACGATGCCGAACGCCGGCAGGATCATGATGTAGACCTCCGGGTGTCCGAAGAACCAGAAGATGTGCTGGTACATCACAGGATCGCCGCCGCCGGCAGCGTTAAAGAAAGATGTGCCGAAATGACGGTCGGTCAGGGTCATGGTGATCGCGCCGGCCAGGACAGGCATCACGGCGATCAGCAGGTAGGCGGTGATCAGCCAGGTCCAGCAGAACATCGGCATCTTCATCAGCGTCATGCCAGGCGCGCGCATGTTGAGGATGGTGGTGATGATGTTGATCGAACCCATGATCGACGAAGCACCCATGATATGGATGGCGAAAATCGCCATGTCCATGCCAGGTCCCATCTGGGTCGACAGTGGTGCGTACAGGGTCCAGCCGGCAGCGGTTGCGCCGCCCGGCACCAGGAACGAAGTCGCCAGCAGCAGGGCTGCAGGAGGCATCAGCCAGAACGAGAAATTGTTCATGCGCGCAAAAGCCATGTCGGACGCGCCGATCTGCAGCGGGATCATCCAGTTGGCGAAACCGACGAAAGCCGGCATGATCGCGCCGAACACCATGATCAGGCCGTGCATGGTGGTCAGCTGGTTGAAGAATTCCGGCTTGAAGAACTGCAGGCCAGGCTGGAACAGCTCGGCGCGGATCAGCAGAGCCAGCACGCCGCCAGAGAGCAGCATGGTGAACGAGAACCACAGGTACAAGGTGCCGATGTCCTTGTGGTTGGTGGCGAACAGCCAGCGGCGCCAGCCGTGCGGGTGGTCATGCGCGTGGTCGTGATCGTGAGAATGATCGTGTGCGTGATCGACTGCGGTAGTGCTCATCTCAATCTCCTAATTTACTTACGCGCAGCCAGCACTTCAGCTGGTTGGACAATATTTTCCTGAGCCTTGTTGGACCAGTTGTTGCGGGTGTAGGTAATCACCGCAGCAATTTCGGTATCCGACAACACGGCTTTCCAGGCTGGCATCTGCATGCTGCCGGTGACTTTACCGTTCAGCACGACGTTGATCTGTTCAGCACGCGGGCCGTTGACGACCGGGTCGCCGTCCAGCGCCGGGAACGCGCCGGGCACGCCCTTGCCGGTAGCCTGGTGGCAGACCGCGCAATTGGCCGTGTAGACTTTTTCGCCGCGCTGTTTCAGTTCGTCGATGGTCCAGGTCTTGGTCGGATCGTCTGCCTGCGCAGCCATTTCCTTTTTCTTGCCGTCGACCCAGGCCTTGTAATCTGCTTCGCTCAGGACGTTGACCACGATAGGCATGAAGGCGTGGTCCTTGCCGCACAGTTCAACGCACTGGCCGCGGTAGGTGCCGACCTTTTCAGCCTTGAACCAGGTGTCGCGCACGAAACCGGGAATCGCATCCTGCTTGACGCCGAATGCCGGAATGCCCCAGGAGTGGATGACGTCGTTGGCGGTGGTGATGATGCGGACCTTCTTGTTGACCGGGACCACCATCGGATTGTCGACTTCGATCAGGTAGTTGTCGTTCTTGACCTTGGTCGAATCCACCACTTGCTCATGCGGCGTCGACAGGTTGGACAGGAAGGAAATACCCGAACCTTCGCCGTTGAGGTAGTCATAACCCCATTTCCATTGCATGCCGGTGACCTTGATCGTGAGGTCGGCATTGGATGTGTCCTTCATCGCCACCACGGTCTTGGTGGCAGGCAGGGCCATGCCGATGACGATCAGGAAAGGAACCACGGTCCAGGCGATTTCGACGCCGGTGCTTTCGTGGAAACTGGCCGATTTGTGGCCGAGCGATTTGCGGTGCTTGAGGATGGAGTAGAACATCACCCCGAAAACGGCCAGGAAGATCACCAGGCAAATGATCAGCATCAAGTGATGCAGGTCATAGATTTGCTGAGCAATTTGCGTCACCGGTGGTTGAAAGTTCATCTGCAGTACCGCTGGACCACCCGGACTATCGACCACCGCCCATGACGGCATAGCTGCCGACAAGAGCGAGGCACCGAGCATCAACGATATAAGGCGCTTCGCATATTCCATGATTTCCTCAAAAGCCCAAAATTATAATTATGATGTTCAACACTAGGCACTAGACACTTGTACGCTGTAGCTCCTGCCGCAGCTCCAGAACAAACTCGCGCCGCTTCCATTTCGTCAAAAACTGCCCCACTTCAACCCTGGTGCCAAGCGCCTCGATGTCTATCAGGCCCTTGTTTGTCTCTTGCACCGCAATCCGGATCGAATGCAGATCCAGCTTGAATCGTCGAACTTCCTGTGCGTGTATCACTTCCACAAGCAGGTAATCGTCCAGCATCGCTATGTGCTCGCGGTCCGTGGCATGCCTTGCATAGACCAGGAATGCGACGGCAACCGCCGACATTTCCAGGACCGCAAATACCAGGACAAACCAGGCGCCGCGCAAGGTAAAGCCGATTGCCACGGCAAACGAGGTGGCACAGAGGATTGCATAGAAAAAACCAAGTTGGCGCGGCGCGATTGCGCAGTTACGCCTCAAGTCCCATTCTCGCTTAATCATGATGCACTATCGACACCGAGCAAGTCGCCTGTACGCACAAGCTAAAACCTTCGAAGTATAAGGGGTAACCGAAGATGTTATCAAGGAGAATCAAATCCTGATACCCGCTGCGCGCACGCCCTAAAAACCGCGCTTTCACCCCTGTGCGCCGCCGCTTTCCTCCACGGCAAGCCATCCAATTATCGCCCCATCGATATGTTTCATATAAGAAATTTATTATACCGACGAGAACCCGATCAGCAGATATACGCCATATCGACAACCCGCACCGCATCCCGACCTCCCCCGACAAGGCTTGGAATTAATTAGGGTCAGAGTCGATTTATTGTCGCCAATCCAGCTAGATGCGGATTTTCTGCGCGATGCGGCCAATCATTTCCAGTCCCGTCATGGCTTCAAATAAGCGTACCCCTGCGACTGCAGATCGGCGAGCAGCACAACTGCGCCTTTATCGGCAACGGTAAAACCTGGCAGCAGATCCTTCAGCGATACGTTCTGTGCCTTCATCGTATTGATGCAGGCACTCAACCCGAGTCCCATTTTTGCCAGTCCGGCCACCTGCGCGCTCAATTCCGGGCTTGCCTGCGTTGAGTAAAACGCCTTGAGCGCCGCGCCATGTATGACCAGATTGATTTTGACCCGGTCCGGCCCTCCCATGCCGTCGAAATGATTCTGGATATTGCCGAGTACGAAACCGGCTTTATCAAGTTCATTCAGGTGATAGGCGACCTTGGCTTTATCCACGCCCGCAACGCCTACCGCATTGGCGCGCGACGCGGTGCCGGCAAGGACAGCTGCCGCGCCGATTGATGAGAACATTGTCCATAGTATGTTGCGTCGTTGCATATGTGCCCCCGAATGGAAAACGAACGAATAGGATAACGCTGATTTATCGAAGGTCTATAAGTGCATCGACGTTAAATCAAATCCGCCAACGGATGATTATTTTCTGTCCATGGATTGGCGAAAAAACCTTGGCCCCAATCGTCTGCGACTGCGGCCAAGGTTGCCGGCTGCCATTTCGGCTGGCGGTCCTTGTCGATGATCAGGGCCCGGATGCCTTCGGCAAAATCGGTGCGGGCGGCACAGTGGAGAGAAACCACATATTCGAGGCGGAACACTTCCGCCAGCGACATGTGCCGCGCCCGCTTCTGCAGGGCGTGCGACAGCCAGGCCGAACCGGGGCTGCCGGCGACCAGCGTGGCGATGCCTCTTTGCAGCCACTGGTCTTCGGTTTCCAGCGTGACGATATTGTCCACCACCTCCGCCAGGGTCGGTGCGCCGCACAGCCGGTTGATCAATGCGAAATGCTGCTGCAGTGGAACCGGAGCTGCCTCGAAAGCCGCAGCGCCCTGACCTTGGGCATCCAGCAGAACCCGGCTCAGCAACACATCATCCTGCCTGCCATCCCAAGGCTGGTTAAGCAAGGCAGCCAGCACCGCCTGCTTTTGCGCATGGCTGACCTGGTAGTCGGCCAGCCGCGCAAAAATGGCGTCGGCCGCACCGATGGAGGCCCCGCTCAAGGCCAGGAACAAACCGGCCTGGCCCGGCATGCGGTTCAGGAACCAGGTGCCGCCCACATCCGGATACAGGCCGATCGTGATCTCCGGCATCGCCAGCCGCGACTTCTCGGTCACCACGCGGTGGCTGGCGCCCGCCATCAGGCCGATGCCGCCGCCCATCACGATGCCATGGCCCCAGGCCAGGATCGGTTTCGGAAAAGTATGGATCAGGTAGTCCAGCCGGTATTCGCGCTCGAAAAAATCGCAAGCGTAAGTATTGCTGCGGATATCTTCCGGCTTGCCGGCGGCATGCTGGTCCAGCATGGTGCGGTACAAACCCTGCAGATCGCCGCCGGCGCAAAAAGCCTTTTCGCCGGCAGCCTGCAACACCACCATCACCAGTTGCGGATCGGCCGCCCACGCCCGCAATTGCTGGTCCAGCAGATCCACCATTTCCAGCGATATCGCATTCAGCGTCTTTTCGACATTCAGCGTGGCGACGCCGATGCGTTTGCCATTTTCGGCCGCCAGCTCTTCAAACAAGGCCGGCGCCGCCGTCATCTTTACTTCTGCCATCATTGATTGCTCCACACAGCCGGACGCTTTTGCAGGAAGGCATTTACGCCCTCCTTTTGATCCTGGGTATCAAACAGGTCGAGGAATAATTCGCGCTCCACCGGCAGCAAATTCGCCAGGGGATTGCTGCGCGCGCCCTGGATCAGTTTCTTGCAGGCGCTGATGCTGGACGGACTCTGCTTGGCAACCTGCTCGGCCAGCGCCAGCGCGCGCTGCCTGACTTCGCCCTGCTTGACCACTTCTTCGACCAGGCCGATGCGCAATGCCGTTTCGGCATTGACCCGCTCGCCGCACAAGATCATGCGTTTGGCCCAGCCTTCGCCAACCAGCCACGGCAGGTTCTGGGTGCCGCCGGCGCAAGGCAGCAAACCGACCGCAGCCTCGGGCAAAGCCATCTGCGCCTGCTCCTCGGCGATGCGCAAGTCGCAGGCCAGCGCGCACTCCAAACCGCCGCCCATGGCGTAGCCGTTGATGGCGGCAATCGAGACGCCGCGGAAGCCCGACAGGGTTTCGAATGCCTCGCCGAAGCGGCGCGCCATTTCGCGCGCCATGATCTTGTCGCCATCGGCGAACAGTTTCAGGTCGGCGCCGGCGCAAAAGAATTTCCCGCCTTCGCCGGTGAGCACCAGGCTGTAGATACCCTTGTCCGCATTCAAGTCCTGGACCAGGCGCGTCAGGTCGCGCAGGGCGGCGCCGGTCCAGGTATTGGCCGGTGGATTGGCCATCGTGACGACGGCGGTGTGGCCGATGATTTCCAGCCGCAGGTTGGTGTAGGTAGTGTTGTCGCTATTCATCGGATGTCCTCGTTGGATGCGCTGCTCAGCAACTGGCGGGCAATGATCACGCGCATGATTTCGTTGGTGCCTTCCAGGATCTGGTGCACGCGCACATCGCGGAAATGGCGCTCCAGCGGGTATTCCCGGATGTAGCCGTAACCGCCGTGGATCTGCAGCGCTTCGTTGCAGATCTGGAAGCCGATGTCGGTGGCAAAGCGTTTCGCCATCGCACAGTATGTCGTCGCATTCGGATCCTTGGCGTCCAGCTTGCAGGCGGCCAGGCGCACCATCTGGCGCGCGGCCACCAGCTCGGTCTGCATGTCGGCCAGCTTGAACTGCAGTGCCTGGAAATCCGACAGCGGCCGGTTGAATTGCCGCCGCTCGCTCATGTATGCATGCGCTGCATCCAGCGCCGCCTGGGCGGTGCCGACCGAGCAGGTAGCGATATTGATGCGGCCGCCATCGAGGCCGCGCATCGCCAGGCGGAAACCTTCGCCCTCTTGTCCCAGCAGGTGATCGGCGGGAATCCGCACGTTATCGAAGCTGATGGTACGCGTCGGCTGGCTGTTCCAGCCCATCTTTTCTTCCTTGCGGCCATAGCTGATGCCCGGCGTATCGGCCGGCACCACGAAGGCCGACACGCCATGGGCGCCGCCGGCGCCGGTACGCGCCATCAAGACCAGGACATCGGTAGCGCCGGCGCCGGAAATAAAGGCCTTGGAGCCGTTGATCACATATTCGCCGCCGTGCTCCCCACTAACCAACTGCGCGCTGGTCTTCAACGACGCGGCGTCCGAGCCTGAGCCCGGTTCGGTCAGGCAGTAGGAACCCAGCTTCTGGCCGCTTGCCAGCTTGCCGCACCAGGCTGCGCGCACTGCCGGCGTGGCCCAGTTGGCGATCATCCAGCTCACCATGTTATGGATCGTCAGGTAGGCCGTGGTCGAGGTGCAGCCGCGCGCCAGTTCTTCGAACACGACGGTGGCGTCCAGCCGCGACAAACCCAGGCCGCCGGCTTCTTCGGGCGTGTACAAGCCGCAGAAACCCAGTTCGCCCGCCTTGGCGATGACGTCGGTCGGGAAGATGCCTTCGGCATCCCACTTGGCGGCATGCGGCGCCAGTTCTCCTGCTGCGAAATCACGCGCGGTCTGCTGGAACGCGCGTTGCTCCTCTGATAATTCGAAATCCATGGTGGTCTGCCTCCAAATAGGATGGGTATGGGTGATTGCTGCTGACGGCAATTTCTATCCCAGCAGAATAGCAATAATTGACGTTAACGTAAACGTCACCCAACCCATTTGGACGAAAAAAAAGCGACGGCGAGAATGCCGTCGCCTGAGACCGCCTACCTGTCTTATGACTATTTAGGCATCAATACGGTATCGATCACGTTGATCACGCCGTTCGACTGACTCACGTCATAGGTGCTGATATTGGCGCTATGGCCGCCTTCGTCAGTGACGGCAATATTGTGCGGGCCATTTTGCGTGAAGGCCAGCTTGCCGCCGCTGGCGGTAGGCAACTCAGCCTTGCCATTGCCTTGCTTGATGGCGCTTTCAAGCTTGGCATAGCCATACCGGCCTGGCACCACGTGATAAGTCAGGATTTTGGTCAGGGTCGCCTTGTTTTCCGGCTTGACCAAGGTCTCCACCGTCCCGGCCGGCAGCTTGGCGAAGGCAGCGTTGGTCGGGGCAAATACAGTGAACGGCCCTTTGCCTTTCAGCGTTTCCACCAGGCCCGCAGCTTTTACCGCGGCTACCAGGGTGGTGTGGTCTGCCGAATTGACAGCGTTGTCGACGATGTCCTTGCTGGGATACATGCTTTGCCCGCCAACCATCACGGTATCTTCTGCATGAGCCGCGCCGGCGGCAATCAGGGTTGCGGACAAAGTCAAAGCATAGGTAAGTTTGCGCATGATGATTCCTTTGAAAGAAAGTCAGTTTTCGGAGCCTGCACAGTCATATACGCAACTGCCCCCAAACCGGATTCGCCGGATCCAAAAAAAAATCATGCAAGAAGATGGCGATGCCGATATGGCACCTGCCGAAAGAAAATGAAGTAAGCCGATAGGCCGGATTCTGTTACGACGTCCAGGCTTGCGCCCTCGCGTTATGACAACCATTCCTCTAGGCGCTGGATTACTCCAGCGCTCAAGCTTCCTACCCGCACGCTCCGCGAGCAACATCAACGCGTGCCTATTTGGAATTGCTCCGAGTGGAGGTTACCGCGTTTCACCGTAACTTAATACGCTCGTCTCTGTGGCCCTATTCCTCGCCTCACGGCGGACGGCCGTTAACCGTCACCCTGCTCTATGGAGTCCGGACCTTCCTCCCGCCGGCGCATTGCAGCGCCGGCCAGCGGCTGTCTGGCTTACTTCAGGCGGCATTTTACCGCAACGGCAGCCGCAGCCCGCGCTATTTCATTGCACTCGCGCCATCAAACCCTGCCGACGATGCCAAAACAGCATGAGACAGAATATTGAGGCGTACGTATAGTATTCATGGCTTTGTGCACTGCAAGAGCACGGCAAGCGATATCACATCCCCGACAGGACAAGACAAATGCACATCTGCGTATTGGGCGCCGGCGTCATCGGCGTCACTTCCGCCTACCGGCTGCTGGAAGCCGGCCACCAAGTCACGCTGGTCGACGCCGAAGCGCTGCCGGGCAGCCAGACCAGCCTGGGCAACGGCGCCCAGCTGAGTTTCTCCTATGTCGCGCCGCTGGCCGATCCTTCGGTCTGGACCCACTGGCCGGAATACCTGTTCAGCGCCGGTTCGCCGTTGACGCTGCGGCCGAAAATGGATCCTGCGCAATGGCGCTGGCTGTTCAAGTTCCTGGCGGCCTGCAATGCCAGCCGGGTCAGGCAAACCACCGTCGACCTGCTGCGGCTGGCATTCTTCAGCCGCGGCCAATTGCAGCAACTGACGCAGGCGCAGCCGCTGGATTTCCAGCACCGCCGCGCCGGCAAGCTGGTGATGTACGGCGACGCCAAAGGACTGGAAGGCGCCCGCAAGCAAATCGAGTTCCAGGCCAGGCATGGCTGCCAGCAGGAAATCATCGACGCCGCACGCTGCATGCAGATCGAACCGGCGCTGGCCAACGCCAAGCGCGACTGGGCCGGCGGCGTGTATACCCCGAGCGAAGAAGCGGGCGACTGCGCACTGTTCTGCCGGCAACTGGTCGGAGCCATGTCGCAACAGCCAGGCTTCCGCTTCGCTCACTCGCAACGCATCCATAAACTGGAAATGCGCAACGGCGCCTTGACCGCGGTGCACACCGGCCAGGAACAAATAGCCGCCGACGCCTTCGTATTGGCATTGGGCGCCGCCAGCGCCGGTTTTGCACGCCAGGCCGGCTTCTCGCTGCCGCTCTATCCGCTCAAGGGCTACAGCATCACCGTGCCGTTGAACGACGCCGCCACGCAGGCCGCGGCGCCGCAGGTGTCGATCACCGACCTCTCCCGGAAAATCGTTTATGCCCGACTGGGAAACAGGCTGCGGGTTGCAGGACGAGTGGAACTGGTCGGCATGGACCGCAGCATACCGGCTGCCGCCATCGATGAACTGAAGCGCGGCGTCAGCGAATTGTTCCCCGGCTGCGGCGATCTTTCCGACAGCGCCGGCCTGTCGCCCTGGACCGGATTCCGGCCGGCGACGCCGAGCGGCGTGCCGCTGATTTCCGCTTCCCCGGTCAAGAACCTGTACCTGAATGTCGGCCACGGCAGTCTCGGCTGGACCCTGTCGCACGGCAGCGCAAGCCTGCTGGCACAGCTGATCGCGGGCGGCGCCACTGCGATCGACGCTAGTCCTTTTTCATTTAGCGCAAGCAAAGGAACATCATGAAACTCATCACCAACCAGCAAGTCGCGGAACTGATCAACACCGGCGACGCCATCGACGCCATGCGCCAAGCTTTCGCCGGCATCGGACAAGGCGCACAGCAGGCCAGGATGCGCACCAGCGCAGGCCCCGTCATGATGTCCAGCATGGGCGCGTTGCTGCCGGCCGCCGGCATTGCCGGTTACAAGCTCTACACCACGATCAACGGCAAATTTCATTTCGTCACCGTGCTGTTTTCCA
The DNA here is from genome assembly GCF_038896935.1 of Collimonas rhizosphaerae. NCBI lineage: Bacteria > Pseudomonadati > Pseudomonadota > Betaproteobacteria > Burkholderiales > Oxalobacteraceae > Collimonas > Collimonas rhizosphaerae. The sequence goes on from NZ_JBANDC010000004.1 coordinate 152,306, forward strand.
CCGAAGACGGGCGGCCGCTGGCGGCGATTGAATCCGACACCATGACCGGCTTGCGCACCGCTGCCGCCACCGCAGTCGCCGCCGACCACCTGGCCAGGCAAGACGTAGCCACGCTGGCGGTGATCGGCACCGGGGTCCAGGCGCACTCGCACGTGCCGGCTTTGCTGGCGGTGCGAAAATTCAAGGAGATCCTGATTGCCGGCCGCAGCGGCCAGCAGCAGTTTGCAGAGCAGGTCACGCAGCAGACGGGCATCCCGGCGCGCGCCGTCAGCATCGACGAAGCAGCCCAGGCCGGCGATGTGGTAGTTACCGTAACGCGCTCGGCCATACCGCTGTTTTCCGGCGACTTGCTGCAAGCCGGCGCCTTCGTGGCGGCAGTGGGCGCCAGCAAAGGCAACCTGCGCGAACTCGACGACCGCGCGATCGCCCGCGCCAACGCCCTGGTGGTCGAATGGAAACCGCAGGCGCAACAGGAAGCCGGCGACCTGCTGCTGTGCCAGCCCGGAACCTTTGCCTGGGAGCAGGTGTGGGAACTGGGACAGATTGTCGACGGCAGCAGCACCTACCGGCGCCAGCCGGACGACCTGGTGATCTACAAGGCGATCGGCGTCGGCCTCGAGGACATTGCCCTGTCCGGCCTGGTATACCGCCGCGCCTGCGAACGTTTCGGCTGGTAAGCCCTGTTGCAAGCGGGATTGCTTGCCGCCGCCATGCCGTCAGTCTAGAATCGGGCCACCGATGACTATTGACGACATGCACACATGGAATTCCACCTGCTGAGCTTCCTGAAGACCGTGCTGTTTGTGCTGGCGGCGCTGTTGCCGATCATGAATCCGCCCGGCGGCGCGCCGATTTTCCATGCGTTGACCATCTCCGCTTCCGACACCACCCGCAACTCGCTGGCGCGCGGGGTCGCCATCAATTCCTTCCTGCTGCTGGTGGGCGGCATGTTCATCGGCACCCACGTGCTGGCTTTTTTCGGCCTGTCGCTGCCGGTAGTGAAAGTCGCCGGCGGCCTGCTGGTGGTGGCCACCGCCTGGAAAATGCTGAACTCCGACGAAACGCCGATGGCGGAAGCAGTGCCTGCATCGCTCTGGACCGAACAGCTGGCCTCGAAGAAGGCTTTTTATCCGCTGGCGTTTCCGCTCACGGTCGGCCCCGGTTCGATCTCGGTCGCCATCACCCTGGGCGCCGGCGTGCGCGTACCGAACGTGCCGCTGCCGCTGTCCATGGTCGCCGCCGTCGTCGGCCTGGCGCTGGCGGCATTGGCGGTCTATCTCAGCAATCGTTTTGCCGGCGTGCTGATACGCTTGCTGGGCGAGACCGGCACCACCGTCATGCAGCGCATGACTTCATTCATCTTGCTGTGCATCGGCGTGCAGATCCTGTGGGACGGGGTAAGCGGATTATTATTGTTGTGGCAAGCGCACTAAATCACTTTTTCTGATTTTGCGGAATTCTAGTGATAAGATTATTGCCTCACCAACTCATTAGGAGCACACGATGCTGAAGAAGATGATGGTAGTTGCAGCGATGTTTGGCATGCTGGGCGCGCTGTCAGCGTGCAACACGATGGCCGGTGTCGGCAAGGACGTGCAAACCGGTGGTGAAAAAGTACAAGACGCGGCTCAGGACGTGCAAAAGAAAATGTAGTTTCCTGCGATGCTTTGCAGATAAAAAAACCCGACCTGGCGTCGGGTTTTTTATTCACGTCATGCAAGCATCGCGGTGCATCAGGCAAACTTGCTGAAATCAGGCTTGCGTTTTTCGAAGAAAGCCATGAACGCCTCGGCCGCCTCCGGCGCAGCCAGCATCGCACCGAAGTGTTCAACCTCCTGCTTCATCTGCGCTTCCACTGCCGCGGTCTGGCCGCCTTTCATGAGGCGCTTGGTGACGCGGATCGAAGCCGCCGGCAAAGCAACCAGCTTGGCCGCCTGTGCTCGCGCGAACGCCAGCAATTCTTCAGCTGGCAGCACCTTGTTGACCAAGCCCATGGCATTAGCTTCCTCTGCCGTAAAAGCCTCGCCCAGCAGGAGTTTTTCGGCCGCGCGCTGGTAGCCTGCGATTTGCGGCAGGATCAGGCTGGAAGCCGCCTCCGGGCACAAGCCGAGCTGCGTGAACGGCATCGAGAAACGCGCATTGTCGGCGGCATACACCAGGTCGCAATGCATCAGCAAGGTAGTGCCGATGCCAACCGCTGCCCCCGCCACCGCCGCCACCAGCGGCTTGCTGGCATGGCTGATCTGCCACAGGAACTGGAACACCGGGCTGTCGGAACCGGTCGGCCGGTTCTTCATGAAATCTTCGAGGTCGTTGCCGGCGCTGAAAATTTGCGGCTTGCCGGTAAACAGGATCGCCCTTACCGCGCTGTCGCTCTCCGCATCTTTTAGTGCGTCGACCATGGTCTGGTACATGGCGGCGGTAATCGCATTTTTCTTTTCCAGTCGATTGAATTCGATCGTCAGGATGCCGTTTTCCTTGCTAGTCAAAATATCCATCTGATGCTCCAGTTCAGCGCACGCGATACGCGGCAGCATGATTACATTAAAGAAGACAAAAAAGCCGTGCGGGGGATAGCAGCACGGCTTTTTCGTTTTTACGATTGCTTATGACAATCTGCTAATTCAAACGATTACATGCGCTCGAAAATACCCGCGGCGCCCATACCGGTGCCGACGCACATGGTGACCATGCCGTACTTCAGGTTGTGGCGGCGCATGGCGTGGATCGTGGTTGCCGAACGGATCGCACCGGTTGCACCCAACGGATGGCCGAGGGCGATCGCGCCGCCCATCGGGTTGACCTTGGCCGGATCGAGGCCGAGGTCCTGGATCACGGCCAGCGATTGCGCTGCAAACGCTTCGTTCAGTTCGATCCAGTCCAGCTGGTCCTGGGTGATGCCGGCGGCGCGCAACGCTGCCGGTATCGCTTCTTTAGGACCGATGCCCATGATTTCCGGCGGTACGCCGCGCACTGCAAACGAGGCGAAACGCGCCAGCGGCGTCAGGTTGAACTGCTTCAGGATCTTTTCGCTGACCAGGATCAGCGCACCGGCGCCGTCCGAAGTCTGCGAGGAGTTGCCCGCAGTGACCGTGCCCTTGGCGGCAAACACTGCCTTCAGCTTGGCCAGGCCTTCCATGGTGGATTCGCGCGCGCCTTCGTCGCGATCGACGGTACGGGTCTTGATATCGATCTGGCCGGTCGCCAGGTTAGGGAAACGCTCGATGATCTCGACCGAAGTCATTTCATCCTTGAATTCGCCGGCCGCCTGCGCCGCCAGCGCACGGCGGTGCGATTCCAGCGCGAATGCATCCTGCGCTTCGCGCGACACTTTCCATTGCTGCGCCACTCTTTCGCCGGTCAGCCCCATGCCGTAGGCCATGCCGATGTTTTCATCCTTGAACACGTCCATGTTGACCGACGGATGGAAACCCATCATCGGCACCATCGACATCGATTCGGCGCCGCCTGCGAACATCACATCGGCCTGGCCGACGCGGATGCGGTCAGCCGCCATCGCGACTGCTGTGATGCCGGAAGCGCAATAACGGTTGATGGTGACGCCGCCGATGGTGTTCGGCAGACCAGCCAGCAACACGGCGTTGCGCGCCATGTTCAAGCCTTGCGCGCCTTCCGGGAACGAACAGCCGATGATCGCGTCTTCGATCAGTTTCGGATCCAGGCCCGGCACTTGCGCCAGCGCCGATTGCATTACGCGCACCAGCAGGTCGTCCGGGCGCGTGTTCTTGAACATGCCGCGCGGCGCCTTGCCGATTGGCGTGCGGGTAGCGGCGACGATGTACGCATCTTGAAGTTGTTTAGTCATTTCCTGCTCCTGTTTGATTAGTTGCGCACTGGTTTGCCGGTCTGCATCATGCCCATGATCCGCTCTTGCGTCTTAGGGTTGTTCAGCAGTTCGACGAACGCTTTGCGTTCCAGGTCCAGCAACCATTGTTCATTCACTACGCTGCCCTCTTCCACTTCGCCGCCGCAGACGATGTTGGCGATCATGCTGCCCAGCTTGTAGTCATGGGCGGAGATGAAACCACCGTCGCGCATGTTGACCAGCTGCGCCAGGATGGTCGCAACGCCGTAACGGCCGATGACCGGGATCTGCGCCTTCAGCGGCGGACGATAGCCGGCGTCGAACATAGCGCGTGCTTCGACCTTGGCCACATGCAGCAGCTCGTAGGCATTGAACACGATGACATCGTCGGCCTTCAGGTAGCCCATGCTCTTCGCTTGCAAGGCCGATTTCGACACGTTGGCGGTTGCCGCGTTGAGGAAAGAAGTCTTCAGGAATTGCAGGATGTCGTTGCCCTTGGCATCGTTGGCAGCGCGTACTGCCGCTTCCTTCAAACCGCCGCCGGCCGGGATCAGGCCGACGCCGACTTCAACCAGGCCGATATACGACTCGATCGACGCCACGCGCTTGGCTGTGTGCAAGGCCAGCTCGCAGCCGCCGCCCAGCGCCAGGCCGGCCACTGCGGCGACCACCGGCACGCTCGCATACTTGAGGCCCATGAAAGCCTGCTGCAGCTCGGCGACCATCGGTTCGATCGCCTTGGCGCCACCCGACATGAACAAAGGCAGCATCGATTGCAGGTCGGCGCCGGCCGAGAATGCGCCGCCTTCGGCTGCATCCGCATGCCACAGCACCAGGCCCTTGTAATTCTTTTCAGCTTCGGCCACCGCCTTGTTCAGGCCAGCGATGACGCCAGGTCCGATCACGTGCATCTTGGTCTTGAACGACAGGACCAGCACTTCGTCGTTCTGATGCCATGCGCGCACCGAGTCGTCCTCGAATACGGTAGTGCCGGCAGTCTTGCCGTCGGCTACGCCTTCGCCCAGCAACGGCGCGCGGAATACCTGGCGCTCGTAGACCGGCAAGGTGGAACGGGCGACGTTGGCTTTCTTCGCCGGCGAATAAGAACCGTCAGCAGCGTGCACGCCGGTGCGGCCGTCGAATACCCAGGCTGGCAGCGGCGCATTGCACAGCGCCTTGCCGGCGTCGATATCTTCCTTGACCCAGCCGGCGATCTGCTGCCAGTCGGCGGCTTGCCAGATCTCGAACGGACCTACGCTCCAGCCGAAGCCCCAGCGCATGGCGAAATCGATGTCGCGCGCATTGTCGGCGATCGATTCCATGTGGACGGCGATGTAATGGAAACCGTCGCGGAAAATCGCCCACAGGAACTGCGCTTGCGGATTGGTCGATTCGCGCAGGGTTTTCATGCGCTTGACCGGATCCTTGTCTTTCAGGATGCGCGCCACCAGCTCGTCGGCCTTGCCGCCGCCGGCAACGTATTCGCCTTTGGCCGCATCGATGCGCAGTATGTCCTTGCCGACCTTCTTGTAGAAACCGGCGCCGGCCTTCTGGCCCAGCGCGCCCTGCTCGACCAGCTTGGCCAGCAGCGGCGGCGTTGCGTACACGCCGTAGAAAGGATCGTCCTTCAGGTTGTCCTGCATGGTCTTGATCACATGCCCCATGGTGTCCAGGCCGACCACGTCGGCGGTACGGAATGTACCGGACTTGGCGCGGCCCAGCTTGGCGCCGGTCAGGTCATCCACCACGTCGACCGACAGGCCGAATTTTTCAGCCTGGTGCACGGTCGACAGGATGCCGAACACGCCCACGCGGTTGGCGATGAAGTTTGGCGTATCTTTGGCGCGGACCACGCCCTTGCCCAGCGTAGTGGCGAGGAAGCCTTCCAGCTGGTCGAGGATTTCCGGCTTGGTGGTCGCGGTAGGAATCAGTTCCACCAGGTGCATATAGCGCGGCGGGTTGAAGAAGTGCACGCCGCAGAAGCGCGCTTTCAGTTCAGCGTCGAAACCTTCCGACAAGGCCGTGATCGACAGTCCCGAAGTGTTGGAAGCGAAAATCGCGTTCGGCGCAATGTGCGGCGCAACCTTCTTGTACAGGTCATGCTTCCAGTCCATGCGCTCGGCGATGGCTTCGATGATCAGGTCGCAACCGGCCAGCACATCCAGGTTGTCTTCGTAGTTGGCGACTTCGATCAGCGATGCGTCATCCTTGTTGCCGAGCGGCGCCGGGCTGAGCTTCTTCAGGTTTTCAATGGCGCGCAGGACGATCCCGTTTTTCGGGCCTTCCTTGGCCGGCAGGTCGAACAGCACTACCGGCACCTTGGCGTTCAGGCAGTGGGCGGCAATTTGCGCACCCATCACGCCGGCGCCGAGAACGGCGACTTTTTTAACGATGAAATTGGACACTTGTATCTCCTTGGTCAGTCTGTTGGGGGCGTGGACATGCTTGGCTTCAGCGCAGGTCCACCCTACGGCTCATTTAGAACAAATCCGTTAGAACAAATCCGCATCCAGCGCCATCAGGCTGGCCGAACCGGAACGTGCCTGGCGAATCAGCATTGCGGTTTCCGGCAGCAGGCGGGCGAAATAGAAACGTGCGGTAGCCAGCTTGGAAACGTAGAACTTGTCGCCTGAATCCTGCTTGGCCAAAGCGATCTTTGCCATTTGCGCAAAGAAGTAGGCATAAACCAGATGACCGACCACGCGCAGGTAAGGCACTGCCGCGGCGCCTGCTTCGTCAGGATTCTGGAAAGCCTTCATGCCGATTTCCATGGTCAGCTTGCTGACCTTGTCGCCGAGGTCGGCCAGCGGCGTGATGAATTCCGACAAGGCTTCGTCAGCGCCATTCTCTTCGATGAACGCCTGCACCTTGGCGCCGAATTTCTTCAGCTTGGCGCCGTTGTCCATCAATACCTTGCGGCCCAGCAGATCCAGCGACTGGATGGTGTTGGTGCCTTCGTAGATCATGTTGATGCGGGCATCGCGCACATATTGCTCCATGCCCCATTCGGCGATGAAACCGTGGCCGCCGTACACCTGCATGCACTCTGATGTCGCAGTCCAGGCGTTATCGGTAATGAAGGCCTTGACCACAGGAGTCAGCAACGCAACTTCATCAGCTGCGTCCTTGCGCACTGCTTCATCGGGATGGTTCAGCTCCTTGTCCAGCTGCAGCGCGACGTAGGAACAGAATGCGCGGGCGCCTTCAGCATACGCTTTTGCCGTCAACAGCATGCGGCGCACGTCTGGATGGACGATGATCGGATCGGCTGGCTTGTCTTTGGCCTTGATGCCTGACAGGCTGCGCATCTGCAACCGATCCTTGGCGTACACCAATGCGTTCTGGTAAGCGACTTCCGTCAGGCCCAGGCCTTGCATGCCGACGCCGAGGCGGGCTGCGTTCATGAACACGAACATCGCGTTCAAGCCTTTATGCGCGCCGCCGATGATCCAGCCGGTGGCGCCGTCCAGGTTCATCTGGCAGGTCGAATTGCCGTGGATGCCCATTTTTTCTTCGATCGCGCCGCAGGTAATCGGATTGCGCGCGCCCAGAGAACCGTCAGCGTTCGGCAGGAATTTCGGCACCAGGAACAGGGAGATGCCCTTGGAACCTTCCGGCGCGCCCGGCAAACGCGCCAGCACCAGGTGCAGGATGTTGGCCGACATGTCGTGCTCGCCGGCCGAGATGAAAATCTTGCTGCCGGTGATGCTGTAGGAACCGTCGGCTTGCGGTTCGGCTTTCGAGCGCAGCAGGCCGAGGTCGGTGCCGCAATGCGCTTCGGTCAGGCACATGGTGCCGGTCCATTCGCCCGAAACCAGCTTGGGCAGGTACATTGCTTGCTGCTCCGGTGTGCCGTGGGCGTGCAGGCACTCGTAGGCGCCGTGCGACAAGCCCGGGTACATGGTCCAGGCCTGGTTCGACGAATTCAGCATTTCATAGAAAGAATTGTTCATCACCAGCGGCAGGCCCTGGCCGCCGAATTCCGGATCGCAGGACAGCGCAGGCCAGCCGGCTTCCACGTACTGCTTGTAGGCTTCCTTGAAACCCTTGGGCGTGGTCACCGTGTGGCTGGCCTTGTCGTGGTGGCAGCCTTCGCGGTCGCCGGAGTGGTTCAGCGGGAACAGTACTTCGGAGGTGAACTTGCCGCCCTCTTCCAGCACTTGGTTGATGATGTCGGCATCGATCTCGGCATGCTTCGGCAATTGTTTCAGTTCATCTTCTACATGCAGCAACTCGTGCATGACGAATTGCATATCCCGCAGTGGCGCGACGTATTGACCCATGGTGCTCTCCTGATGATTGTTTGTATTTACTGGATTGATCTGGCTGCCGGCTTGGCAGCGATTTTTTGATTCGTTTGCGAGGATTTCTTGGTGGACTGGAGCGCCTGCGTATCACGATAACTGTCAATCAGGCGGTCGAAACCTTTTTGAGCGCGTTCTACGCTGCCGGCTTTTTTCAGGAAACGGGCGTCGTGATGCAGACCCAGGATCAAGCCGTACATCTCGTAGACCAGCTGGTCGGCGTCGGTGTCGGCGCGCAGGTGGCCGGCGTCGACTGCCTGCAGTGCGCAGCGATGCAGGGCCTGCTGCCAGGTGCGCACCATGGTCACCAGCTGTTCGCGGATTTCTCCCGGCCGGTCATCGTACTCGACGGCGCCGCTGATATAGATGCAACCGGAGGCGATTTCAATCGTCACCTGACGGATCCAGCGGGCAAACATGCATTCCAGGCGCGGCAGGCCGCGTGCTTCCTTGATGCTCGGATAGAACACTTCCTGCTCGAACTGGCGGTGGTACAGCTTCACCACTTCGATCTGCAGATCTTCGCGCGAGCCGAAATGGGCAAACACGCCGGATTTGCTCATGTTCATTTTTTCGGCCAGCAAGCCGATGGTCAGACCCTCAAGGCCGTCACGGCTCGCCAGCGTGATGGCAACGTCGAGAATCGCTGCCCGCGTCATTTCGCCTTTACGCATGAATTTCGGCGGCATGTCAGTATGTGCCACGATAGTCCTGTCTCTGTCTGGTTAGGTCTGGATACAATCGGCGTTGCCTGGCTCGAAGACGGCTGCCTGCAAGAATGCGAACGCTCGTACTATTATGCACCAGAATCGAAATGTCAAACAGCGACTTAGAGGGGCCGTTCTACCGAGAATTCCTTCGAAATCCAGCGGAAGTTCTATTTGCGCTTCCTGAGCCCTGGATATGGCAGCCGCGCTTGATGAGAAAACGTCCTGGCAGCTTTACGCTAGCGCCAAAACCGGGCCGGGGCGATGTCAAACCGCCATCTAGGATTGTGCCTTATCCAGCAAGCGGCGGTCGCGCTTGGTCGGCCGCCCTTTGATCTGCTGTGTGGGTTCGTGGAAGAACTTGCGGTCTTCCGCAAGCGTGGCGCGCCTGGCCATGCTTTGTTCGGTTTCCTGGTATAGCGTCTGCGCAATCGCCGCCGAACTGCGGTTGTCTGCCAGCAGCACGACCGTCACCTCCCACACGCTGGCGCCGTTATCGATCGCCAGGATATCGCCGGCTTTCAGGTTGCGCGCCGGCTTGGTGCGCTCATCGTTCAGCCTGACCTTGCCGTGGTCGACCGCGTCGCTGGCCAGCGTGCGGGTCTTGAAAAACCGTGCCGCCCAGAGCCACTTGTCAATACGTACCGCTTCGACCGTCTTACCCATGCTGTGAATCCATAGTCTGCACCGCGCGCTTACACCGGGTTGCCGATGTCGATGAATTGATGCTGCAGGCCGAAATGCTCGGCCAGGTGGCGGCCCAAGGCTTGCACGCCGTAGCGCTCGGTGGCGTGATGGCCGGCCGCCAGGTAGGCCACCCCGGTTTCACGCGCCAGGTGCACGGTCGGCTCGGAAATCTCGCCGCTGATGTAGACGCCGGCGCCGGCGGCAATTGCATCGCCCAGCAGGTTTTGTGCGGCGCCGGTACACCAGGCGACTTGCCCCAGGCGCTGGGACGGGTCGCCGATCAGGACCGGAGCGCGCTGCAGCCGGCGTTCAATCAGGTTCGCCAAATCGCCCACGGTGCTTACCTGCGGATCGCTGAGGCTGCCTAGCCAGCCCAGGCTGTCTTCGCCGAAACGGCCATTGGGCGACAAACCCAATTGCTGCGCCAGCTGCACATTGTTGCCAAAATCCGCATGGGCATCGAGCGGCAGGTGATAGGCAAACAGGTTGATATCGTGCGTCAGCAGCAATTTCAGGCGCTTGTGCTTGGGGCCGATAACGCGGGCGTCCTCGCCGCGCCAAAAATAACCGTGGTGCACCAGGATGGCGTCCGCACCGCTGTCTACGGCCGCTTCCAGCAAAGCGAGGCTGGCGGTGACGCCTGTCACCAGGCGCTTAATTTCGGCGCGTCCTTCCACCTGCAAGCCATTTGGGCAATAATCACGGAACTGTGTAATATTTAATGCTTCGGCAAGATATTTCTCCAGTTCAATGCGATCCACCGCTTTTACCGATTCTTGATCCACGATTCCTTACTCCTTCTAAGATCTTCACTATGCGACGTTTCTGGCTGTTATTTGCGCAAACCATCACCATCGGTTTAGCGATCTGGTTCATTGTAACGACCTTGAAGCCGGATTGGCTAAACGGCGCCTTGACCAGTTCGCCAACGCATATCGCCGCGTCGAAGGTGCCGCTGCAGGAAGTTGCCCCGGGAACGCCGACGCCGGGCTCCTACCGCCAGGCTGCGCAGCGCGCGATGCCGTCGGTGGTGAATGTTTTCACCAGCAAGGACGCCAAGCCGGTCGCGCCTGACATGCCGGAAGATCCGCTGCTCAGGAAATTCTTCGGCGACCGCGGCGACGACCAAGACGAGAAACAGTCCAGCCTTGGCTCGGGCGTCATCGTCAGCGCGCAGGGTTATATCCTGACCAACAACCATGTGGTCGAAGCGGCCGATGAAATCGAAGTGGCGCTGGCTGACGGCCGCACCACTACCGCCAAGGTGGTGGGGACCGATCCTGAAACCGACCTGGCCGTGATCAAGATCGAGCTGCCGAACCTGCCTGCGGTGACGCTGGGCCGCGCCGACCAGGCCAGCGTCGGCGACGTCGTGCTGGCCATCGGCAATCCGTTCGGGGTCGGCCAGACGGTGACCATGGGGATCATTTCGGCGCTGGGCCGCAGCCACCTCGGCATCAACCAGTTTGAAAACTTCATCCAGACCGACGCCGCGATCAACCCCGGCAATTCCGGCGGCGCGCTGATCGACACCAACGGCAACCTGATCGGCATCAACACTGCAATCTATTCGCGCACCGGCGGTTCGCTCGGAATCGGTTTTGCCGTGCCGATGACTACCGCCAAGACCGTGATGGAATCGATCATCAACACCGGCCACATGGTGCGCGGCTACATCGGCGTCGAACCGCAGGACATCACGCCGGAACTGGCCGAGAGCTTCGGCTTGAACCGCAGCACCGGCGCCATCATCGCCGGCGTGATCAAGAATGGACCGGCCGACAAGGCCGGCCTGAAGCCGGGCGATATCCTGGTGGCGATCGAAGGCAAACCGATCACCGACAGCACCGACATGACCAACCTGATCGCCCAGCTGCAGCCTGGCAGCAAAGCCAAGCTGACGGTGTTGCGCAAGACCAAGGAAACCACGGTGGAAGCCGTTATCGGCAAGCGGCCGCCGATGAAACGCGAACCAGAATAAATGCGCGCCGCCGCGCTCAATCTCATAAAGGAAACCGGTAATGCACGTACGTGACCTGACCCAATACCTGGCCGAACTGTCGGAAAACAATAACCGGGCCTGGTTTGTCATGAACAAGCCGCGCTACGATATCTTGCGGGCAGAGTTCCTGGAACTGGTGGTGCGCCTGATCGCCCAGGTCAGCAAATTCGATCCGGCCATCGCCGGCTGCAATCCGAAGAAAGCGCTGTTCCGGATCAACCGCGACATGCGCTTTTCACACGACAAGAGTCCGTACAAATCCTATTTCTCGGCGTCCATCACGGCCAGCGGACTGAAGAAGCCGAGCCAGGGCGGCGGTCCGGCCTATTATTTCCATATCGACGCCAGCGGCACCCTGCTCATCGCCGGCGGCGAATACATGCCGCCGGCCGACCGCCTGCGGGCGATCCGCCAGCAGGTGGTCGCCGACGCCAAGGGTTTTGGCAAGCTGCTGAAAAACAAGAAACTGGTGGAGACTTACGGCGACCTGCAGACCGAAGGCAAGCTGACCCGCCCGCCCAAAGGTTTTGACGCCGACTCGCCGCACATCGAATATGTCAAGATGAAAAACTTTATCGTCTGGAACGAACAGCCGGTGAAGAAGATGTTGTCGGACGCGCTGGAGAAAGAACTGGTGTCCGGTTTTAAAGATGCTTACCCGCTGGTAAGCTGGCTGCGGCAGATCAAGACCCCGATTGCCGAGTAACGCGGGGCGGCCTGGCAGCCGCCCGCTCGATTCAGATGGTTTTTTCCGATTCTTCCGCAGGCGCCTGGGTCGCCTTGACGAACAGCGGCGCCACCAGCAGGCCGACCTCGTACAGCAGGCACAGCGGCACGGCCAGCAGCAGCTGGCTCATGATGTCCGGCGGCGTCACCACCGCCGCCACCACGAAAGCGCCTACGATGACATAAGGACGGATGGATTTCAGCTTTTCCAGTGAAACCAGGCCCATGCGCACCAGTACGATCACCACGATGGGCACTTCAAACGTCATGCCGAAGGCGATGAACATGGTCATCACGAAATCGAAATAGCTATCGATGTCCGGCGCCACCGAAACCGACTTCGGCGCAAAATTGTTAATGAAGTGGAAGATCACCCCAAACACCAGGTAATAACAAAAAGCGACGCCGGCGATAAACAATACCGAGGATGAAATCACCAGCGGCGCAATCAGCTTCTTTTCATGCGCATACAGGCCTGGCGCGATAAACGCCCACAGCTGGTACAGCACCCATGGCAGAGCAATGACAAAGGCCAGCAGCAGGGTCACCTTGACCGGGATCAGGAACGGCGTGATGACGCCGGTGGCGATCATCTTGGCGCCCACCGGCAGGGCAGCGAGCATCGGCGCGGCGAGCAAATCGTAGATATGCGCAGCCCACGGCATCAGGCACAGGAATACCACGATCACTGCGATCGACGCCTTCATGATGCGATTGCGCAATTCCACCAGGTGCGAAATGAACGTCTCTTCGACGCCGCCGGTTTTTTCGAAACCGCTTGTTTTCTGTTCTTCAGTCATGGGAGCAAGGTGTTTTGCAAACAAGCGGATTTGCGGATATCAGCGTTGGCCCCGATTGCCTTGAGGCGACGCATGAAATCATGAAAAAAATGAACCGGAAGCCTTGTTTTGGCCGGCCGGGCGATATTTCGCGACACGCGCGGCGCCGGACAGGACGCGCGCCTTTTGGCCGCTTTGCTGTTTGTACCAGGCAGGAATGGCGCTGGTGCGCGCCAGCTTTTTCTTGCGAAAACTCTTGGCCTTGACCGCCAGCTGCTCGACATTAAAACTGTCCGCACCACCCACGCTGCTGTCGTTCCAGGCAGCGTGCAGCGAATCCTTGGTATCCGAGACGCTGCGGGCAATGCTTTGCTCGATATCGCTGGCCGCTTCCTGCACGTCTTGCTGCATCTTGCGCAATTCTTCCAGTTCAATCTCGCGACTGACTTCCGATTTGACTTCATTGATGTAGCGTTGCGCGCGGCCGAACAGGGAACCCGCCATGCGAGCCACGGTCGGCAGTTTTTCCGGCCCGACGACAACCAGTGCAACGACACCAATCAAAGCGAGTTTAGTAAGACCAATATCGATCATGGGAAGGAGCAGCAAACATCATCCACGGCCGGCTTGAAGCAGGCGCCGGCCGCCACGGATCAGTTGCCGGACTTGTCCTTTTCTTTGGTTGCAACGTCAATCGTCGCTTTATCGGCGGCTTGTTTTTCTTCTTCGCCCTTGACGCCATCCTTGAAGCCCTTGACTGCCTTGCCCAGGTCGGAACCCATATTGCCGATTTTCTTGGTGCCAAACACCAACATCACGATAACCAGCACGATCAACCAGTGCCAAATGCTGAACGAACCCATTTTTTTCTCCTTGTCGGACAAGCTGTCCGATCCTGCTAAATCAACACACCGTTAAATCCCTGTAAACCACCTGCAGCGTACTTGCAGCTTTCGCTGCCGCCGGACACAAATCCGACCGGTTCAGCGCTGCCCACGCCACGGTTTAGGTCCGCCGATGACGTGCATATGCAAATGGTACACCTCTTGGCCGCCGTCAGGCCCGACGTTGAAGACAGTCTTGTAGCCGCCGCTAGCCTGGCCCTGCTCGTCCAGCTGGTAACCGCAGCCCTGTTCTTGCGCCAGGCGCGGCGCCAGCAGCGCCATTTTACCCAACAAAGCGGCATGCGCCTCAGTACAATCGGCCAAAGTCGCGATGTGCTGCTTGGGCACGATCAGGAAATGGATGGGCGCGGCCGGATTGATGTCATGGAAAGCGATCAGGTCGTCGTCTTCATAGATCGCTTTCGAGGGAATCTGCTTGGCTGCAATTTTGCAAAAAATACAATTTTCCAAATTATCTCCGGGGCTTGAAGGATTCTTGAACGATTCTCAAACGATTCAGATCTTGTCTTGGCCGGTTTCCTGCTGCTCACGGTCGCTCAGCTTGCGGCTGGCTTTTTCTTCGATGCCCGACAGGCCCTCGCGCCGCGCCAGTTCCTGCAGCACGTCTTGCGGCGTCAGGTTGAACTGGGCCAGCATGATCATCGAATGGAACCACAGGTCAGCGCATTCGTACAAGACATGCGAAGAATCGCCATCCACCCGCGCATCCTTGGCGGCCATCACGGTTTCCGTCGCTTCCTCGCCGATTTTCTTCAGGATCGCATCGTCGCCCTTGGCGAACAGCCGGGCGACGTACGAAGTCTCCGGGTCGCCGCCGTTGGCCGGTTTGCGCGACTCGATGACCGCAGCCAGGCGCTTTAGGGTTTCACTCATGATTGCATCCGCTTATCTGCTTGTTGATCTGCTTACTTGTTGTATATCTCGTCCGGTTCTTTCAGCACCGGCTCGACCGTTTCCCAGCCCTTGCTCTCGCTCTCCAGTTTCTGGAAGAAACAGGAGTGGCGGCCGGTATGGCAGGCAATGTCGCCGGCCTGGGTTACTTTCAGCAGTACCACGTCCTCGTCGCAGTCGAGACGAATTTCGTGCACTTTCTGCACATGGCCGGACTCTTCGCCCTTGTGCCACAGTTTCTTGCGCGTGCGGCTCCAGTACACCGCTTCGCCCAGCGCCACCGTCTTCGCCAGGGCGTCGCGGTTCATCCAGGCGAACATCAAGACATCGTTCGAGCCGAGTTCCTGGGCAATCACCGGCACCAGGCCGTGCTCATCCCACCTCACCTTGTTTAACCAACTCACGCTGCTCATGCTAGCCTCATCGGAATCTGCTGTGCCGCCATGAACTGCTTGGCTTCTTGCACAGTATGTTGACCATAATGGAAAATGCTCGCCGCCAGCACCGCATCGGCGCGGCCGATCTTGATGCCGTCTGCCAGGTCCTGCAAACCGCCGACGCCGCCGGAAGCAATCACCGGAATCGTCACGGCATTGGAGACGCTGCTGGTCAAGGCCAGGTCGAAACCAACCTTGGTGCCATCGCGATCCATGCTGGTGAGCAGGATTTCTCCCGCGCCCAGCCGCTCCATCTTTTGCGCCCATGCGATCGCATCGAGGCCGGTGGCCTTGCGCCCGCCATGGGTGAAGACTTCCCATTTGCCGGGTGCGACCTGCTTGGCGTCGATTGCCACCACGATGCATTGCGAACCGTACTTGGCGGCGGCGTCCGCCACCAGCTGAGGATTGGTGACGGCGGAAGTGTTGATGCCGACCTTGTCCGCACCTGCGTTCAGCAAACGCCGTACGTCTTCCACCGCCCGCACGCCGCCGCCGACCGTCAGCGGGATGAATACCTGCGACGCAACCGCTTCGATGATCGGCAGGATCAGGTCGCGGCCGTCGGAGGAAGCAGTGATGTCGAGGAAAGTGATTTCGTCAGCGCCCTGCTGGTCGTAGCGGCGGGCAATCTCGACCGGATCGCCGGCATCGCGCAGCTCCAGGAAATTGACGCCCTTGACCACGCGGCCATTGGTCACGTCGAGACAGGGAATGATGCGTTTGGCAAGCGTCATGGCTGGTCAGCGTCGGGCTGCTCGGATAAGTCTTCGTCTTCGACGAACTCGTCGCTCAGCTCGTCGGCGCGCTCTTGCGCCGAACGCAAGTCAAGCGTTCCTTCATAAATCGAACGGCCGCAAATCACCGCCTCGATGCCTTCATCCTGCACCGCGCACAACGCTTCCACATCCTTGACGTTGTGCACGCCGCCGGAAGCGATCACCGGGATGGTCATGCTTTGCGCCAGCTTGACGGTCGCTTCGATATTGACGCCGCCCATCATGCCGTCGCGGCCGATGTCGGTATACACGATCGAGGCGCAGCCATAGTCTTCGAATTTCTTGGCGAGGTCGATCACTTCGTGGCCGGACAGCTTGCTCCAGCCATCGGTGGCGACCTTGCCGTCCTTGGCGTCGAGGCCGACGATGATCTGGCCCGGGAAAGCGCTGCAGGCATCGTGCAGGAAACCAGGATTCTTGACCGCGGCGGTGCCGATGATGATGTAGCTCAGGCCGTCGTCCAGGTAGCGTTCGATAGTGTCCAGGTCGCGGATGCCGCCACCCAGCTGCACCGGGATTTCCTCGACGCCGTTGAGTACGGCGAATTCGCGCACCGCCTTGATGATGGCCTTGACCGCGGGTTCGTTCTTCGGCTTGCCGGCGAACGCGCCATTCAGGTCAACCAGGTGCAGGCGGCGCGCGCCTTGCATCAGCCAATGGCGGGCCATCTCGCCCGGATCGTCGGAAAATACGGTGGCTTGGTCCATATCGCCCTGTTTCAGGCGTACGCAGTGACCGTCTTTGAGGTCGATGGCAGGTATCAGCAGCATGGCTACAATTGTGTATGAGGTGAAGTCGGTTAAAAACCTGCCCAGTGAAATCCAGGCAGCTAATTTGCTCAGTTAAGTTTGCTCAGTCCAGTTTGAATAAATATCCGCATAAACCAGGGGGAATGCCGGAATATATTCAAGGCTTCCATTGCACGAAATTCTTGTACAGCTGCAAACCGGCGCTAGCGCTTTTCTCCGGATGAAACTGCGTGGCAAAAATATTATCACGGCCGACCGCGCAGCTGAACGCCGCGCCGTACTCAGTCTCGCCGAAGGTATGCGCAGCATCGGCCGGCACTGCGTAATAGCTATGGACGAAATAAAAATAATCCTGGTCGGCAATACCGTGCCAGAGCGGATGAGACTGCGCCTGGCGCACTCGGTTCCAGCCCATCTGCGGCACCTTGAAACGCGAACCGTCGTCCTGCAGCCGGCCGTCCAGGCGGAAGCGCACTACCTTGCCGGGCAACAATCCCAGGCCGGCGGTATCACCTTCTTCGCTCAGGTCGAACAGCATCTGCTCGCCGACGCAGACGCCTAGCAGCGGCTTGCTGCGCGCAGCTTCCAGCAACACTTCCTGCAAACCCGATTCGCGCAGGCTGCGCATGCAATCCGGCATTGCTCCCTGGCCTGGCAGGACCAGGCGGTCGGCTGACCGGATATCGGCAATCGTACCCGAGATCAGGACCTCGGCTTCCGGCGCCACCTGGCGCAGGGCCTGCGCCACCGAGCGCAAGTTGCCCATGCCATAGTCAACTACAACAATTTTGTTCATGATAAAGATTCAAGTCCCGAGGAAAGTCCGGGTAAATAAGCTCAACCTTAGAGGCTGCCCTTGGTCGAAGGAATGGTGCCGGCGGAACGCGGATCCAGCTCTGCAGCCATGCGCAACGCACGGCCAAACGCCTTGAAGACGGTTTCGCATTGATGATGGGCGTTTTCGCCGCGCAGGTTGTCGATATGCAAAGATACCAGTGCATGATTGACAAAGCCCTGGAAAAATTCGTGGGTCAGGTCGACGTCGAAGCCGCCGATCATGGCGCGCTTGAACGGCACGTGGAATTCCAGGCCCGGGCGGCCGGAGAAATCGATCACCACGCGCGACAGCGCTTCGTCCAGCGGCACGTAGGCATGGCCGTAGCGGCGGATGCCCTTCTTGTCGCCGATGGCCTTGGCGAACGCTTGCCCCAAGGTAATGCCGACGTCTTCCACCGTGTGGTGGGCGTCGATATGCAGGTCGCCGTTGGCTTCGATATCGAGGTCGATCAAGCCATGCCGCGCAATCTGGTCCAGCATATGGTCGAGGAACGGCACGCCGGTATTCAGCTTTTGCTGGCCGCTGCCGTCCAGATTGATGGAGACGCGGATTTGCGTCTCGTTGGTATTGCGCGTGATCGATGCAGTTCGAGGCGTAGACATGTTGAGCTTGAGACCAATTTACTATGTGGTGACGCACAGGCGTCGTGGAGGTAAGTGTACTAAATTATTCGACGACCGGATTTAAGATCGAGATTGTTGCAGCTTCCCCGTTAGTCACTAGTGAAGCCTGGCCAAGGCAGCTTTTTGGGCTGCATCGCCATTTTACCGACATTTTCATGTTTTCCCGCTAATGGCAGCCTTGATAATCGCTATAAGCGTTGCTATTCAAGCCAAATGCCTATGCCAGCGCCCGTTCGCCGGGCTCCTGGCTGTCGAGCTGCGCCAGCCGCCGTTCGATCAGCGCGCAGTACTCGGGATTGAGCTCAAAGCCGACAAACCTCCGTCCGCAACGGCGCGCCGCCACCGCCGTGGTGCCGCTGCCCATGAAGGGATCGAGCACGATCCCGCCGGGCGGACAGGAAGCCTTGATCATGCGCTCCACGATTTCCAGCGGCTTCTGGGTCGGATGGTCGGCCCGCTCGCGATGTTCGCGGTGCAGGCGCGAGACGCTCCAGACGTCTTTCGGGTTATAACCCAGCTCCAGCCACTTGGCGCCGACAAAAATCGAGCGCGAACGGGCTTTCTTGGTTTCAGCGTCGTAGGGAATCCGGATGGCGTCGAGGTCGAAGTAATAGTCCTTGGCGCGGGCGAAGAAGCCGATCGTGTCGTGCACCGACGAAAAACGCCGGGTGCCGCCGCCCATCGAAGGCACCCGCCGGTCCCAGATGATTTCATTGTTCATGATCATGCGCTGCTTGAGCATGACAAAAATCTCGGGCGAAAAGCGCCAGGTCAGGAAAATGTAGAGGCTGCCGTTCGGCTTCAGTTTCGGCAAGGCGGCGTCTATCCATTCTTCGGTCCAGCGCAGGTAAGCCGCGGTGTCGAGCTTGTCGGAATCGTTGCCGTAGTCCTTGCCCAGGCCGTAGGGTGGATCGGCCAGCAGCAGGTCGACCGAACCGTCCGGTATGCGCTGCAGGCCCTGCAGCGCGTCCTCGCCATAGATGCGATCGATCCAGTCGTCGCTCATCGCAGCCATGCCGCTGTCATTGCGGCTTGTCTTTCAAGCGGTATTCGGCGGACCGGGCATGCGCCTGCAATCCTTCGCCGTAAGCCAGTTCCGCCGCGACCTTGCCCAGCGTCTGGGCGCCGGCCTCGCTGATGTTGATGATGCTGGAACGCTTCTGGAAATCGTAGACGCCGAGCGGCGACGAGAAACGCGCGGTGCGCGAAGTCGGCAGTACGTGATTTGGTCCGGCGCAGTAGTCGCCCAGCGCTTCCGACGAGAACCGGCCCAGGAACATGGCGCCGGCGTGGCGGATCCGGTCGGCCCAGCGCTGCGGATTGTCGGCCGAAATTTCCAGGTGCTCCGCCGCGATATGATTGGCGATCTCGCAGGCATGCTCCATGTCGCGCACTTTCACCAGCGCGCCGCGGTTGGTGAGCGAAGTGCGGATCACTTCATGGCGCGGCATCAGCGGCAGCTGCCGGTTGATGCTGGCTTCGACGGCGGCGATGTAAGCCGGGTCAGGACACAGCAGGATCGACTGCGCCAGTTCATCGTGCTCGGCTTGCGAAAACAGGTCCATCGCGATCCAGTCGGGATCGGTGGTGCCGTCGCACAGCACCAGGATTTCGGAAGGCCCGGCGATCATGTCGATGCCGACCGTGCCGAATACGCGCCGCTTGGCCGCCGCGACATAAGCGTTGCCGGGGCCGACAATCTTGTCGACCTGGGGAATGGTGGCGGTGCCGTAGGCCAGCGCCGCCACTGCTTGCGCGCCGCCGATGGTGAATACGCGATCGACGCCGGCAATGGCTGCCGCCGCCAGCACCAGCGGATTCTTGATGCCGTCCGGAGTCGGCACCACCATGATGATTTCCTGCACGCCGGCGACCTTGGCCGGAATCGCATTCATCAGCACCGAGGAAGGATAAGCCGCCTTGCCGCCGGGGACATAGATGCCGACGCGGTCCAGCGGCGTGACCTTTTGCCCAAGCACGGTGCCGTCGGCTTCGGTGTAGCTGAAGCCGTCCGAACCGCATTCGACTTTCTGGCGCTGGTGGTAGCTGCGCACGCGGTCGGCCGCGATCTGCAAGGCGCCGCGGCGTTCAGGAGAAAGCTCGGCCAGCGCCGCCTGCAATTCCTGCTGGCCGATTTCCAGCAGGCTGACGTCGTTTACGCTGAGGCGATCGAAACGGTTGGTGTATTCCAGCACGGCGGCGTCGCCGCGCGCTTTGACGTCGGCCAGGATGCGTGCCGCGGCCTGGTCGATGGCTTCGTCTTCGCCTGCCTCGAACGCCAGCAGCGCTGTCAGTTGCGCCTGGAAATTCGGCAGCCCTGCATCGAGTTTTCTGATTGCTATGCTCATGTCACTTCCAGTTTGCGGTGCGGTTTCCGCCGCAGCTGCGTCGCCGCGGCTTATTGAATCGAAGCTTTTTCGAAGGCTTCCAGGATCGGCTGCAAGCGCTCGCGCTTGAGCTTCAATGCGGCCTGGTTCACCACCAGCCGCGACGAGATATCCATGATGTGTTCGACTTCAACCAGGTTATTGGCGCGCAAGGTGCCGCCGGTGCTGACCAGGTCGACAATCGCATCCGCCAGCCCGACCAGCGGCGCCAGCTCCATCGAGCCGTACAGCTTGATCAGGTCGACGTGCATGCCCTTCGCCGCGAAGTGTTCGCGCGCCGTCAGCAGGTATTTGGTGGCGACCCGCAGCCGCGCGCCCTGGCGGATCGCGCTGGCGTAGTCGAAGCCGGCCGATACCGCCACCGACATGCGGCATTTTGCAATCTCCAGGTCAATCGGCTGATACAGGCCTTCGCCGCCATGCTCCAGCAGCACATCCTTGCCCGCCACGCCAAAATCGGCGGCGCCGTATTGCACATAGGTCGGCACGTCGGAAGCGCGCACGATGATCACGTTGACCTGCGGATCGTTGGTCGCCAGGATCAGCTTGCGCGAGGTTTCCGGATCTTCGGTGACCTCGATGCCGGCCGCCTTCAGCAGCGGCAAGGTCTCTTCAAAGATGCGGCCTTTCGACAAGGCCAGGGTCAGCTTCTGGCTCATTTGATTCTTTCGATATTTGCGCCGACCGCGGACAGTTTGCGCTCCATCTCGTCGTAGCCGCGGTCCAGGTGGTAGACGCGCTCGATCAGGGTCTGGCCTTGCGCCACCAGGCCGGAAATCACCAGCGAAGCGGAGGCGCGCAGGTCGGTCGCCATCACCGGCGCACCGACCAGCTTGTCGACGCCCTTGATGATGGCGGTATTGCCCTGGACATCGATGGCAGCGCCGAGGCGGTTCATTTCCTGCACGTGCATGAAGCGGTTTTCAAAGATCGTTTCGGTGACGTGGCTGGTGCCTTCGGCAATGCTGTTCATCGCCATGAACTGCGCTTGCATGTCGGTCGGGAAGCCCGGATATTCAGTGGTGCGGAAACTGACCGCCTTGGGCCGCGCCGCCATCTGCACGCGGATCCAGTCGTCGCCGGAGGTGAGGATCACGCCGGCTTCGCGCAGCTTGTCCAGCACCGCATCCAGGATGTGGCTGCGGGTATTTTTCAGCATGACGTCGCCGCCGGTGGCCGCCACTGCGCACAGGAAAGTGCCGGTCTCGATACGGTCGGCGATCACCGCGTGCTCGGCGCCGTGCAGCTTGTCGACGCCCTGGATCGTCAGGCGATCGGTACCGATGCCGTCGATCTTGGCGCCCATCGCAACCAGCAGGTTGGCCAGGTCGGTCACTTCAGGCTCGCGCGCAGCGTTTTCCAGGACCGTCTCGCCATCGGCCAGGGTTGCGGCCATCAGCAGGTTTTCAGTACCGGTGACGGTGATCATGTCGGTGACGACGCGTGTACCCTTGAGCTTCTTGGCCTTGGCATGGATGTAGCCGGCCTCGATCGCAATCTCGGCGCCCATCGCCTGCAAGCCTTTGATGTGCTGGTCGACCGGGCGCGAACCGATGCCGCAGCCGCCCGGCAGCGACACCCGTGCTTCGCCGAAGCGCGCCAGCAGCGGCCCCAGCACCAGGATCGATGCGCGCATGGTTTTCACCATTTCGTAGGGCGCTTCAAGGTTGGTGATGGCGTCGCCTTGCAGGGTCACGAAGTGGCCGTCCTGGGTCGCCTTCAATCCCATCTGGCGCAGCAGCTTCAGGATGGTCGATACGTCGTGCAGGTTCGGCACGTTGCTGAGGTGCAGCTGGTCCGAGCTAAGCAAGCCCGCGCACAGGATAGGCAGCGCCGCATTTTTTGCGCCGGAAATGGTGATTTCGCCGGAAAGGCGGTTACCGCCCTGTATCAATAATTTATCCATGGTGACTTCTCGCAGTGGTGTTCGTTGTATCTGGCAGGGCAGCCGCCCGGCCGGTCATTTGTTCTCTTGAAATTCTTCCGGCGTCAGTGTCTTCATCGACAAGGCGTGGATTTCTTCGCGCATGCGGTCGCCCAGCGCCGCGTAGACGATCTGGTGGCGCTGTATCGGACGCTTGCCGGCGAAGGCTGCGGACACGATCACTGCCTTGAAATGCTGGCCGTCGCCCTCGACATCCAGGTGCGAGCATTCGAGGCCGGCGGCGATGTAGCTTTTAACGAGATCAGGTGTAGGGAACATAATATTTTCTTAGCTGTTTTTCCAACGTGGTGATGTGCTCAGTGCCGCAATTTATAGCCGCGCTTCAGCATCTGCACCGCTACCGCCGACAACAACGCCAGGAATATGCAGATGATCAGCAGGCTGATCAGCGGGTTAATGTCTGACTGCCCGAAAAAGCCGTAGCGGAATCCGTCTATCATATAAAAGAACGGATTCAAATGCGATACGGCCTGCCAAAACGGCGGCAACGATTTGATCGAATAAAACACGCCGGCAAGGAAGGTCGCCGGCATGATCAGGAAATTCTGGAAGACTGCCAGCTGGTCGAACTTGTCTGCCCAGATGCCGGCAATCAAACCCATGGTGCCCAGCAGCGCGGCGCCCAGGAATGCAAAAATCACGATCCACCACGGCGCCACGAAAGACAGGTTGCCGAACCAGGCGGTGATCACAAACACACCCAGGCCGACCGCCACGCCGCGCACTACCGAGGCCAGCACATAAGCGCCGTACAGCTCCCAGTGCGACAGCGGCGTCAGCAGGACAAACACCAGATTGCCGGTCATTTTCGACTGTGTCAACGATGACGAGGTATTGGCGAAGGCATTTTGCAACACGCTCATCATCACCAGGCCGGGAATCAGGAATGCGGTGTACTGCACGCCGGGATAGACCTCGATATGGTCCTTGAGGGTATGGCCGAAAATCAGCAGGTACAGCATCGCCGTCAGGATCGGCGCGCCTATGGTTTGCGTCGCGACTTTCCAGAAGCGCAGCACTTCCTTGTAGAACAGGGTTTGGAAACCAACCATCATTTGACACCGCCCGCGCTGTATTCATCGGCAAAAACATTAAAGCCGCTGGCGCTGACCTTGCTGTCCATGATCTGCAGGAACACGTCTTCCAGGTCGGCCTGCTGCAGCTGCATGTCCTCGATCACCGCGCCGGCATGGCGCAAGGCGCCGAGGATCGGTTCGACATCAGCGTATTCGTTGACCCGCAGCGAGAACTTGCTGCCGTCGGCATGCAGCACCAAGGGCTGCAGCGCTGCCGGCAAGCTGCCGCTGGACAGGTTGACCAGCAATTGCGAACCGGCGATGCGCTTGATCAGCGCCGAGGTGGAGTCGAGCGCCACGACCTGGCCCAGCTTGAGCATGGCGATGCGGTTGCACTGCTCTTGCGCTTCTTCCAGGTAGTGCGTGGTCAGGACCACCGTGTGGCCTTCGCGGTTGAGGCGTGAAATGAAGCGCCACAAGGTCTGCCGCAATTCGACGTCGACGCCGGCGGTCGGCTCGTCCAGCACGATCACCGGCGGCTTGTGGACCAGGGCCTGCGCCACCAGCACGCGCCGTTTCATGCCGCCCGACAGGGCGCGCATGTTGGTGTCGGCCTTGCCGGTCAGGTCAAGGTTTTCCATTACCTCGTCGATCCATTTGTCATTGTTCTTCAGGCCGTAATAGCCGGACTGTATGCGCAGCGTTTCACGCACCGTGAAAAAAGGATCGAACACCAGCTCTTGCGGCACCACGCCGAGATTGCGGCGCGCGGCGCGATAGTCGCTGACCACGTCGTGGCCATGGACCGTGACGTTGCCTGAATCCGGGTGGTTAAGGCCGGCGATGATTGAAATCAAGGTGGTCTTGCCAGCGCCGTTAGGACCCAGCAAACCGAAGAATTCACCTTCTTCGATGGTCAGGGAAACGCCGCCCAGCGCCTGCAAGGACTGGTAACGCTTCTTGACGTTGGTAATTTGGATGGCCGCCATAGTGCCTTGCTAAATATTCTGTAATTGGAACGCCTCGGCAGTGCTGCTGATTTGCCGGTCAAACCATGCTGGCCGGTGGCGGAACCCTTGATTATATTGGATTTTTGCTGCGAAGGCCGGGCGGCAACGACAAACCCGGGATGCTACGGGGGGGAAGGAGAAGGTGGAGCTCAATGATGCAGTGTACTGGCGGCAACAGTCACGCCGGTGGGCGCGAGCAGTTCTGTCACGCCGTACAAATCGATCAGGCTTTCCAGGTTGGCGGGCAAACTGGAGAAATGGAGGTTCAGGCCCTGGTTCAGGGCGGCGCATTGCCATGCCAGCAAGGTTGCGACAGCGGCCGAATCGACCGCCACCACATCGCCCAGGTCAATCTCGGTCTCGCCCCCGGCGATCGCGCGCAAGCCCTCTTCCAGAGTGACTTTGGCATTACCGACAGTAAGCGAGTGAGATGGTCTGAACATGTTAGTCAATCAACTGTTTATTTTTTAAGGCCGCGGGCAGCGCGTTCCTTGTTCTTGTCCGACAATACCTTGATCAGGCCGTCGATGCCGGAGCGGCCGATTTCGGAGGTGAAGGTACCCTTGTATGAATCAACGAGCCAGGCGCCCAGTACGTTGACATCATAGATCTTCCAGCTGGTGCCTGCTTTTTCCACGCGATAATTCAGCTGGATAGGCTCGCCGCGCGGCTGGATCACTTGCGAACGGACGATGACATCGGTATCGGCCGGATCGGCGCGCAGCGGCTTGAAATCGATCTGCTGGTCACGCACCTGCGACAGCGCGCCGGAATAGGTGAAGACCAGCAGGCTGCGGAACTGGGTGATCAGCTGTTTCTTTTGATCATCAGTTGCATCGCGCCACTTGGGGCCCATGGCCATGCTGGTCATGCGCTCGAAGTCGACATAAGGAATGATCTTTTCCTCAACCAGCGCAAGGATCCGCTGCTGGTTGCCGCCCTGGATGTTCTTGTCCGATTTGGCGGTATCCAGCACGTCCTGGCTGATGCGCTTGATCAGCGCATCAGGCGCTTCTTGCGCCTGGGCTGCCGCGGTGAACAACAGGCTGCCGACAGTCAGCGACAGCGTCAGGAATTTTTTCAGAATTTTCATATGTATTTTTAACAATCTTAATGGTTGTTAGAAGACGTCTCAGACGCGAGGTATATGCGTCCTAAGACGGCAATTTCAAGCGCCGGTTCCAGCCGGCGCCGATAATCACTGCTCGGCGGGCTTGCTGTTGGCAGGCTTGTCCGCCTTATCTGCCTTGTCGTCGCTGTCGTCATTATTGCCGTTGATCTGGCTCTGGCGGCGCTGGGTATAGGCATCGCGCACGAATTCATACTTGTCGAGGGCGGCATCCTCCAGCAGGCCGCCTGCGTCCAGCAGGTTGGCGCGCTTGTCGATCAGGCGCACCACCGAACCGGTATTGCGCCAGCGCACCGGATATTTGTACGACCAGATGTCGCCATACATATCGACCGGCAATGCCGCCGTATCGCGGATATTCGACGGCCCGAACAGCGGCAGCACCAGGTAAGGGCCGGAGCCGACGCCCCACTTGCCCAGGGTCTGGCCGAAATCCTTGTTATGTTTCTGCAAACCGGCTTCCGAGCCGATATCCAGCAAGCCGCCGAGGCCGAGCGTGGTGTTGACCGCAACCCGCATCACATCCGATGTACCGTCGGCGACATTGCCTTGCAAGAAGCCGTTGACCGAGCTCCATACGTCGCCCAGGTTGCCGAAGAAGTTGTTGACGCCGGTCTGGACAAAACTCGGCAGCCAGTTCCGGTAAGCGGTGGCGACCGGTTTCAGGGCGACCTTGTCGAGCGTGTCGTTGAAGCTGAACATGGCGCGGTTGAAACCCTCCAGCGGGTCTTGCGGATTGCTGGTAGTGGCGCAGCCGGCCAGTGCGGCAACCAGGGCCAGCGAGCCCAGGCGAGTCATGGTTTTCATTGTTCAGTGTCCTTTACATCCGCGGCCTTGCTGTACAGGAACTGACTGATCAGGTTTTCCAGCACAATCGCGGATTGCGTTAATTTAATACGGTCGCCGGCAACCAGGTTCTTGGTCGCGCCGCCCGCTTCGATACCGATATATTGCTCGCCCAACAAACCTGCCGTGAGTATCTTAGCCGAACTGTCTTCCGGGAACTGGTAACGCTGGTCCATGTTCAAGGTCACTATCGCCTGGAAGTTCTTGTCGTCGAAATTGATCGACGCCACACGCCCCACCACCACCCCGGCGCTGCGCACCGAAGCACGTACTTTCAGGCCGCCGATATTGTCGAACTTGGTAATTACCGGGTAGGTCTTGTTGAAAGTCGAGCTGCTCAGGTTGCCTGCCCTCAGCGCCAGGAACCCCAAGGCCAGCACCCCGATCAGCACAAACATGCCTACCCATACGTCTACAGTTTTCTGTTGCATGATTCATCACCTTAAAAATACCATCGCGAACAATATCTCGAAGAGAAAATGGTAACGAGAAGTAAAACGCGCTGCTACGGTTTGATTCCCGCTGCTCGACACGACAGGCAGCGGGAGTCGCGCAAATAATTAGTTAAACATCAAGGCGGTCAGCAGGAAGTCCAGCCCAAGTACCGCCAGCGACGAGATCACCACGGTGCGCGTGGTTGCCCTGGAGACGCCTTCCGGCGTCGGTTTTGCCTCATAGCCCTGCCATACCGCCACAAACGTTGCGGCGACGCCAAACACAATGCTTTTCAAGACGCCGTTGGCGATATCTTGCCAGATATCCACGCCGCCCTGCATCTGCGACCAGAACGCGCCTTCATCGACGCCGATCAGCTTGACGCCGACCAGGTAGCCGCCAAAGATACCCAGGGCGCTGAACAGGGCTGCCAGCATCGGCATCGCTACCACGCCAGCCCAGAAACGCGGCGCCACGACCCGTTGCATGGGATCGACCGCCATCATTTCCATCGCCGACAGCTGCTCGCCGGCTTTCATCAGGCCGATTTCGGCAGTCAGGGAAGTGCCGGCGCGGCCGGCGAACAGCAGCGCCGTCACTACCGGCCCCAGTTCGCGCACCAGCGACAGCGCCACCAGCAAGCCCAGCGCCTGCTCCGAACCATACTTGTTGAGCGTGTAATAACCCTGCAAACCCAGCACGAAACCGACAAACAGGCCCGATACGCCAATGATGATCAGCGAATAATTGCCGATGAAATGGATCTGGTCGGTAATCAGCCGCGGCCGCCGCCAGAGTCCGAGCGATGCCCGCAGGATCGCAAAGAACATGCGCGTGGCGAGGCCCAGGCCGGTAATCGATTCGCGTACCGTGCGTCCCACCGCCGCAAGAGAATTGCTTACAAACTTAGTTACAGCGTTCAGCATCAGCCGCGCCCCTTCAAGCCCAGGTCCTCGGCCAGCGACTTGCCAGGATAATGGAACGGCACCGGACCGTCAGGTTCGGCGTTGATGAATTGCTTCACGTACGGATGGGTCGACGCCTGCATCTCTGCCGGCGTGCCCTGCGCCACGATTTGTCCCTGCGAGAGGAAATACACGTAGTCGGCAATGCTGAACGACTCATGGACGTCATGCGACACCAGGATGCTGGTAGAGCCCAGCGCATCGTTGAGCTTGCGGATCAGGTTGGCCGTCACACCCATGGAAATCGGATCCAGGCCGGCGAACGGTTCGTCATACATGATCAGCGACGGATCCAGGGCAATTGCGCGCGCCAGCGCCACGCGCCGGGCCATGCCACCGGAAATCTCGGACGGCTTCAGCTGCGCTGCATTGCGCAAGCCGACCGCATTCAATTTCAGCAGCACCAGGTTGTTCAGCAGTTCCGGCGACAGGTTGGTGTGTTCGCGCAGCGGGAAAGCCACGTTTTCAAATGCGGTCAGGTCGGTAAACAAGGCGCCGCTCTGGAACAGCATGCCCATCTTGCGCCGCAAGGCATACAGGCCCGGGGTCGACAGTGCGTGCACCGTTTCGCCGTCGACCTTGACGCTGCCGGCCTGCGGCCTCAGCTGGCCGCCGATCAGCCGCAATATGGTGGTCTTGCCGGAGCCGGAGCCGCCCATGACGGCGATCACCTTGCCGCGTGCGAAGTCCATGTTGAGACCCGATAAAATCGACCTCTCACCATAGCCAAACTGCAGATCACGAATTTCGACGATATTTGCCACACCATCCACCGAATAAATCAAAGGGGCTATTGTAGTGCAAATGCGACAATCGTTCAGGGCCGGGCAATAGTAGGCAGACTGGCATGTGCCTGTATTACAACAGTTTGACTATTGCCCGGATGCATGAACAAAAACATGTGCTGCAGAAAAAAGAGCATGCCGGTGTTGCCACTGACATGCTCCTTCTTTATTTAGCGACAGCAAAAAGCTGCGCAGTATTACCGTGGCAAAACCGATGCCCCCATCAGGAACTCATCGACTGCGCGTGCGCACTGGCGGCCTTCGCGGATAGCCCAAACCACCAGCGACTGGCCGCGGCGCATGTCGCCGGCGGCAAACACCTTGTCGACCGATGTCTTGTAGCAGGCGTCGCCGTCGGTAGTGGCCTTGACGTTGCCGCGCGCATCCTTGTCGACGCCAAACGCTTCCAGCACCTGCGCCACCGGCGAAACGAAACCCATGGCCAGGAACACCAGGTCGGCCTTCATCTCGAATTCCGAATCCGGCACTTCCTGCATCTTGCCGTCTTTCCATTCGACGCGGGCGGCGATCAGTTTCTCGACCTTGCCGTTCTTGCCTTCCAGGCGCTTGGTGGCCACCGCCCAGTCGCGGTCGCAGCCCTCTTCGTGCGACGACGAAGTGCGCAGCTTGGTCGGCCAGTACGGCCAAACCAGCGGCTTGTTTTCCAGCTCCGGCGGCTGCGGCATCAGTTCAAACTGCTGGATCGACACCGCCCCCTGGCGGTTGGAGGTGCCGACGCAATCGGAACCGGTATCGCCGCCGCCAATCACCACTACGTGCTTGCCGCCAGCCAGGATCTGGTCCTTGACCTTGTCGCCGGCGTTGACCTTGTTTTGCTGCGGCAGGAAATCCATGGCGAAATGGACGCCCTTCAGCTCGCGCCCCGGCACCGGCAGGTCGCGCGGCTGCTCGGCGCCGCCGGCAATCACCACGGCGTCGAACTCGGCCTTCAATTCGTCCGGCGCAATGGTCTTCTTGGCCCAGTTATTTACATTGGCCGGGAAATCCTTGCCGACCAGGACGCCGGTGCGGAAGGTCACGCCTTCGGCTTCCATCTGTTCGACGCGGCGGTCGATATGGGATTTTTCCATCTTGAAATCGGGGATGCCGTAACGCAGCAGGCCGCCGACCCGGTCGCTCTTTTCAAACACGGTGACGTCATGGCCGATGCGCGCCAGCTGCTGCGCCGCCGCCAGGCCGGCAGGGCCGGAGCCCACCACGGCGACCTTCTTGCCGGTCTTGACCAGAGGCGGCTGCGGCACGATCCAGCCGTTTTCCCAGCCCTTGTCGACAATGAAGTGCTCGATCGACTTGATGCCGACCGGATCGCTGTTGATGCCGAGCGTACATGCGCTTTCGCAGGGCGCCGGGCAGATGCGGCCGGTAAATTCCGGGAAGTTGTTGGTCGAATGCAGGGTCTCCAGCGCTTCGTGATAAGCGCCGCGATACACCAGGTCGTTCCAGTCGGGAATGATGTTGTTGACCGGGCAGCCGTTGTTACAGAACGGAATGCCGCAATCCATGCAGCGCGCGCCTTGGGTCTTGGCTTCGTCGTTGCTCAGGCTGAGGATGAATTCCTTGTAATGCTTCTTGCGCGCCACTGGAGCTTCATACGTTTCGCCGACCCGCTGGAACTCCATGAATCCTGTTACTTTTCCCATTTTTCACTCACATTTTAGCTGCAGGATCCACCGCGGTCTTGTGCTCCAGACCGGCGGCGATCCTTATCGTTACTTGGCTGACGGTTACGCAATCTGTCGATTACGCAGCGACTTTTTCTTTAGCAGGCGCGGTGCTGCGCACCGCATTCAATTCGCCCAGCGCCCGCTTGTACTCGGTCGGGAACACCTTGACGAATTTGCTGCGCGACGCAACCCAGTTGTCCAGCAGGTTGCGAGCGCGGGTGCTGCCGGTGTACTTGAAGTGGCGTTCGATCAAGCCTTTCAGGATCGCCTCGTCAGCCTGCACTTCGCCGCCGCGCGCCATGCTGTGCCAGATCGCCTTATCGATCGTGGCTTCCTGCTCGCCCTGGCTCAGCACCGGCTCCAGCGTCACCATCGCCATATTGCATTGCGCGGCAAACGTGCCGTCCGGATCGTAGACATAAGCCAGGCCGCCAGACATGCCGGCGCCGAAGTTGCGGCCAGTATCGCCCAGCACCACAACCGTACCGCCGGTCATGTATTCGCAGCCATGGTCGCCGGTGCCTTCAACCACGGCAATCGCGCCGGAGTTACGCACCGCGAAACGTTCGCCGGCGACGCCGTTGAGGAAAGCTTCACCAGCGATGGCGCCGTACAGCACGGTGTTGCCGGCGATGATGTTGTCGACCGCGCGGCCGCGGAACTCGGTGTTCGGACGCACGATGATGCGGCCGCCCGACAAGCCCTTGCCGACATAGTCATTGCCCTCGCCAACCAGGTCCAGCGTCACGCCATGCGCCAGGAACGCGCCTGCCGACTGGCCTGCGGTGCCCTGCAGCTGGATGTGGATGGTGTCGTCGGGCAGGCCCTCGTGACCGTATTTTTTTGCCACTTCGCCAGACAGCATGGCGCCGACGGTGCGGTTCAGGTTCTTGATCGGCGAGATGAACGAGACGCGCTCGCCCTTGTCCAGCGCCGCCTTGGCTTGTCCAATCAGCTTGTGGTCCAGCGCCCGGTCGAGGCCGTGGTCCTGTTCTTCGGTGTGGTAATACACGCCGCCTTCAGGCAATGCCGGCTGGTAGAAAATGCGGCTGAAATCCAGGCCTTGTGCTTTCCAGTGCGTGATCGCCCGCGACTTGTCGAGCAGGTCGGCGCGGCCGATCAGTTCGTTGAAACTGCGGATGCCCAGCGACGCCATGATCTGGCGCACTTCTTCGGCGATGAAGAAAAAGAAGTTGACCACATGCTCAGGCTTGCCGGAGAACTTGGCGCGTAGCACCGGATCTTGCGTGGCAACGCCGACCGGGCAGGTGTTCAGGTGGCATTTGCGCATCATGATGCAGCCTTCGACCACCAGCGGCGCAGTGGCGAAACCGAATTCATCGGCGCCCAGCAAGGCGCCGATCACGACGTCGCGGCCGGTCTTCATCTGGCCGTCGGCCTGGACCCGGATACGGTTGCGCAAGCCGTTCAGCACCAGCGTTTGCTGGGTTTCCGCCAGGCCCAATTCCCAAGGCGAGCCGGCATGCTTGATCGACGACAAAGGCGAGGCGCCAGTGCCGCCATCGTGGCCGGCGATCACCACGTGGTCCGACTTGGCCTTGGCGACACCCGCCGCCACGGTGCCGACGCCGACTTCCGACACCAGCTTGACTGAAATCGAAGCGCGCGGATTGACGTTCTTCAGATCGTGGATCAGCTGCGCCAGGTCTTCGATCGAATAGATGTCATGGTGCGGCGGCGGTGAAATCAGCCCGACGCCCGGCACCGAGAAACGCAGCTTGGCGATGTATTCGGATACCTTGTGGCCTGGCAGCTGGCCACCCTCGCCCGGCTTGGCGCCTTGCGCCATCTTGATCTGGATCTGGTCAGCCGAAATCAGGTATTCCGCGGTGACGCCGAAACGCCCGGACGCCACCTGCTTGATGCGCGAACGCAGCGAATCGCCGGCCTGCAACGGAATATCGACTTCGATACGGTCCTTGCCGATCACCGACGCCAGCGTTTCGCCCTGCTTGATCGGGATGCCCTTCAATTCCTGGCGATAGCGGTTCTCGTCCTCGCCGCCTTCACCAGTGTTGGACTTGCCGCCGATGCGGTTCATCGCCACTGCCAGCGTGGCGTGCGCTTCCGTCGAGATCGAACCGAGCGACATCGCGCCGGTAGCGAAACGCTTGACGATTTCCTTGGCCGGCTCGACTTCATCCAATGGGATCGCCTTGCTTGGATCGATCTTGAATTCAAACAGGCCGCGCAAGGTCATGTGGCGCTTGGACTGGTCGTTGATCAGCTGTGCGTATTCTTTATAGCTGTTGAAGTTGTTGGCGCGGGTCGAGTGCTGCAGCTTGGCGATCGCGTCCGGCGTCCACATGTGCTCTTCGCCGCGGATACGGAATGCATATTCGCCGCCGGCGTCGAGCGCGTTGGCCAGCACCGGATCGTCGCTGAACGCGGCGCGATGCAGGCGCAAGGCTTCTTCCGCCACTTCAAATACACCTATGCCTTCGACATTCGACGACGTACCTTTGAAGTACTTCTGGGTCATGCTCTTGTTGAGGCCGATCGCTTCGAAAATCTGCGCGCCGCAATACGACATGTAGGTCGAAATGCCCATCTTCGACATGACCTTCAGCAAGCCCTTGCCGATTGCTTTCTGGAAGTTGTAGATCGCCTTTTCCGGCGACAGCGCGCCCGGCAAGCCGTGCGCAAGTTCCGTCAACGTATCCATCGCCAGGTAGGGATGGATGGCTTCGGCGCCATAACCTGCCAGCAATGCGAAGTGATGCGTCTCGCGCGCGGAACCGGTCTCGACTACCAGACCGGTCGACGTGCGCAGGCCCTTGCTCACCAGATGCTGGTGGATTGCCGAGGTGGCGAGCAAGGCTGGAATCGCTACCTGCTCGGCATCGACCTTGCGGTCCGACACGATCAGGATGTTGTGGCCGGACTTGACTGCATCTACCGCCTTGGCGCACAGCGACGCCAGGCGCGCTTCGATGCCTTCCTTGCCCCAGGCTACCGGATAGCAGATGTTGAGCTCATGCGACTTGAACTTGCCGCCGGTGTGGGCGCCGATATTGCGCAGCTTGGCGATGTCGTCGTAGTTCAGGATCGGCTGCGTGACTTCGAGCCGCATCGGCGGGTTGATGTTGTTGGTGTCCAGCATGTTCGGCTTCGGCCCGATGAAGGACACCAGCGACATCACCATGGCTTCGCGGATCGGATCGATAGGCGGGTTGGTGACTTGCGCGAACAACTGCTTGAAGTAGTGGTACAACGTCTTGTTCTTGTTGGACATGACCGCCAGCGGCGAGTCGTTGCCCATGGAGCCGATCGCTTCTTCAGCGGCGGCCGCCATCGGCGACATCAGGAACTTGATGTCTTCCTGGGTGTAGCCGAACAGCTGCTGGCGGTCCAGCAGCGGGATGGTCGAACCGGATTCGGACGGCTCCGATTTCAGCTCGTCCAGCTTGACCCGCACCGATTCAATCCATTGCTTGTACGGCTTGGCGTTGGCGAAGGTGTCTTTCAATTCCTTGTCGTCGATGATGCGGCCGGCGTCGAGGTCGATCAGGAACATCTTGCCTGGCTGCAGGCGCCACTTCTGGATGATCTTGGATTCCGGGATCGGCAATACGCCGGATTCGGACGCCATCACCACGAAGTCGTCGTCGGTGACGATATAGCGCGCCGGACGCAGGCCGTTACGGTCCAGGGTGCCGCCGATATGGCGGCCGTCGGTAAACGCCATCGCCGCCGGACCGTCCCATGGCTCCATCATCGCTGCATGGTATTCGTAGAAAGCGCGGCGGTTGTCGTCCATGGTGGCGTGGTTTTCCCACGCTTCCGGGATCATCATCATCATCGCTTGCGCGATCGGATAACCGGACATCAGCAGCAGTTCCAGCGCATTGTCGAAACAGGCTGTGTCGGACTGGCCTTCATAGATCAGCGGGAACAGTTTCTTCAGGTCGTCGCCCAGCACATGGGACTTCATCACGCCTTCGCGGGCGCGCATCCAGTTGAAGTTGCCCTTGACGGTGTTGATTTCGCCGTTGTGCGCCAGCAGGCGATACGGGTGGGCCAGCGGCCATTCTGGGAAAGTATTGGTGGAGAAACGCTGGTGGACCAGCGCCAGCGCCGACAGGCAGCGCGGATCCTGCAGGTCCTTGTAATAGACGCCGACCTGGTCCGCCAGCAGCAAGCCTTTGTAGACCACGGTACGCGCCGACATCGACGGCACGAAGAATTCCTTGCCGTGCAACAGGTTCAGCGCCTGGATCGCGTGGCCGGAAGATTTACGGATCACATACAACTTGCGCTCGAGTGCATCGGTCACCATGATGTCCGGGCCGCGGCCGATGAAAATCTGGCGGATCACCGGTTCCTTGTCGCGCACCGTAGGCGACATCGGCATCTCGATATCCACCGGCACATCGCGCCAGCCCAGCACGACCTGGCCTTCAGCCAGCACCGCGCGTTCGATTTCCTGCTCGCAGGCGATGCGCGAAGCATTCTCTTTTGGCAAAAACACCATGCCGACACCGAATTCGCCCGGCGGCGGCAAGATCACGCCCAGCTTCGCCATCTCTTCACGGTAGAACTGGTCCGGCACCTGGATCAGGATCCCGGCGCCATCACCCATCAGCTTATCCGCCCCGACCGCGCCCCGATGATCAAGATTCTTCAGGATCAGCAGACCCTGCTCAATGATCGAGTGACTCTTGTTGCCCTTGATGTGAGCAATAAACCCGACGCCACAGGCATCATGTTCATTAGCCGGATCGTATAAACCTTGCGCATGCATAACGTTGCTCCACCACTTTGAGAGTAAGGATATTAAGAATAGTGCAGACAGATCCAGACTTCAATCAAAACAATTAGGGTCAGAGTCAAATTATTCAGGTTAAATTTTGCACCAAAATTAAATAGGGACAGAGTCAATATGGTGCATTTGATGGTTTTGTTGCCCTGCAGGTCATTTTTTATTTGCGCCCGGCCTGCGGATCAGCGACGTCGGCCAGAGTCTTGAAGGGACGCCCGCGCTTGGCCGGGCGCACCCTGAGAGTGCCCTGTTTTTCCAGGCTTGATTTGAATTTTTCCGTACCCAGCGGCCAACCCTTGTTGGTAGCATCAGCCAGTTGGCGCGCCTGGTCGGATGTGAGTGCTTGCTCTGCCATTTGCTTATAAGCAGCTTCGCGATCGAAGGGTGTGTTGCCTAGTGCCCAGTACAGGGCATGGTCCACCACCAGGGGATCCGCCTTGACGCCGACATGGTGTAGATAGCTCGACCACGGATACTCGCCAGCCGTTGCGACGATGCCTGCGCGCACCGGATTCTGGTCGATGTAGCAGCTGCACAACATGAAATAAGGCTCCGAATCGATCACCGTAGCCCTGTAGCGTCCTTGCCACAAAGTCCCGACACGTCCGTATTTTTGATTGAAATAAGGCACATAGAAGCGCCCTACCCACTGCATCATCCTGGCCAAACCCTCCGCATCGGAAGGCGTTGCCAGCAAATGCACATGATTGGTCATCAGCACGTAAGCGTGGATAGCCACCTTGTATTGCTTGGCCGCTTCGCGCAGGCGGGCAAGGAAATTCACATAATCTTCCGTCTCGCGGAAGATTGCCTGGCGATCAACGCCACGCTGGATCAGGTGATGCGGCTGGTTGGGAATGACGAGTCGGGGCAGGCGAGCCATGGCAGAAAAGGGTTATCTGATGATGTCCGCATTTTATCGAATAATTCGACTCTGACCCTATTTGATTTGCCTTAAACAATTTGACTCTGACCCTAATTGTTGGCGATGGCTTCGGTTTGCAGGATCTGGCTTAGGGCGTCGAAGGCTGGGGAGGTGTAGTCGTGGCGGCGGATCAGGTAGGTGGTGACTTGGCCTGCGGGGCCGATTGGGTAGGTGGCCAGGCTTTGGGTGTTGTTGTGCAATTCCAGGACGGACCGGGGGGCCAGGGCGATGCCGGCGCCGGCGGCGACGCAGGCTAGCATGGCGTGGTAGGAGCCTAGTTCCAGGATGCGGTCCGGGCGGCGGCCGGGGATGCTGCCGGAGGCTAGCCAGTTTTCGGCGTGGCGGCGGTAGGCGCAGCCGTGTTCGAAGGCGACCAGGGTGCGGCTTTGCACATCGTCGGGGCTGGCGATCGGCGGATGGTTGCGGGCGGCCAGCACGACCAGTTCTTCTGCGTACAGGGGCAGCATCTCGAACAAGGGGTCATCCAGCGGGCCTGCGACCAGGGCGGCGTCCAGGGTAAATGCACGGACCCGGTCTATCAGCTGCTGGGTGGCGCCGGTGCTGAGCTCCAGTTGCACTGCCGGCCATTCCTGGTGGAAACGCGCCAGCGGCAGCGGCAAACGGCTGGCGGCGGTGCTTTCCATCGAGCCGATGCGCAAGCGTCCTTGCGGCACCGCGGGCTGGACCGCCTCGCGCGCTTCGCCGGCCAGGTTCAGCAAGCGCTCGGCATAACCGAGCAAGGTCTCGCCGGCCGGCGTCAGCACCAGGCGTTTGTTATTGCGTGAAAACAGAGGCACGCCCAATGAAGTTTCCAGCTGGCGTATGCGTGTCGTCACATTCGACTGCACCCGGTGCAATTGCTCGGCCGCGCGCGTGATGCCGCCTTCCCGCACTACGGTGCGAAAAATTTCAAGAGATAGCAAATCCATAATTCATCTCATTTTAAGATGGGTAATATTTTTATTATTCATTTTTCAGAATGATCCTGTCAAGGTAGCATGCGCCATACCGGCTGTAAGCAATGCCACCTTTATCAGTTACCAGGAATATCGACATGACTGCCACCAAGAGAAATCCGGAAGCATTCGCGGCTGCGCTCGGCATCCGTTACCCGATCGTGCAAGGGCCGATGAACGGCGGTTCGCCGATTGAACTGGCGACGGCCGTCAGCAATGCCGGCGGCCTGGGTTCGTTCGCGGCCGCCCTGCTGTCGCCGGCGGCGATCATTGAAGCCATGAAAAAAATCCGTACGCTGACTCAACAGCCGTTCAACGTCAATTTGTTCATCCTCGAACCGGTCCAGCCAAGCCATGCCGAAATCGAAGCGGCGCAAGCCCTGCTGCTGCCGTTCCGCACCGCGCTCGGCCTTGGTCCGGCGGCAACGCCGCAAAAATTCAGCGAAAACTTCCAAGACCAGCTGGCGGCGCTGCTGGAAGCGGCGCCGCCGGTGGTCAGCTTTACCTTCGGCATACTCGATGCATCAACAGTGGCGCAGTTCCAGCGCAAGGGCTGCAAAGTCATCGGCACCGCCACCAGCGTCGCCGAAGCACAAGCGTGGGAACAGGCTGGCGCCGATTTCGTCTGTGTCCAGGGCGGCGAAGCCGGCGGCCACCGCGCGACTTTCCTGGGCGATGTCGAGCAATCCTGCATCGGCCTGATGACCTTGATTCCGCAAGTCGCTGCTGCAATCAAAACACCCGTGATCGCAGCCGGCGGCATCATGGACGGCAAAGGCATCGCTGCGGCCCTGCTGCTGGGCGCGCAAGCGGCGCAGCTTGGCACGGCCTTCCTGGCGAGTCCGGAATCCGGCATCGCGCCGGCCTGGCGCGAACAGCTGGCGAACGCCAAAGACGACAGCACGCGCATGACCCGCAGTTTCTCCGGCAGGTACGCGCGCGGCATCGTCAATACGTTCATGGAACAGATGCGGCCGCATGAAAGTACGTTGCCGGTTTACCCGGTCCAGAATGCACTGAGCGGCGAAATCCGCCAGGCTGCAGCCAAACAAGGCCGTCCGGAATTCATGTCGCTATGGGCTGGCCAGGGAGTAGCGATGACGCGCCCCATGCCGGCAGCGCAATTGGTGGCTACACTGGCCGCTGAACTGCAAGCGGCAGGCGATCGCTAACCGCGGAAAGAAATCACTTGAGTAAAGACCTGCAAGCCACAGCAACCCAGACAGACCAGGGACGAGCGGCCTGGCGCATAGCGCTGGCCGGATTGCTGGCCCTGGCGGCAGCGATGGGCATCGGCCGCTTCGCCTTCACGCCGCTGCTGCCGATGATGCTGCACGACGGTGTGATCGACCTGGCCGCCGGCGGCTGGCTGGCCACCGCCAACTATATCGGCTACCTGATCGGCGCCCTGCTGTGCATGGTACTGCGGGTCGACGCTACCCGCGGCATCAAGATCGGGCTCGCCAGCACGGTGCTGCTGACATTGGCAATGGGATTGCTGCAGTCGCCCATGCTATGGCTG
The DNA here is from genome assembly GCF_038896935.1 of Collimonas rhizosphaerae. Classification (NCBI taxonomy): domain Bacteria; kingdom Pseudomonadati; phylum Pseudomonadota; class Betaproteobacteria; order Burkholderiales; family Oxalobacteraceae; genus Collimonas; species Collimonas rhizosphaerae. The sequence goes on from NZ_JBANDC010000004.1 coordinate 190,948, forward strand.
CTGCTGCGCACGCTGGCGGGCATTGCCAGCGCCTGTGTGTTCGTGTTCGCATCCGGCTGGTGTTTGCAACGCCTGGCGCAATTGCGGGCGCCGGCTTTGGGCGGCGTCATTTATTGCGGTCCCGGCCTCGGCATCCTGATCACCGGGCTGGCGACCAGCGCCATGGTGAACCTGCACTGGCGCGCTGAACACGGCTGGCTGCTGTATGGATTGCTGGCCTTGATATTGACCGCGCTGGTATGGTCCACCTTCTCGGGATCGACGGCTACAGCGGGCGCGCCGTCGCCGGCAGCGCATGGGCTGGAGCCGGCCCAGGTGGTGCGCCAGACGCGCGGCCTGATCCTCGCTTATGCCCTGGCCGGCTTCGGCTACATCATCACCGCCACCTTCCTGCCGGTGATCGCACGCCAGGCGCTGCCGGGCTCGAACTGGCCGGATCTGTTCTGGCCGCTGTTCGGCATCTGCGTCTCCATCGGCGCCTTGCTGGCGACCCGGCTGCCGACGCACTGGGACAATCGTTTGCTGCTCGCCGCTTGTTACCTGCTGCAAGCATGCGGCATCCTGATCGGCCTGGTCTCTCCGAGCGTGGCCGGTTTTGCGCTGGGCAGCATCTTGCTCGGCTTGCCGTTCACCGCGATCACCTTATTTGCGATGCGCGACGCCCGCCGCCTGCGCGGCGATCACGCACGCAGCCTGATGGGATTGCTGACCGCAACCTATGGCGTGGGACAAATCATCGGGCCGCCGCTGGCGACGCGCCTGGTGCAAGGCAGCGGCAACTTCAGCTCGTCGCTGGCCACGGCGGCGCTGGCGCTGCTGGCCGGCGCCGCCTTGCTGGGCGCGATGTACAGGTACCGCGGCAAACCGGCCGCCTGACGCCTACTCCCCGGAAAATTCGGCGGCGGCCTTGGCTGTCCAGAGCGCCTTGTTATAGCTAGGGAACGGCTGATCGTAACTGTCGACTGCGCCGTCCTCGCCGACGAAATGCGTCCACCAGTCGGCGGCGTCCTGCACCAGGGCAATATCGCCGGGGCTGCAATGGTCGGCGATTGACTCGCCTGCAGCCAGCGTCACTATCCTGGTCCTCCTGTGCTTGATGACGGTAGGCACCGCGATCAGCGGAACGCAGGTTCGCTGAAGCTGCGCAGCTTGCGGCTGTGCAGCTGCTCGACGCCTTGATTGCGCAGCAGTTCGAGCGCCTTGATGCCGATCTTCAGATGCTGGTTGACGCGCTGTTCATAGAAGCGGTTGGCCATGCCGGGCAGTTTGATTTCGCCATGCAAGGGCTTGTCCGAGACGCATAGCAAGGTGCCGTAAGGAACCCGGAAGCGGAAACCGTTGGCGGCCACTGTCGCGCTTTCCATGTCCAGCGCAATCGCCCGGCTTTGATTGAAGCGCAGCAGAGGCTTGCGATGGTCGCGCAGCTCCCAGTTGCGGTCATCGATAGACGCTACCGTGCCGGTACGCATGATGCGCTTGAGTTCATATCCTTCCAGCTGGGTGATGGTAGCCACTGCATCCTGCAAGGCCAGCTGCACCTCGGCCAGCGCCGGCACCGGCACCCACAGGGGCAAGTCGTCGTCCAGCACGTGATCGTCACGCACATAAGCGTGCGCCAGGACGTAGTCGCCCATGCGCTGCGACGTCGACAGGCCGGCGCAATGGCCCAGCATGATCCAGCCGTGCGGACGCAGCACCGCCACATGGTCGGTGATGGTCTTGGCGTTCGAGGGACCGACGCCGATGTTGATCAGCGTGATGCCGGAGCCGTCGGCCCGCTGCAAATGATAGGCCGGCATCTGCGGCTGGCGCGCCGGCGCAACGCCGGTAAGCGCACGGTCGGCAGGCAGGTCGTCGAGGTTGGCGTTCCAGGTGGTCAGGTCGCCCGGTTCGACGAAGGCCGTGTATTGCTGGCGGTAGGCGCGCAGCTCGGGATCGCTGCTGGCCTGCATCAGCTCGCGTCCCATGCGGATGAATTCGTCGACGTAGAACGCGTAGTTGGTAAACAGCACATAGCGCTGGAAACGGTCGGGCGAGGTCGCCGTATAGTGCTTCAGGCGGTGCAGGGAATAATCGATGCGCGGCGCGGTAAACAAAGCCAGCGGATGCGGATCGCCCGGCAGTTCTTCCAGCGTGCCGTTGACGATGCGGTCGTCCATGGTCGCCAGGTTCGGCAGGTCGAACACATCCGGCAACGTCCGCAAGTGGTCAGGATCGAGATTGCCCTCGACATGGATGCCTTCCGGGAAGGCGAAATGCACCGGGATCGGCATGTCGCTGACGCCGATTTCGAGCGGCACATCGTGGTTGTCGCGCAGCAGCTTGAACTGGCTGACCAGGTAATTGGTGTACAGCGACGGCCGCGTCAGCGTAGTCTGGTAGACGCCGGGGCCGTACACGAAACCGAAGGAATGGCGGGTATCGGCGCGGGTGTTGAATTCGGTCGTCACCCGTACAAACGGATAGCAGGCGCGCACCCGTTCGGTCATCACTTCGCCGCTGGCAAAGCGCTTGAAAGCCTCGCGCAGCAAGGCGGTGTGATGCTCATAGATTTCATGCACGCGGGCGACGGCGGCATGGGGGTCGGTGAATTGCTCAGTCGGGAACATTGAATCTCCGTAGCGATATCTGTACGCCAGGATCGCTGGCGTCATGGTCCGGACATATTTATCCGGACCTTACAGTTCAATTCTACTGGGATTGGAGCGAGATTGCGAAACTAAAGCCAAGCCGATGCCACTACTTGAGCAAATCGTACTTGCCGCCCTTTTCTATCGCACGCTGATAAGCCGGCCGCGCATGGATGCGCTGCAGGAAAGCGGACAACCTGGGCCGGCTGGCGTCCAGGCCGCCGCGCGACTGCGACGCTTCCAGCGGGAAGCTCATCTGTATGTCGGCAGCGCTGAATTCTTCGCCGGCAAACCAGGTCGATTTGCCCAGTTCGGCTTCCAGGAAATCCAGGTGCGTCTTGAGTTGCGGATCGATGTAGTTGCGCTGCACGCCGTTAGCAATGGAACGCGCCAGCGGCCGCAGCAAGGCTGGCATGGGCGGCCGGTCCAGGCGGCCGAAGATCAGCTTCATCAGCAAAGGCGGCATGGCCGAACCTTCGGCGTAATGCAGCCAATACGTGTAACGCAGGCGGTCCTTGCCGCCGGCGGCCGGCACCAGGCGGCCGCCGCCGTACTGCTGCACCAGGTATTCGATGATCGCGCCGGATTCGGCAATCGTGTTGTCGCCGTCGGTGATCACCGGCGATTTTCCCAAGGGATGGACCGCTTTGAGCGAAGGCGGCGCCAGCATGGTTTTCGGATCGCGCTGGTAAGGCTTGATTTCATAATCCAGCCCCAGCTCTTCGAGCAGCCACAGCACGCGCTGCGAACGGGAATTGTTGAGATGGTGAACGATGATCATGGTCGGCAAGCCCGGTCAGGTGGATGGGAAAACTGCAATCCCGCTAGCGTAACCGATTTGCCGCCGATGATCTAAACCCGCGTCGGATTCAGCAAACCCTGGCATGTCGCGCGCTGCGCATCGGCCGCCGGCAGCTTGGCGCACACCGTATCGAGCTGCTGGCGTAGTCGTCCCAGCACCGCCTGGTGCTTGCCGTCGCCATTCCAGGCATTGAGTTTTTGCCCGAGGCGCTCCAGCACCGAACGGTTACGCTCGTAAAACGCATTCTGGGTGCCGCCCAGTTCTTGCAGCACGCCATGCGCGACCTTTTCTATGCGCCCTTCTTCTTGCGGCGCCAGTTCCAGCAAACCCGACAGGTACGCGACACCCCATTGCAGGCGCGTCGCCGGTCCCTGCGCCGCCTGGTAAGCCTGTTCATACCAGTTGACGGCGCCGCTCTTGTCGCCGCGCTTCTTGGCGTTCGACGCCAGGCTGAGCATGAAGTAATACGGCGCATGCGAACGCTTCAGCTCGGCCTTGAGCAAGCTGTCCGAATCGTCCAGCAGACCGGCATCGCTCAAGGCATGGGCGCCGGCGTTGATCACCGATTGCCGTTCATAGGCATCGGTAGTGGCGCTATCTGCTTGCGCTACCCGTTGCCGCACGTCTTTCAGCAAAGCCGGCGCCAACGCGCCTTCCGGAGTGTCGATACGCGCCAGCGACACTTGCGCCGCCAGCGCCCCCAGGCGATCGGTCTTGGACAGTGTGCCGTCGCCGGACAAGCGCTGCGCAGCGCTGTTCCAGGCGGCGATCAGCTTGGCCCGGGACGGCGATTTCGGCACGGTCGCCAGCCGCACCAGGTCAGCCGGATAGTTGGTCAGGATATCCATGTTCTCGCGCGCGGTATGGACATCGCTCACCGCTTTGGTCAGGCGTGCGGCAGCCGCCGTCTTGTCGACGCCGGCTGCGGCATCGCCGGGCTTGGTCGCAGCCGCCACCAGCGCGCTCAAGGCCAGCCGGTTGGCGCTGTCGCCGGGAGGACATGCCGCCGCCAGCTTGTTCAAGGCAGGCACCAGCTCCTTGCCGCTGACCAGCTGTTGTTCGTCGGTATCCCAAGAGTAGTAAGCCAGCAGGCGCCACTCGTCCGCCGTCAGCTTGCCGCCGCTGAGCGCGGCCTGCAAGGTTTGCTTGACCGGGCGGTTGGCGCTGATGCCGAGCGTCAGCGTCTGCAGGTAGCGGTCGGCGTCGACTTCGCCCGGCAAACGGGTAATTTCGGTGCCGTCCGGCTTGAACAGGATCATGGTCGGATAGCCGCGCACCTTGAAGCGCTCGCCGAGTTTCTGGGCGCCGGCGCTATCGCCGTCGATATGCACCGGTACAAAAAACCGCGAGCGCTCGATGAATCCCTGCCGGTTGAAAATCGTGGCCTTGACCTGGTTGCATGGCGGGCACCAGCTTGCGCCCCAATACAGGAACAAGGGCTTGTTATGCGCTTTGGCGAAAGCAAAAGCGGCATCGACGTCGCCGTCGTACCAGCCGATGCCGTCGGCAGCTGCCGCAGCGGCGGGCTTGGATTCAGCGGCCGCCAGCGCCAAGGCCGGGGCGGCGCACGTCAGCGTGGCGAATATTGCGGCAACGGCGGAGGCGGATAAGGTCTTCATCTTGTACTCATGTGGATAGTTGAAGCCGCATAGGGGCAGGCCAAACCCGCTCCTATGCGGCCATGAACGCTATATCACGAACCAAAGTGGTAATTGAATTCCAGCCATCCCTGGCGGCCATAGGGATTGTAGTTACCGGTAGGATAATACGGCCAACCGGCGGTATTGTCTTGCTTCACCGAATTGAGCACATTGTTGACGATCAGCGCCACCGACGCCCGCGGGGTGATCTGGTAGCTGGCGCTCAGGTTGACCAGCGCGAACGGCGAGATGCGGCGGGTCTGGTCGGCGCTGGGCAAGCTGCCGTAGCGCGTGACTTGCACGGTGCCGGTCCATTTGTCGCGCAGCCAGGTGACGCTGGCGTTGACCTTGGAGCCCCAGTCCGGATTGGTCAGCGAATTCAGCAAGTCCTGGTCAGGATCGCTGGCAAACTGCCGGTAGTGGTGGCTGAGCACCTTGGTGTAATTCGCCTTCAGCAGGAAATCGCCGGCGCCGCCCGCCTTGATGCGCCATTTGCCGCTCACATCCAGGCCGCTGGTGCGCTCCTGCGCCGCATTGATCGGATTGACCAGGATATTCTGGATAGCGTTAGGATTGAAAATCGCGTTGGCCGGGTTGCGCTGCACCCGCCTCAGCGCATCGACGCAGGTCGGCGAGTTGATGTCCAGCTGTCCTGCACGGCAATTCGCTTCATTGCGCAAGATGATGTCGGGGTCAAGGTTGGTGACCAGGTTGTCGATCTGGATGCGCCAGAAATCGGCCGATATGTCGAAGCTCGAGCTTGGCGACCACACCACGCCATAACTCCACGATTTGCCGTTCTCGGATTTCAGGTCCTTGCTGCCGGTCTGGACATAGTTCGCGCCCGGCGAATAATTATTGAATTCGCAGCCGGCCAACGGCTGTCCGGCCTGCTGGCAGCGGTAATAATCGGTAGTCGACGAATAGTAGCCGCGGGTGGTGGACGAATAGATGTAATTCATGTCCGGCGCGCGGAAGCTGGTGGCGTAGTTCCCGCGGAACAGCAGTGTCTTCACCGGACGGAATTCAAGCCCGGTGTTATAGGTGAACTTGCCATCGTTGCGGCCGGCAAAATTGTATTCGTCGTAACGGCCGGCGACGGTGGCGACCAATTCCTTGATAATCGGTATGTTCAGCTCCGTGCCCAGCGCATAGCGCTTGCGCGAGCCGCTGGCGCCGTTCGCAGCTGCCTGGTTGTAGAACACGCCTTGGTTGATCTGCGGATCGGGCGTGTTGCTGAACCCCTGGCTGCCGAACTCGGTCACCGCCGCCAGGCGCACCGGCCCCGCCGGCAAATTGAACAGTTCGCCGTTGGCGCTCAGGCTCAAGGTCTGGGTCCAGGATTTATCGCGGCTGGTTGCCTTGCCGGTGATCGAATTGAACTGCTCCGGGGTCAAGGGCTGCGACAGCCTGCCAGGATCCGGCGCATAAATGGCGACGCCGTCAGCGTCGTAGCCGAGCCGCGGGCCGAGGAAAAAGCTGTCGACATTATTCAGCAGCAAAGGCGTGGTCTTGCGGCTGGTATAGGCGGAGATGTTGTAGGCCGCTTCATAGTTCCAGCTGCTGGTCGATGGAATATCGCCGCGTATGCCCACCGTCAGGTTGCCCGCGACGTCGTTCCAGCGACGGTTGAAGCGGGTCGCTCCGCCGATTTCTTCCGGCGAAATCCGGCGCGACCAGCTTTCGTTGGCGCCGCTGTTCTGATTGAAGAAATAACTGTTGCCGACCGCTTCCGAAGTCCAGCTCGGGCCTCGCGTATTATTTTGCGTCGAGTTAAAGCCCAGCATCAGGTCGCTGAATATTTCTGTCTTGGGAGTCAGCTGGTAACTCAGGCTGCCGTACAGGTTTTCGCTCTCGTTCTGGGTCATGGTAGTCCAGTAGGCGGGCTGAGCCTTGCCGCTGCCGCAATACGCGCCGGATTTCGACTGCACCCTGACTACGCTGTCGTAGAACAGATTGCCGAGCTGGCTGCAGGTCGCGCCCGGATCGACATATTTTCCCGTGTCGACGTTCTGCCGCGACAGGATGCGGGTCGGGGCGGTGCCCCCGGCCGTGGTGGACGACATGAAATCGCGCTGGCGGCTCCAGATCGGATCGGTGCGGCTCAGCTCCACGCCGAACACCCCGCTCAGGTTGCCGCTGCCGCCGCCGCCGGTCAGCTGGATGCGCTGGTTGGCGCCGCCGCCGTCCTTGGTGCCGCCGGCCTTGATGTTGAAATCGAAACCGCTGACCTGCTTTTTGGTGATGATGTTGACCACGCCGGCAATCGCATCCGATCCGTAGATGGCCGAAGCGCCGCTGTTCAATATCTCGATACGGTCCACCAGCGCCGACGGGATATTCGCCAGGTTGACGAAGTTGACCGAGCCGTCATAGGCCACCGGATAGTCGGCGATGCGCCTGCCGTTGAACAGGATCAGCGTATGGTTCGGCCCCAGCCCGCGCAGGCTGATGGTATTCGCAGCCGGAGTGAAGGTGTTGCCGAAGTCGGCGCCCTGCGTCATGCCGGTATTCTGGGCCTGCGAACTGAGGGCGTCGAACACGTTGCGGTAGCCTTGCTTCTCGATGTCCTCGCCGGTGATCACCGTGACGCTGGTCGGACCCTCCTTGCTGGCGCGCGGAATGCGGGAGCCGGTGACCAGCACCGGTTTCGTGCCGCCGGCTGCCGCATCGCCATCCGCGGCCTGGGCAAAGGCTGTCAGATAAGAATTCGGTATTGCATACGCGATCAGCAGCGCCAGCGCGGTTTGCGCCGGCAGGGTTTTGAATCTGTGCATGTATTGCTATTCCTTCCCATGTATTCTTTTGTAAAGAACTGTTGCGTTCTTTAATGGGAGACGAGAATATAGTAGACGGACGGCAATACAAACTGATGGTTTTACATATCCATATGCGCTGTGCGTCGATAGCACGGTGCGCCGGAAGAGTCGCGCGGACGGATCACTTCAGGACTTTTCTGGCAGCGGCGATGATCTGCCGCGACAGGTTTTCCATGCGCGGCGACTGCACCTTCCAGGTATGCCAGTACAAAGCCAGTTCAAGCGGCCTGGACGGCGCCAGATGAGCCATTTCATTTTTGCCGGCGCTAGCCTTGAGCAGCAGTTCCGGCACCATGCCGTAACCAAGGCCGTAGCGGATCGCATTGAAATGCGATGCGGCGCCGGGCACGTAATGGCAAGGGTAAGCTCCCTCCGGCAAGCCCAGCCGGTCCAGCAGGAAGGAAGACTGCAAAGTGTCTTTATGGGTATAGGCCACCACCGGCGCGCTGCGCGCCGCCTTGCGCGTCAGGCCGTCGGCGAACCATCGCTCGCGAAACGCCTCGGCCGCCACCAGCCAGTAACGCATCACTCCCAATAATTCCGCCGTACAGCCGCGCATCGGTTTCGGTTCGGTGCTGATGCAGCCTATGGCCAGGCCGGTCTCCAGCAAGGTGTAAGTGTGGTCCTGGTCTTCCACGGTCAGGTCGAGCAGCACTTTTTCGCGTATCAGCACATCCGACAAGGCCGGGAAAAACCATGTGCCGATCGAATCGGCATTCAACGCCAGCACCAGTGTCAGCGGCGCATCCTGCTCCACCGCCAGCTCTGCCGCCAGGTCAGCTTCCAGCAATTGCGCGCGCTTCAGGTATTGCATCAGCCGCTGTCCCGTGCGAGTGGCGCGCGCGGGACGGCTACGCACGATCAAGGCATTGCCCAGTATGCTTTCCAGCGCGTGCACGCGCTGCGATATCGCCGGCGACGTCAGGTGCAGCCGCAGCGCCGCCTGCTCGAAGCTGCCGGTTTCGATCACCGCGCGGAAGGCTTCGGTGTGTTTCGGATTCAAGTTCATTCGATATTTCCTTTATTTCCCTTAATAAAAAATATTTATCATTCATTAATAATACTTAATTTTATTAAACCAATGTCATATTGAATGCACAATCCCCGCTCCCATCCAATCCGCAGCTGCCGACGATCCGTGATCGGCGGCGCCGGCGCCAAGTCACAGGAGCATCCATGAGGCAGCTTGCCGAACAACCGAAATCGGGCCTGGTCCGCCGTCTCAAATTCATGCTGGGCCTGGTTCTCGGGTTAACGCTGGCCGCCAGCCTCGCGCTTGGCTATTGGCTGCGCCAGGCGTGGCAGCAGCTTCCGGCAGTCGATCACCTGGCGCAATACAGTCCGGCATTGCCATTGCGGATCTACTCCAGCGAAGGCGTGCTGCTGGCGGAATACGGCGAGGAGCGTCGCGAATTCCTGCCTATCGCCCAGATTCCCTTGCGCATGCGCCAGGCGCTGCTGGCCATCGAAGACGCACGCTTCTACCAGCACGGCGCAGTCGATTTCACCGGCCTGCTGCGCGCCACGCTGGCCAATGCCGTCAGCGGCCAGCATGGACAGGGCGCCAGCACGATCACCATGCAAGTGGCGCGCGGTTTCTTTTTGACGCGCGAAAAAACCGTGCAGCGCAAGCTGATGGAAATACTGCTGGCATACAAACTGGAACAGCAGTACAGCAAGGACAAGCTGCTGGAGCTGTACATGAACCAGATCTACCTGGGTGAACGGTCTTACGGTTTTGCCGCCGCATCCAATATCTATTTCGACAAACCGCTGGAACAGTTGAGCACAGCCGAGGCGGCAATGCTGGCCGGCTTGCCCAAGGCGCCCTCCGCCTACAATCCGGTAGCCAATCCGCAGCGAGCGCAGATGCGCCAGCAATATATTCTGCAGCGCATGCTGGCGCTCGGCGATATCACGCAAGAAGAATTCCAGCAGGCCATGGCAGAGAAACTGGTGCTCAACGCCAGCCGCAACAGCTCCATCCGGGAAGCGGCCTACGTCGTGGAAGAAGCCAGGCAGATGGTGGTGCAAGCTTATCAGGAGCGTGCTTACACCATGGGGCTGGATGTCGTCACCACGATCCAGATGGCGCCGCAACTGGCCGCCGACAAGCATCTGCGCACGGGATTGCTGGACGCCCAGGCGCGCAGAGGATATCGCGGCCCTGAAGCGCGGCTGCCCGCAGCGGAAAACCATGGCTGGCAAGACAGCGCCCGCGCATTGCTGGCGCCGTATCCCGACAGCGGCGAGTTGCGTGCGGCAATCGTTACCGCCGTGGCGCCGAAGCAGATTACGGCGGTGCTGCGCGACGGCCGGCCGCTGCAAACAAGCTTGCTTGATCCGCGCATCGCCGGCGGCTGGGCCAAGCTGCCGGCTGACGGCAAACGCAGCATCGCCGCGGGTGCGGTGATCAGGGTTTACCAGGACGGCTCGCAGCGCTGGCTGCTCAGCCAGCTGCCGGAAATGGAAGGCGCGCTGGTCTCGCTCGACGCGCAGACCGGCGATATCCTGGCGCTTGCCGGCGGTTTCGATTTTTTCCGCAATCCCTTCGACCACGCGCTGCAGGCGTTCCGCCAGCCGGGGTCGAGTTTCAAACCCTTTGTCTATTCCGCGGCATTGGAAAAAGGATATTTCCCCGGCACCATGGTGGACGATACCCAGCGCCTCCTGCTGCCCCAGGAAACCGGCGCCCGCGCCTGGCGGCCGCGCAATTACGGCAACAACTATGAGGGCTTCATTACCGTCAGGCGCGGCCTGATGCGCTCCAAGAACCTGGTCGCAGTCAGCCTGATGCAAGCTGCCGGCGCCGACTATGTACAGGGCTTCGCGACACAGTTCGGTTTCCTGCCGGAACGCAATCCTGCCTCCCTGCCGCTGGCGCTGGGGGCCGGCGCCGTGACGCCGCTGCAGCTGGCCCAGTCTTATGCGGTGTTCGCCAACGGCGGTTATCACCTGGCTCCCAGGCTGATCAAGGAAATCCGCAACCGCTCCGGCCACGTGTTCTATGCCGACACCTCGCGCAAAGACGGGAATGCCGTCCGCCAGGCAGGCAAAAGAGTGATTTCCGCGCGCAACGCCTATCTCATGGACAGCATGCTGCAAGACGTGGTCAAGTCCGGCACCGGCCATGGCGCCAAGGTGCTGGCGCGCGGCGACACCGCAGGAAAAACCGGCACCTCGAACAATGCCTACGACGCCTGGTTCGCCGGTTATTCCTCGGGCGTGGTGTCGGTGGTGTGGCTGGGATATGATCAGCCGAAAACGCTCGGCAACACGACCGGCGGCGCATTGGCGCTGCCGGTCTGGAGCCGCTACATGCAGGTGGCGGTCAAGGACCGGCAGGAACGGATAGCGCTGGAGCCGGCTGGACTAACCCTGGCCGATGGCGACTATATCTATTCCGAATACCTGGACCGCAGCTGCCTGGCCGACAACAACCCGTTCATCCACAGCAAGCTGAAGTGCGAACCCGGCCCTGCTGAAAACCTTGCGGCCGAAGCGGGAACCTTGAGCGCGGCGCAAGAGCGCGCACAGATCCTGAAAATGTTTTCTTCCGGAGACTGAGTCCATGCTGCTACATACCATCTACCTGGTGGCGATCGTCGCCGAAGCCATGTCCGGCGCCATCATGGGCATGCGGCGCGACATGGACCTGTTCGGCATCTGCGTGGTCGGCACCATCACCGCACTGGGCGGCGGCACCATGCGCGACATCTTGCTGGGCAATTATCCGCTGGGCTGGATCGCCCATCCCGAATACCTGCTGTTTACCATCGGCGCCGCCGCCGTCACTGCCCTGGTGGCGCGTTTCCTGCATCACTTGCGCAATGTGTTCCTGGTGGTCGACGGCCTCGGCCTGGTGGCGTTCAGCGTGATCGGTTGCGATATCGCCCGCGCCAACGGCATGTCGCCCGGCATCGTGATCCTGGCGGGCATGATCACCGGCGTCTTCGGCGGCCTGCTGCGGGATGTGCTGTGCAACCAGATTCCGCTGGTATTGCAGCGCGAAATCTACGCTACCGTGGCGCTGTTCACCGGCGCGCTGTATGTCGGCCTGCTCTGGTTCGAGGTCGACCCGACGATTGCCCCGCTGGCTGCAATCGGCGCGGGTTTCGTGTTCCGCCTGCTGGCCATGTGTTTCCATTGGAAACTGCCGAGCTTTAACGGCAACGGCATCCGCGGTTTTGAATAGCCGGCGTCACGCTTTCCGCAAACTTGAATGCAACAGCCGTACCGCGGCCGCGCTCAAAGCATCTTTGCCCGGCTTGCTTTAGACTGGCTGTTTTCCGTGCCCGACGCCGGCGAATTTTTCAAGCAGACCAAAAAACAAGGAACTTCCATGACTGACCTTTCTTCCTTCCATATCACAAAAAAATGGCCAGCCCGGCATCCTGAGCGGATCCAGCTGTATTCCCTGCCGACTCCCAATGGCGTCAAGATTTCGATCATGCTGGAGGAAACCGGCCTGCCTTACGAGCCGCACCTGGTCAGCTTCGAGAGCAACGACCAGACCTCGCCGGAATTCCTGTCGCTCAATCCGAACAACAAGATTCCGGCGATCCTCGATCCCGACGGCCCGGGCGGCAAGCCGCTGCCGCTGTTCGAATCCGGCGCGATCCTGATCTACCTGGCGGACAAGAGCGGCCGGTTCATGCCGCAAGACGCCGCTGGCCGCTATGAGACGATCCAGTGGCTGATGTTCCAGATGGGCGGCATCGGACCGATGTTCGGCCAGCTCGGATTCTTCAACAAATTCGCCGGCAAGGATTACGAAGACAAGCGCCCGCGCGACCGCTACGTGGCGGAATCGAAGCGCTTGCTGGCGGTACTCAACCAGCGCCTGGCCGAGCGCAGCTGGATCATGGGCGATGAGTACACCATCGCCGACATCGCTACCTTCCCCTGGGTGCGCAACCTGATCGGCTTCTACGAAGCGGGCGACCTGGTGGGCATCGCCGATTTTCCGCATGTCACGCGGGCGCTCGCGGCGTTCGTGGCGCGGCCGGCGGTGGCCAAGGGCCTGACGATTCCGCAGCGCGGCTGAGCGCAGCCCAGGCGGCTACTCAAAGCGGGGATGGTGCGCTAAAATGCCCATCCCATCACATTTGGACCGCCATGCCATCGCGCCGAAAATTCCTGCAAAAGAGCTTGTTCCTGACCGCCTCCGGGCTCTTTTCCAGCCAGCTGCCCTTTGCCGCTCCGGCAGCTTTCGCAAAAGATATCCCTGGCGCTCCGGCCGACGCGCCGCCGATGGACCCACCGCCAGACATCTTCGACGCGCAGCTGGTCGATATGGAATTCTGGCTCAAGCCGCGGGTGCTGGAAGTAACCCGCCCGGCCAGCGGCGAACGCGCCAAGCTGCTCTACTGGAAAGACGGCGAAATCCAGGAATCGGCCTACCAGCAGCTGTGCCACCTGCTGCGCGACGTCCAGGGCAAGCAGGTAGCGCCGATAGATCCCAAGCTGCTTGAGACCTTGTGGGGCACCCAGGCTTTCATCGCGCGCTATGGCATCAGCCAGCCGCTGGAAATCCTGTCGGGATTCCGCACGGCGGCCACCAACAAACACCTGATCGAAACCGGCGTGCCGGCAGCGCGCAAATCGTTGCACCTGGAAGGCCGCGCGGCCGACATCCGCCTCACGCAGCTGGATGCCGACGTGCTGGGCGGCTTGATACGCAGCTTCCGCCAGGGCGGCGTCGGCTTCTATTACCGGCCGGGAAAAAACGGCGGCTGGATCCACGCCGACACAGGACTGCAGCGCACCTGGAAAGGCTGAGCGCCGGCAGTCCCGCCGCGATTATCCAGCCGGGAAAACCGGTTCAGATACGTTCGATGACCAGCGCAATGCCTTGGCCGCCGCCGATGCACATGGTGATCAAGCCGTAGCGTTTCTCGGTGCGTATCAGCTCATACAGGCACTTGACCGCGATGATCGTTCCGCTCGCGCCCAACGGATGGCCGAGCGCGATAGCGCCGCCATTGACATTGGTCAGCTTCGGATCCAAACCCAGCCCTTTGCACACACCCAGCGACTGCGCAGCGAACGCTTCGTTCGACTCGATCACCGCCATGTCCTGCAGGCCAAGGCCGGCGCGTTTCAAGGCAAGCTGGACCGCCGGAATCGGGCCGGTGCCCATGATCGACGGATCCACCCCCGCCACGCCGTAGGAAACCAGGCGCGCCAGCGGCTTCAGGCCGGCGCGGACGGCAGCGCCCGCCTCCATCAGGACGCAGGCGGCGGCGCCGTCGTTGATGCCGGAAGCATTGCCGGCGGTGACCGTGCCGCCCTCTTTCTTGAATGCCGGCTTGAGCTTGGCCAGCGATTCCATGGTGGCGTCGGCCTTCGGATATTCGTCGGTGTCGAATTGCGTGACGCCCTTGCGCGTCTTGATTTCGACCGGCACGATCTGCGACTTGAAGTAGCCGGCGGCGATGGCTGCCGTCGCCCGCTTCTGGCTTTCCAGCGCGAACGCATCCTGTTCTTCACGCGTGATGCCGTATTTCTCCGCCACGTTTTCCGCGGTGATGCCCATATGGCCGCCGCCGAAAGGGTCGGACAGCGCACCGATCATCATGTCGATCATCTTGACGTCGCCCATGCGCGCGCCCCAGCGCGCGGCTTGCGTCGCATGCAGCGAGCGGCTCATGCTTTCAACGCCGCCGCCGACGGCGACATCGGTCTCGTCCAGCTGGATGGCGTTGGCGGCCGTGATGATGGCTTGCAAGCCCGAGCCGCACAGCCGGTTCAGCGTCAGCGCCGTGGATTCCTTGCCCATGCCGGCATTCAGGCCCACCACGCGCGACACGTACATGTCGCGCGCCTCGGTGTGGATGACATTGCCGAAGACGATCTGGCCGGCCTGCAGCGGATCGACGCCGGCGCGCGCAAATGCTTCCTTGACGGTAACCGCGCCCAGTTCGCCCGGCGCCAGGTCTTTCAATGCTCCGCCATATGCCCCGATAGCGGTACGGGCGGCGCCGACGATGACGACTTCTCTTGTATTGGCCATGTTTATCTCCTTGTTGGTTTGACGATGCTACTGCAATGCTTGCTGCCTTGTTAACGTAAAGCGGCAGATCAAGCCTACAACGCTACTCTAGCAGGCATCCGCTGCTTCAGCCGTGGCCTGCTGCCGGAATTGCTTGGGTGTCATGCCGGCATGCCGCTTGAAGGCGCGGCTGAAATAAGCCGGATCCTGGAACCCGAGCTCATAGGCAATGCTGGCCACGCCGGACGGCAGGTAAGTCAGCTTGCGCCGGGCTTCCAGCATCAGGCGCTGCTGCATCAGGTCGAACGCCGACTTGCCGGCCAGCCTGAGGCACAGGCGGTTCAAGCGGGTTTCCGTGACGCGCAGCCGTTCGGCAAAGCGGCTCACCTGCCACTGCTCTTTGTAGTGCTCTTCCACCAGTCCACGAAAGCGGCTGAACAGTTCGAAATCCTGGCGGCCGCTGCGGTCCGCCGACCGATGGTCGGAATGCAGGCGCACCAGCAGCAGCAGCACGCTGCGCGCCAGCCATTCCAGCATCAGGGTGTGGCCGGCGCGCGGCCAGGAGGATTCAGTCATCAGCTGCTTCAGCAAGGTTTCGATGCGCTGCCGGCTGTCGTCGGCCGCGGTCAGGGTGATCGCCAGCGGCTCCACGAAAATTGCCGAGAACAATGTCGCATGCGGGCCCAGCTTGTCGGCAAACAGCAGGTTCTGGTCGACCGTCAGGACAAAACCCTGCGCTTCCCTGGAGAAATCAAAACCATGCACCACCGAAGGGTGGATGGTGATCGCCACCGGCCCCTCGCATTCCCACAGTCCGGCGTCGATCTCGGCGCGCACATGGCCGCCGAACAGGAACAGGATCTGGAACAAGCCGCGATGCGTATGGCTCTGGATATGCCAGTCATGCAGCCGGCTGCGCGTTTCTATCAGCTCGATATGGACGAATTCGGCATTCTCGGCCGGCGCGTTTTCGCCATACAGGGCGAATTGCGGGACGTCTCCTTTTGTGGTTTTTTTGATTGCATGCGGGGCGGCCATGTACTGTCTCCAGGAAGAAGCGACTGTCAAAATAGTACAAGTTATTCCTCGTTTCATCCATTTTTTACGGGCACCGGCTGGACTAGGATTCATATCCATAAGGGATGCACAAAAAAAATCATCAAACAATGGAGAAGACGAATGAAGACGCAAATAGCGATTATCGGCGCCGGTCCGGCAGGCCTGTTGCTGTCGCACCTGCTGCACCTGGCCGGCATCGAATCGGTGGTGCTGGAAAGCCGCAGCCGCGCCGAGATCGAGGCCACCATCCGCGCCGGCGTGCTGGAACAGGGCACCATGGATATCCTCGTGCAAAGCGGGGTCGGCGCCAGGATGCAGCGCGAGGGAGTGGTGCACCACGGCATCGAGCTGGCCTTCGGCGGCCGCCGCCATCGCATCGACCTGACCGAGCTCACCGGCCGTTCGATCACCGTGTATGCGCAGCATGAAGTGATCAAGGACCTGGTGGCGGCGCGCCTGGCTGCTGGCGGAAAAATCCTATTCGAAGTCAGCGACGCCAGCCTGCACGACCTCCAGGGTGCCACCCCGTCGGTGCGTTATACGCACCTGGGAGAACCTGGTTTGCTGCAAGCCGATTTCGTGATCGGCTGCGACGGCTTCCACGGCATTTCACGCCCCGCCATTCCAGAAAATCCGCGCCGGGACTTCCAGCGCAGCTATCCGTTCGGCTGGTTCGGCATCCTGGTGGAAGCGCCGCCGTCTTCGGACGAACTGATCTATGCCCAGCATGAGCGCGGTTTCGCGCTGGTAAGCACGCGCTCGCCGACCGTACAGCGCCTGTACTTCCAATGCGATCCCAAGGACGATGTGGGCAACTGGTCCGACGACCGCATCTGGGCGGAACTGAATGCACGGCTGGCGTGCGAGGATGGCTGGACGCTGAAGGAAGGAAAGATATTCCAGAAAAACATCATCGGCATGCGCAGCTTTGTCGCTACCCCGATGCAGTACGGACGATTGTTCCTGGCCGGCGACGCGGCCCATATCGTGCCGCCTACCGGCGCCAAGGGCCTCAACCTGGCGGTCTCTGACGTACGCTTGCTGGCGCGCGGATTCACGCAGTTCTACCGCGAAGGCCGGCAAGACCTGCTGGCCGGATATACCGAAGCTGCGCTCAAGCGCGTCTGGCGCGCCGAGCATTTCTCCTGGTGGATGACTGGCATGCTGCACACTTTCGCCGACGCCTCGCCTTTCCAGCAACAGCTGCAGCGGGCCGAACTGGATTACGTGGTGGCTTCCCGCGCCGCGGCCACGGCGCTGGCCGAAAACTATGTCGGCATGCATTTTTAACGCACCTGGATGCATTCGAGACAAAGCTTGATTTGGGCGAATATCGCACAATACGGGCGATAAGCGCTTACTGCGCAACATCGCCGTCTTGATACGGATTGGGACAGACCCTAGTATTCAGCAAACCGGAAGCAAGCAAAGACTTGCACAACACCGGCGATAGGCAACACGGCAAGGCGGCCGCTTGCGCTTTGGCGACAAAAGATAAAAACATAAAATCCAGGAGACAAAGCTATGCACACCAGCCCGCGGCAATCGTTTGCCGTCCATGCCGTTCGCCACGCCGCGGTTTTCCAGCCGGGTGCCGGGAGCGTGACATGACGGCCCGGCAGACCATCGACGTACAGCAGTTCATCGACGACAAACCGTTTTCCCTCTACCAGTGGCTGATCCTCGGGCTGTGTTTCCTGATCATTGCGATTGACGGTTTCGACACCGCAATCATCGGCTTCCTGGCGCCGGCCTTGAGCCAGGAATGGCACGTCGAAAAAGCGGCGCTGGTGCCGGTACTGAGCGCCGCGCTGGTGGGACTGGCGGTCGGCGCGCTGCTGGCCGGGCCGCTGGCCGACCGCATCGGGCGCAAAAAAGTGCTGCTGGCGTCGGTCCTGCTGTTCGGGTTCTGGACGCTGATGTCGGCGTTCGCCGGCTCGATCCAGATCCTCACCGCGCTGCGCTTCCTGACCGGCCTCGGTTTGGGCGCGGCGATGCCGAATGCGGTCACCCTGATGTCGGAATACGCGCCGCAGCGCAAACGTTCGATGATCGTCAATACCATGTTCTGCGGCTTCACCCTGGGTTCGGCGCTGGGCGGTTTTGTCGCCGCCTGGATGATCCCGCATTACGGCTGGCACAGCATGTTCATTGTCGGCGGCTGCCTGCCTTTGCTGCTGGCGATGCTGTTGCTGCAGTTGCCGGAATCGCCGCGTTTCATGGTGGTGCGGCGCTGGCCGGATAAAAAGATCGCCGCTGTGCTGAACCGCATTGCACCTGGATCGATTACCTCAGAGGCCCAGTTTACCGTGCCGGAACTGGTCGCCCTGGCCGGAAAAACCGCGCTGGCGGTGATTTTCTCGGCGCGCTACCGGTTCGGCACGCTGATGCTGTGGCTGACGTATTTCATGGGCCTGCTGATTTTCTACCTGCTGACCAGCTGGATGCCGACGCTGATCAAGAACGCCGGATTTTCCATCGCGCAGGCCAGCAACATCACCGCCCTGTTTCCCTTGGGCGGGGTGATCGGCACGCTGGCGGTCGGCTGGCTGATGGACCGCATGAGCGCACACAAGGCGATTGCGGCGACCTATGTGCTGACCGGGATCTTCGTCTACGCCATCGGCCACGGCACCGGCAGCGCGGTGCTGCTGGGCGTGCTGATGTTCATTGCCGGACTGTGCATGAACGGCGCGCAATCGTCGATGCCGGCGCTGGCTGCCGGGTTCTATCCGACCCAGGGCCGCGCTACCGGCGTCGCCTGGATGCTCGGCATCGGCCGTCTCGGCGGCATCCTGGGCGCGGCGATCGGCGGCCAGCTGCTGCAGTTCGGCTGGGGCCTGAGCGCCATCTTCAGCCTGCTGGCGCTGCCCGCTTTCGTCGCCGCGGCAGCACTGCTGTTCAAGCATCTCCACCTGAGATCGCACGGGCAGCTCAGCATGACCGGCTGAGCGTACCGGACCGCCCTTTTCCATCCGCCAAGGCGGCGCTGAGATAGGCCGGTTTCCCCTGCCACCAACACCCGGCAGCGAAGCTCGCGCTTCGCTCGGGCTTCGTATCGCCTTTGATTCCTGCAGCAGCACCTGACCATAAAAAATCCGGAGACAAAACCATGAAAAAAACACTCATTGCATGCGCCGCTCTCACTGCCGTTGCCGGCGCGGCGCACGCGCAAAGCACCAATGTCGCCATCTACGGCATCATCGACAGCGGCATCGAATTCGCCGACAACGGCAAGGACCGCCTGAACCGCGTGCAAAGCGGCAGCCTCAGCCAGAGCAGGATAGGCTTCACCGGAACGGAAGACCTGGGCGGCGGATTGCGGGCGCTGTTCACGCTTGAAAACGGCTTCAATGTCGATAACGGCTCCTTCGCCCAGACCGGCCTGCTGTTCGGCCGCCAGACTTTCGTCGGCCTCGGATCGCCTGCCGGCGCCGTCACGCTGGGACGCCAATATGAACCGCTGCATTCGATGCACGTCAAGTTCAGCACGCATGCGGTTGGCTTCGGCGACGCCTCCGCGGCTTACGTGCCGGTGATCGAAGACGTACGCCTGGACAATTCGATCAAGTATGTTTCGCCGGTGCTGGCCGGCGTGACGCTGACGCTGTTTTACGCATTGGGCGAGAACACCACGGTGCCGACCGCCAGCAGGTCGTACGGCAACCTGTTCAACCTCCAGGCCAATTACGACAACGGCCCCTTGTCCGCGGCAGCGAGCTATGCCTCGAAGAAAAAGACGCCTTCCGCGCCGGACAACATCACCAAGTACCTGGCTGCCGCCGTATCTTATGATTTCATCTTTGCGAAACCTTACCTGGTGGCCGAAACGGTGCGCAACGACGCCAGTAGCGCGGCCGTCCCCGATTACGATTTCTGGTCGCTGGCGGTGGATGTGCCGCTGGGCGGCGGCCGCCTGAATTTCAGCTACGGCAGCCTGAAAAACAAGAGCGCCGCGAATGCCGGTTCACGCAGTTATGGCGTGGTGTACGACTACGACTTGTCAAAGCGGACTACCTTGTACACCGGCTACTCGCGCGTCAATAACGACGCGGGAGCGAATTTTGGCGTCGGCTCCGCCAACGGCGGCGAAGTCGCCGCAGCCAGTGCGGGCGCCGATCCGAGCGCCCTCATCTTCGGCATACGCCACAAATTCTGACCAGGATGGGGACTGCTGAGCAGGCTACATCAGCGCGGCAATCTCGGCTGCGCTCAAGGCGCCGCGATAGATACGGAACTCGTCCACCAGGCCGTTGAAGTATGGGTCGCTGGCGTACTGAGAGCGCCCGATCCAGTTCTGGCTGGTGCTGCCCAGGCGGAACGGCGCCAGGACCATTGCGGGATTGCTGCCTACCGGGTTGCCGTCCAGGTACAAGGTTCCGGTTTTGCCCGACAGGGTGACGGCGACGTGGACCCATTGCCCGAGCGGCAATGCCGTGTTGCTGTCGATTCCCTGCTCGCCGCTGCCGCCATTGACGGTCATGGCAAAACGCGGAAACCCGCTGCTGCCGCGGGCCGCCAGCATCATGTAATGGCCGGCGCCAGAACCGAAATCGAACACGCGCGCCCATGTCCCGGAAGCATTCCAGAACACCCATGCCGCAATCGTGATATCCGCCACATCGCTCACGATATCGGCCGGCAGGCTGAGGTAGCCGTTGCTGCCGTTCAGCGACACCGCCCCGCCCTTCTTGCCGCTGGCCCAGCTGGCGCCGTTGACCAGCGTCCCGGCGTGCCCCTTGCCGCTGGAATCGGCGGCTGTGACGCCGCTGCCATCATCCAGCGCCAGGTAGGCCAGCAATTGCACTGCCGTGACCGCGGTCGCCTCGTTCGATGCCGCGCTGGTTCCAGACGGCGTCTGCGCGGTAACGACATAATGATAGGTGCCTGCGGCGAGTCCGCTGTCGGTATAAGTCAGCAAATCGCTGATGCCGGTTGCGATGGTTGTATACGGTCCACCGGCGACCGTGCTGCGTTTGACGCTATAACTGTTTGCATACGCGCTGCCCCACCAGGACAGTTGCACCTGTCCCTGGCTCGCAATTGCAGTCAGGCCGCTCGGCGCCGCGCCGCTTGCTATTGCGTCGCGCGTGCAGGTCAGCGTGCCATAGCCCAGCTGATCGTAGCCGCCGCTGTTGGGACCGTAATTGCCGCCACCGCCTTCCGGCTGGATCAGGGCCGCGAATTTCCTCGAATAAGGCGCGGCCAATCCCTTGCGGTTGACGTAATGGTTATAGACCAGCGCCCATCCAGGCCGCACTGTGCCTTGCCCGGCGGTCGACAAGGCAGTCTGGTTGACATGGTCGACGTTGTTGTAAGTGACATAGGGCACTGTATAAAACGCGCTGCCCGATTCAATCAGGTTGGCTTTGGCGACGTATTCGGCGCCGGCAAGAAAGCGGTTGTTGTCGTAACCGTACAAGTCGACTCCCTGGTTCCAGGCCATCTCGCAGATCGGACCCATCAATGCGATGCCGAGCGTGTTGTGGCCCTGGTCGCGGCCGGTTTCCTGCCACTGCCCCAGGTAACCGGGATGCATGTAATAGACGGCTTGTGAAACGGCGCCGTTGCCTGCGCCGTTCTTGAAATAATCGACCGCTTCGTTGAACATGGCGTGGTCGTCGCATAACACGCCGATAGCCATGATCGAAGCCACGTTGCACAAGTCCCAGTTGGCCCAGTAGTGGGTCACTTCCGTATTGTTGTGGCGGATCAGGAAATCATGGTTGATGGGGTAAAAGACGGTCCGCATCATGTTCTGGAAACGGGCAAGGTCGGCAGCAGCCCAGCCGCTGTAGGAGCGCATGATTTCGGCCGCGTTGGCGAATTCGTAGCCGTAGATGCCGGCGGCCAGGGCGGCATTCGAATTGCCGCCCAATAGCGTGAGCGTCGACGACCAGGCATTCAGGATTGCCACCGCCTTGTCGGCATAAGCGGTATCGCCTGAAATTTTCCAGCGCAATGCGCAAGCGTAGGTAGCGGCAATGTCGTTATAAAGAAGCGTGTAGTTCTCCGCATGCACGCCGTCGCTGCCGCGATAAATCGCCGCTTGCGGACGAGGCGTGTAGCTCAGCCGGGCATGGCTGTTGGCGATCAGTACATTCCAGCCGTCGATCCACGGCGATGCTTTCGCTTTCACTTTCTGGCTCATGCGGTCAAAGTCGGCCTGCGTGTGCAGCAGGCCCGGATGAACAAACGTACTGCTGGCAGGAGCGGATGCGGTTTCCGTTGTCGTCGTGGCAGGTATCTGGCCGGCGCTTGCAGGCGCCGTTGCAGAAGTGGCCGCCGGCGCGGCGGCCGCGGCAGGCGAACTGCCGCCGGCTGCGGACGCCGTATCGCTGCCGCCGCTGCCGCAACCAGTCAGCAACAGGATGCCGATACTGGACATGAAATTGCGGCGCGACATGCCGTCAACATGCTGTTCAACGGCGGATTCTTTATTTGCCGCTGCTGCCGTAGACACTTCGCCGCTGGCGGCGGTAACTGGATTTTTCACGCTCTTGTCCTTCAAAGATATATTTTCCGAAGGCATCAAAGGCAGGATCCGTGCCACATCCAGCCTGCTGCTGGCCTCAGACGATCTGTGAATAAAAAGCTATCGACACTTGTCGCAAATGGATGTTAGCGCTAACAATTTTCGTCAGTTTCCTGCCCGGCGAGGCAAATTTTGTCCAATCGAACAAGGCATCGGGATCGATGCGGCACGGCGCTTCGGCAGCACCGCCCACAGTGCGTACATAGGGCACGCCATCAATTGCCATTCCGGCATGGCCTTGGGAAGAATCATTGTTTCGCACGGCAACACGCGGAAAAATCTGCTGTTTTGGTTTAACCTGTAAAACATCGCGCCTGCGATTATCCCTGTGACGCGCTGTGCCAAGAAAAACGCGGCCATTGCGCTGTTGTTCGTTCGTAAATAACGAGCAGCGAGGCGCGGTCTTATCGCCGTCTCTCGTGTTCGGCCGCCTGAGCGTGGCTGGACAGATGGATGCCAGGCAATCGGAGGATAACCATGAGCACACAACAGCAACTCAAGCCGGCAAGCGAACTGGCCCAAAAAAATGGCGTTCGCTTTCCGAACGAGAACGAAGAATACCGGCGTGCGCGCGACTTGCTTCTCGCGCAAGAAATCGAACTCAGGCGCCACATCGAGCGGGTCGCAGAACAGCGCCGCGCACTGCCGCCTGGCGGCCTGGTAGCCAAGGACTACCGCTTCGAAGGCGAAGATGGCGCGGCCAGCTTCGCCAGCCTGTTTGGCGACAAGCAAACGCTCGCGGTCTACAGCTACATGTACGGACCGAAGCGCGAACGGCCTTGCCCGATGTGCACGTCGCTGCTGTCGGCCTGGGATGGCGAAGCGGCCGATGTCGGGCAGCGTATTGCGCTGGTGATCGTCGCGCGCTCGCCGATTGAACGCCTGCTTGCTTTCAAGAAGGAACGCGGATGGCGCCACCTTAAGCTGTATGCCGATGTCAGCGGCGATTACACCCGCGACTATGTCAGCGCGGACGACGCCGACATCCCGGCTTTCAATGTCTTCACCCGGCGCGACGGCGCCATCCGCCATTTCTGGAGCGGCGAAATGGGCCCAGAGACGGCAGACCCCGGCCAGGACCCGCGCGGCGCTCCCGACCTGATGCCGCTCTGGACCATCCTTGACAGCACGCCCGAAGGACGCGGAACCGACTGGTATCCGAAACTGAACTATCCGGCATAAACGGCGGCACCAGGCAGCGCCGTCCACCCGGTTCTTTTGCGAAAGGCATCGCCATGTCCCATCCGGTTTTTTTGAACGGCTGCAAGCAGCCGGCGATGCCCAGCGGCGAACGCAATGAATGGCGCGCATTCTGGGGCGATGCAGGAATTGAACTGGAAGCAAATGGCGGCCCGCCGCTACTATGGTGGTGCATCTATGGCGAGGCCGACCTGAAATTCGCCAGCATGATCGACGATTTCGATATCGACGATCCGGAGGGAGAACGCGCCGAATTCCAGGCAGACGCGGAAAATCCCGCTGCCCTCTATCCCTACTTCGTCACCGGCAAGAAACAGGCGCTGGAACGGCTGGCGCAGCGCAAAGAAAAAGTGATGGCAGCCCTTGGCGAACCATACCGCGCCGTCTATGAAGCGTTTGAGAAGCTGGTCGCCACGCAGTTTGACGGCTTCGTCCTGCTGCGCACCGCCGGCCTGCCGGATATCGCCGATGGCGAACAATGGATGCGGACGGGCGCGCAGAGCATGGACCGCCTGGACAACAATCATCCGCCAGAAGCGGGCGACCATTTTGCCGGCATGGCGGCAGAATTCCTGAAGTGGAAAAACAGCGGCAGCGCGGCGCGGATGCTTGGCGGTTCCGGCCCGCCAGGCGTCTGGCCCGATGCAGCGTTAAGCGCAGCCTTTCCCGAGACCGGAAGGCGCAAGCGCACGGCCCCGGAGGATACCGATTCAGGCGAACCGCAAGCACCGCCGCCCAATGCCCGCAGCCGCTCCGGCCGGCGCAAGTCATCCCTGCTGGAGGAATGGCTGGCGCCCTTGTTTGTGGGGCTTGTCACGGCCTATGCCTACATCTCGAGCCACTCCATTTTCCTGGCAGTGCTGGCGTTTGCAGGAGCGACAGCGGTTGCCGTCTGGCTGTCCATGAAATGGCGCAACCGCGGCAGCGATAATGACCCCACGTGACGCAATGCTTGCATCCGGTTGCCGGTGGGCGTAGCGCTTCGCGCCGGCGCAGCTTTCCCGGAACGCAGGTAAACCGGTTAGTATCCAACCGCCGATACGATCGACACCGAGGGCCTGTGGCCGGGTCACCTTAACTTGCGAGACTTTGCCATGCGCCCTTACAAACGGCTGTTGATCGTTGCTCTTTTCCTGTTGCTGCTGCTCGCCCTGTTTCAATTTTCCGGTTTGCGGGAACATTTCAATTTAACGTTCCTTCGTCAACAGATCGCCGACAACGAAGTCAGCGGCTTGCTGATCTTTGTTTTGCTGTTTTGCCTGGGTAACCTGATCCAGATACCCGGCTGGATATTTCTCGCCGCCGCGGTGCTGGCCTTGGGCAAGACCTGGGGCGGCCTTGCAACCTATCTCGCCGCCGTCGTCTCCTGCGCGTTTACTTTCCTGACGATCCGTTTCATCGGCGGCGATGCATTCCGGGAATTGAAGAACCGCCATGCGCTGAAGATACTCCGCGGCCTGGATGCGCATCCGGTTGCAAGCATCGCGTTGCTAAGGGTATTGTTTCAGACCGTTCCCGCGCTGAATTACGCGCTGGCTTTGTCCGGCGTGAAATTCTACAAATACCTGGTTGGCACCATGCTCGGTTTGCCGTTGCCGATCATGCTGTATTGCCTATTCTTTGACTATATCGGCCAGGCGCTGCATGTACATTGAAGCGCGCCTGGCCGCTGCCATCAATGCGGAAGCGACAGATAGAGCCGGCCCAGGCCGGTAAGCTGCCCCGGAGCGCCCAGCAAGCTGGTGAAATGGCTGTCGTTATTCCAGCGGCCGGTAAACCACGCATAGCGGAATACGTCGGCGCGCGCCTCGCAGATCGCCACCATGTCGGTCATCTGCGCCTCCTGCTTGGCAAGCGTGTCGATCTGCGCGCCGTCGGCTTGCGCATGCCAGTTGGCGAATTCGGTGACCCAGAACGGTTTGCCATACTTGGCGAGACGGTCGAGCTGCGCTGCCAGGCCGTAGTCGTACCAATGAAAGGCCAGGTAGTCGATTTGCGGATCGCGGTTGCCGTTGGCGCTGCGATAGGCAGCATAGAAGGCATCCAGCCACGCCACCGGATCGGCATAACCCGGCATGGTGCCCCAGCTTATCGCCGGCCCGACTATCTTGACGCCGGTGTGCGCGGCAATCGCCTCGAAGCCGGGCCACAGGCTTGCGGCCTGCTGCGGGGTCAGATTGGACTGGTCGGACTGGTTGGGTTCGTTCAGCACCAGCAGATACTTGATTTGAGGATTTTGCTTCAAGGAGGTTTCGATGCTGGCCGCGTCGTAATTGCCATTCCATAGCATGGGATAAAAATCCATCTGGTACTGCGCGCGGTAGTCAGCGGGGACCTGGGCATTCGGCTGCGAACTCCAGTTGTACCACCAGCTCACGCCAGGCGCGAGCGCAGCAAGGTCAAGCGGATTCGCCAGGTCATAGGCGACGCCGCGCTTTGCGCTCTTCGCAGTCACCGTCCCGGCCGGAGGCGTAGCGCCGGCCGGCGCAGCGGGACTGGCTGGATTCGGCGAAGTCGCCGCAGGTACGGTGGCGGAATTCGGAGATCCTGACGCCGCCGTGGAACCGCTGTCGCCGCCGCCTCCGCAGCCGCCCAGGGCCATGCAGCCGAAGACCAGGGTCCACGCGACGCAGCGTCGGCGCGATCGCGAAAGGAACGCGCAAAGATATGCCAGGTACATAAAGTAATTTTCTTGAGAATATTGTTAGAGCGCTGCGGATGGACCACCCTCGCTGCGATGCGTAAAGCAATATGACGGCTTCGCGTATCACACCGCAAATAACATGCCATAAAGCAATATTGTTTGATGGCCCATATGGAAACGGGCGATAAACATGCTTAAGCAGCTTCAATACTCGATTCTTTTTTGCAGGCCCTGCCATAAGAGAATTGGCAAGATGCGGGGAGGTCAAGCTAGCAGTCCGATGGCGAAGTTTTCCCTCTTTGGGAGGAAGATACGGCTTCATTTCGTAGCGTCGCGCGCCAATCTGAAGCTGCCCAGCTTTGTCGCTAAGTGACAAGTAATGTCATGCGAGCTTTGGATGAAATTAGTCTTGGTGCGGCAACGGGCTTGCAAAAAAACAATCAGATGAGGACCAGTTCAACTTTGAGAGGCAATGGCTTTTGCATGAAGCATTCCAGGCGATTCATTCATCCTTGATACCGCCATCCGCCGCCCAGCGCCTGGAACAGGTTTACCGCGGCAATCAGGCGGTCGGCACGCACCTGGATCAGGCTCAGTTCCGTCGACAGCAAACTCCGTTGCGCATCGAGCTGCTCAAGATAGGGCGAATAACCGGCGCGATAGCGGCTGGTCGCTAACGCCAGCGCACGCGCCAGGGCTTGGCGCTGGGCTGCGATCGCCTGTTCCTGGTCCGCGTTGCGCCGGATTGCGCTAAGCGATTCGTCGACCTCCTTGAAAGCGGTCAGCGCAGTCTTTCGATAAAGGTAGGCGGCTTCATCGCGCCTGGCTGCCGCCGTATCAGCTTGCGCACGTAAACGGCCGCTGTCGAAAATGGGAGCCAGGACACTGCCGCCGAGCGCAAAGATGGCGATCGGACTGGTAAGAAGGGTAGAGGCGACATAACCTCCTGACGCCGTAAGCTGTATGTTCGGCATGAAGGCGGCACGCGCCGCGTCAAGCGAATGATCCGCTGCGACCAGTTGCTGCTCGGCTTGAGCGATGTCCGGCCGCCGCCGCAACAGTGCCGAAGGCAGGCCGGATGCGGCAGACGGCGCTGTCAGCGCAGCCAGGTCCGAGCCGCGGTCGATCCCTTGCGGATTGTCCCCCAGCAGCAAACTGAGGCCGTCTTCCTGCCGCCTGATCGCCAGCTCGGCTGCCGGGATAAGTTGCTCGGTCGCGCTATATTCCGCTTCTGCCTGGCGCAGATCCAGCATGGAAGAATAACCCGCCTCGGCGCGCCGCCGCGCCAGCTTCAACGACGCCGAGCGCGCCGCCAAGGTATCGCGCAATATGGCGAGCCGGGCATCGAGCGCACGCAATGTGATGTAGCCGCTCGCGGCCGAAGCCGCTACCGCGAGCCGGACACTGTCGTGCGCCGCGGTACTGGCCAGCAATGAAGCACGCGCCGCCGAACTCGCACTGGCAAGGCGGCCGAACAGGTCAAGATCGTAAGACACAGAGAGCTCGGCCTGTCCGGCGGTTTGGGTCTCCGGTTTGCCGAAGGGGCTGACATCACGCTGCCTGCCGCCGCCCAGGCTGCCCGCAAGATTGGGCAAGCGCTGCGCCTCGCTCAAGCGAAACTGCGCGCGCGCGGCTTCCACCCGCGCCGCAGACACGGCCACATCAAGATTGTTGGCAAGCGCTGTTTCGACAATCCTTGTCAGCACAGGGTCGCCGAAACCCTGCCACCAGCCGGCCGCGAGTTCGCTGCCGAGAGCAGGGTCATCCCGCCACGCCGCCGGCGGCACGACGTCAGCCGCGAGCGGCGGCGCCGGCCTCGGACCGGCACACGCGGCGAGCGCCACGACCAGCAAAAGGGCAATCGTCCGCGTCGTCATTTTTGCCTGCGCGTGTCGACCCGCGCCTCCACCGACATGCCCGGCCGCAATCTCTGCGCCAGCGGCTGGCCGGGATCGATCACGATGCGCACGCCTATCCGTTGCGGAACCTTGACAAAATTGCCGGTAGCGTTGTCCGGCTTGAGCACCGCGAACTCCGATCCCGCCGCCGGCGAGATCGTTTGCACCACTCCCGCAAGCTCCGCTCCGCCGAGTGCGTCGACGCTGATGCTTGCCTTCTGGCCAGGCGCCATGCGTGCAGTCTGGGCTTCCTTATAGTTGGCGATAACCCAGCGCTCTGCCGGCACCAGCGACAGCAGTTGCGTACCGTTAGTCACATACTGGCCGAGGCGCACGCCGACCTCGCCGATCTGCCCTGGCTCAGGCGCGCGGATCACGGCATTGTCCAGGTCGATCTCGGCGAGTTTGAGCTGTGCTTGCGCCGCTTCCGCCTGCGCCTCCAGCCCGCCTTTACCGACATCCACCGTGCGGATATCCTGCCGGGCGATCTCGCCGGCGGCGTCGGCCTGGCGGACCTGCGCTTCCGCCTGGGCGAGTGCTGCCAGCGTCTGGTCGCGCTCGCGAATGGAAACGGAACCGTCGCGCACCAGGTCGTCGATGCGCGCCATATCCGCCTTCGCCCGCAAAAGCTGCGCGCGAGCATTGGCGAGGCCGGCGGTCTGCGCTTGCAGTCCGGCGCTGCGCGAGGCGCGAGCCTGCTCGCTATTGGCGAGAGCAGCCCGCTGGGCGGCCAGATTGGCGCGCGCCTGCTCCACCCTTGCACGATATATGCGGTCGTCGATCCGCACCAGCACCTGGCCTGCGCGCACCTGTTCATAATCCTTGACCGCCACCTCGACCACATATCCGCTCACCTGCGGCGCGATCGCGGCGGTGCGCCCGCGGACATAGGCGTTCTGCGTGCTCTCGGTTGAGCTCACGAACGGCGGCAAACTCCAGGCGTAAAGAATCACCATGACAACCGCGACCGCCAGCAGGATGATCAAGATCGTGGCAGCCGCCCGCTTGGGAGCGGGATGCCAGCCTGGCGCGCGCGCGGGAGGGGGTGCTGTGGCTGTAGTACTCACTTTGGTGCTCATGTTGTGATTTCCGGCGTAGTTTTCCGTCGACGGCGGACGGCTTGAAAAATGACCAGATAACCGAGGTAGAGCGCGGTCAGCAGCGCCAGCAGCGCAACCAGCCGGAACACGTCGTTATAGGCCAGGATGCTGGCTTCCCCCGTCATCGCCTGAACCAGGAAAGCGCCGCCCTGCGCGGTGCGCAGCGTCGGATCGGCGACCACCCTGGCGATGGCCGCGCCGCCGCTGACAATGCGGGCCGCTACTTGCGGATCGGCCGCCACCAGGTGTTCCGACAGAGCTTGCGCATGCGCCCGCGCCGCAATCACCTGGTAGCTCCCGAGCAGCGCAGACCCGCCGAGGCCGCCGATATTCTGGGTAATGCTGAACAGCACGACGAAGCTCACCAGATGGTCCGCTCCACGGCTGAACATGCGGATGAAGCCGTACAGCAGCGCCGGGCCGATGAAGAGCGTGGTACCGAAGGCAATCAGCGCCTGGCTCAAATACAGCTGCGGCGGGCGCGTCAGGTTGGTCGCGTTGCTGTCCATCCAGGCGCCAAGCGCAATCACGAGCGCCGCTGCAATCACCTGGTAAGGCAAGCGCTTTTCCGACAATGTGGCCGCCGCTGTAATCGTCCCCAGCACCATGGCTGCCGCGACGATCGCAAACAGCGTGCGCAGTTGATCGTTGGTAAGCCCGCCCGAGGTCAACAGTCCGACCGCACCGTAAGTCTGCTCGGCGAGCGCAAGCCGCACCAGCAGTGCGACGATGGCGAAGCGCACTATGTCGATACTGCCCAGCCAGCGGAGCTGCAGCAGCGGTTGTTTTCGGTGCCGCTCAACCAGGAAGGCAATGGCGAACAGCGGCACTGCTGCCGCCAGCGCCCAGCCGAGCCAGGGCGTATCCGTCCACCACAGCAGACGGCCCTCGCCCAGCACACCGCAGACAAGCATGATCGCCGGCACCAGCAGTGCGATGGTAACCAGGTCGAGCGGCTGGAACGCCTTGCTACGCTCGCTGGGCGGCAGAGGGAGCGCGGAAATTACCGCCAGCACACCCAAGGCAAGCGCCAGTTCGATCAAATGCAAGGCGCGCCAGTTATCGAGCGCCAGCATTTCGACCGGGATCAAGCGCGCAAGCGGCGTGCCCAGTTGCGGAATGCTGATTCCGATGACCAGGCCAAGAGGCCGCAGTTTCGCCGGAAAAGCCTGGAGCAGGTTGTAGATGGTGAGTGTAGTGAGCGCCGCGGCCGTCATGCCGCAAACCGCACGGATCAGCACTGCGGAAGCAAACCCGGGAGAGAGGAATTGCCACAAGCCGGCCAGCGCATAGGCGATCAGGAGTCCCTTGCTTACCGCTGGAATGCCGAACTGGGTACGCGCCTTGACCAAGGTCAGGTTGGCGCTCGCGTTCATCGCCACATAGATCGCGGGCAACCAGCTTGCCTGCGCGACATACATTCCCATCGCGCCAGACAGGTTGGCGACATTGACGTTAACCAGGGCATTGCCGAACGTTGCGGAAATACCCACCAGCAAGGCTACCGCGCCGTAGCCGAGCCGGCGCCAGCCTGGATGCGTCGGCGCGTAAGGAGAACCAGGGAAGGCCGGCTGCTCTTCCGGCGCGAAACGATACGCGGGCTCGGGCGCGTCGCTCATGCCCGCACCATCGCAACGAACAAGGGAAAGACCGCCACATTGCCAGCGACGAATGCCTCTCCACTGTGTGAAAACTTGCGCATTTAACCGTCTCCCCCGACCAGCCACTGCAAGCCGCCCAGCCCCGAATTGGCGTTGAAGAAGGCTATCACGATTCCGCGATCCTGTGCGTCGCCGTCGGCGGCGTTTCCCGGCAATAATTCATGGTTAGGCATGGTCGGAACACAGCTTTCAACGGCAAGGGGATGACAAGGAAACCAGAACTTGCCGCGGCGCACGGCAGCCTGCGTATGGTCGCCGGAGCGGACATGCCTGTCTTTTGATCTCGTGCGGCCATAACGCAATCATGCGGCGGCGCCGGGAGCATGCAAAAAAAACACGGGTACAGTCGACGCACTATCGGCACCGTTTCCGCACCGGCGGTTTCAGCACTTTCGCGATACGCGCGCACGTATCCGAAAGACGCGTGCGGATGTCCCTCCTACTATCTTCCTCAAGCTGCCGCCAGAACTTCGTCAGGCGTCCCCACTCCGCCCACCACATTGAGGAATGTACACATGGTCAAGACTGTCCAACGGGTTGCCATCATCGGCACCGGCACCATCGGCGCCAGCTGGGCCGCCCTATTCCTGGCCCGCGGCCTGCATGTGACGGCCACCGACATCGCGCCCGGCGCCGAAGCCAGATTGCGCCAGTACATCGACCAGGCCTGGCCGGCGCTGGTACGGATTGGCGTGGCCGACGGCGCCGACCGGAGCAAGCTGCGCTTCACGGCCGACATCGCCGACGCCGTCGCCGGCGCCGACCTGGTGCAGGAAAACGGTCCCGAGCGGCTCGACTTCAAGATCGCGCTGTACGAGCAGCTTGACAGCCTGCTGCCGGCCGACACGCTGATCGCCTCCAGCTCGTCCGGCCTGACCATGTCGGCGATCCAGGCCGGCTGCAAGCTGCATCCCGAGCGCTGCGTGATCGGCCACCCGTTCAATCCGCCGCACCTGATTCCTCTGGTCGAGATCGTCGGCGGCCAGCTGACGTCGGAAGCGACCATCGCGCGCGTGACGGCCTTCTACGACGGCCTCGGCAAGCGCACCGTCCGGCTGCACAAGGAAATGCCGGGTCACGTCGCCAACCGCCTGGCGGCGGCGCTCTTCCGCGAAATCGTTTATCTCGTTTCCGAAGGCGTGCTCAGCGTGGCAGACGCCGACACCGCCGTCTGCTGGGGCCCGGGCCTGCGATGGGGCGTGATGGGTCCGTCGCTGCTCTACCACCTCGGCGGCGGTGAAGGAGGCATTGAGCATTTCTTCGATCAGTTCTCGGGCCCCATGCAAGCCTGGTGGAAAGTTCTGGGCAACCCGGTGCTGACGCCGGAAATCAGAAAAAAAATGATCGATGGCGTAAAGGCGGAAGCGGACGGACGCTCACTCGACGAGCTGGCCGAGCAGCGCGACGAAGCGCTGCTGAGCCTGTTGGCCGCGCGCGCCAACGAATAAAGCCAGACCATGTCCAGGCCGGTACGCCGGCCCGGCACGTCAATTCCCAGGAGCCCTGTTCCATGCCGCATTATGACAACCTGCTCTATCGCACGGCCGGCAACATCACCCATATCTCGCTGAACCGCCCTGCCGTGCTCAACGCACTCAACCAGGCTACATTGACCGAGCTGCTTGCCGCCTTCGATGCGGCCGCGGCCGACGACGCCGTGCAGGGCGTGATCCTGAGCGGCGAAGGCAAGGCCTTCGCGGCCGGCGCCGACATCGGCGAACTGGCCGCGATCGGCGCCGTCGACGCCCAGCGCTTCACGCGCCAGGGCCAGTATGTGTTCGATCGCATCGAACGCCTCGGCAAGCCGGTCATCGCCGCCGTCAACGGCTACGCCTTCGGCGGCGGCTGCGAGCTGGCCATGGCTTGCACGCTGCGTATCGCATCGGAGCGGGCCGCATTCGGCCAGCCGGAAGTCAGGCTGGGGGTGCTGCCTGGCTTCGGCGGCACACAGCGCCTGCCGCGCCTGGTCGGCGCCGGCCGCGCGCTGCAGATCATCCTGACCGCCGCCACCATCGATGCCCAGGAAGCCTGCCGCATCGGCTTGGTCAACGAGGTAGTCGCGGCCGACGGCCTGGTCGCGCGCGCCGAAGCCATCCTGCGGCAAATTGGCGCCAATGCTCCGCTGGCCGTGCGCCTGGCCACCGAGGCGGTGCTGCGCGGCATGGACACGGCGCTGACCGACGGCCTGGCGCTCGAAAGCGCGCTATTCGCCGTCTGCGCCGCCTCCGACGACAAGCGCGAAGGCACGGCTGCCTTCCTCGCCAAGCGTCCGCCGCAATTCACCGGCCGCTGACAGCGCACCGCGTCCTGAACCGGCGGCGCATCCACTCTCCCACTGAAAACGAGGATAACCATGAGTCATCTCCCTCCCGCCGGCGACGGCCTGCTGTATGTGCTCGACCTGAGCGGCGCCCGCATCCTGTCAGTCAGGCCCGACGGCAGCGACTGCAAGACGCTGGCGCAGAACTGCCGCCTGCCGGACGGCATTGCCGTCGACACTGCCGCCGGCCACATCTACTGGACGGACATGGGCGTGCCCAACATGGACGACGGCGCCATCGAACGCATCGACCTCGACGGCGGCAACCGCTGCACCATCATCCCGCCCGGCGCTACGTTTACGCCCAAACAACTGCAGCTGGACCGGCGCAACCGCAAGCTCTACTGGTGCGACCGTGAAGGAATGCGCGTCATGCGCGCCAATCTCGACGGCAGCGCCGTCGATACGCTGGTCCAGGCCGGCGAGGGCGCGGCCGACCGTACCGACCAGGAGCGCTGGTGCGTCGGTATCACAGTGGATGCCGGGCGCGGCCACATCTACTGGACGCAGAAAGGCCCGGACGACGGCGACCGCGGCCGCATCTTCCGCGCCGGCATCGACCTGCCGCCTGGCGAGCAGCCGGCCGCCCGTAGCGACATCGAACTGCTATACGACGGCCTGCCGGAGCCGATCGACCTCGAACTGGACCTGCGCCGCCGCCTGCTGTACTGGACCGACCGCGGCAGCCCGCCGCGCGGCAACACGGTCAACTGTGCGCCGATGGACGCCCCGGCGCACGGGCCGCGGCCAACACCGAAAATCCTGTTCACCCACCTGATGGAAGGCATAGGCATCGCGCTCGACCTCGACGGCGACCGCATGTTCATGACCGACCTCGGCGGCTCGGTCTACTCGGCCCGGCTCGACGGCTCGGATCGCAAGACGCTGCTCTACGCGCAAGGCAACCTGAGCGGGATCGCCTACGCGGAGGTACGCTGAAGGCACAGGGCGTTCGCCGACGCAAGAAAATGCAAAGTCCGAAAAAAATCAACCTGCCCCGCTGCCGACGTCGCGCATGACGGCGAGGTCGGCAGCGCTCGCCTTGACCGGCCCGGCCTGAAACCCGGGCCGCGTTCCGTTTTATTCACGCTGTCCTCTTTTGTCGCACTAATTGTCCGAAACAGTACTCCCGGTCCGATGCGGCCAGTGCGAGAATCGGCACAGCAGCAGTTGAATCACCCCTGCCGGTCATCTCACTTCATAGGGATACACCATGCGTCAGTGTCCACGAACGCTATTGCCAACCGCCCGGCCGTGCCGCGCGGTTGGCGCTGTCAGCCGGCCCGCGACGGTGGCCGTGGCGGCCATCATGACCGACGGCGCGGGAGGTCTGCCATGATGCCGTGCGTGGCCGAACGCGCTTGCGGACAGCAAGACATCCTCGAAGCACGCTGCAACGACATGCGCATCCGCACCGGCAAGGGCCTGCGCGCCAACGCACGCGAACGGATCCAGGACGACCACGAGATCACCGCGCCGGGCATGCACGCGTCAGCCATCCTTACCTACCGCGGCGCCAACGGCGAGCCGCAGCAGATCAAAGTATCGGACCGCCACGTTTGCGTCGTCCCGGCCGGGCATACCCTCACCGCCGCATGGACTTCCGACGCCCAGATAACCAGCATCGCCGTCAAGCCGGCCTTCCTGGCCGCGCTGGCCCAGGCCAACGGCTACCACGACTGCGAAATGACCCCGCAGTACGCCTCGGTAGACCCCTTCATGTGGCACCTGGCGCGCTCGATCGAACAGCAGATGCAGAGCCGGCGCGAACTGGAGAAATCCTACATCGAGTCGGTTGCCATCGTCATTGGCCAGCACCTGCTGTGCACCTACACCGACACGCCGGCGCCGTCAGTGATCCTGGGCGGACTGCCGCGCTACAAAATCCGCCGCGCCGTCGACTACATCCGGGCCCACCATCAAGAAGACATCGGCTTCAAGGACATCGCCGACCAGCTCGACATGAGCCCGTATCACTTCGCCCGCATGTTCAAGCACTCGACGCAGGAATCGCCGCACCAGTGCATCATGCGCTTCCGCATCGAGTCGGCCAAAAAGATGTTGATCGAGAGCGACAAGAGCATTGCCGACATCGCCTTCGAAGTCGGCTACAAGAGCCAGAGCTATTTCACGACCCGCTTCGCGCTGCTGGTGGGCGTCACACCGGCCGCCTTCCGCGGCGCCCGCTAAGCGCCGGCTGCGGCGCAGGCATCCTGGCCAGGCCACTGATCAAGGACCCGAATCCATTTTAACAAGCCCGCGCAGCTTGGCGCCGCATGATTGCGACATGCGCGCACAAGAGCAAAAGACAGGCGGTTCGGCATGGGAGAGCATATGCCATCAGGGTTGCTGCCGCGGCAGTCTCGCCAGGCAATTCTGCTCCCCCACTTGATCGCCGAACCAGAAGAGGAAATCCATGACCGCCACGCCGCAAGCCAGTTTGTTTACCGGCCTCAAGGTCCTCGACCTGGCCAGTTTTATTGCCGGACCAGCCGCCACCACCATCCTGTCCGACTTCGGCGCGGATGTGATCAAGGTCGAGCCGCCAGGCCTGGGCGACCCTTACCGCTATTTCTACATGACCCCGCCCAATCCGGCCTGCGAGAGCAACTACGCGTGGCAGCTCACCAACCGCAACAAACGCAGTATTGCATTAGACCTGAAGTCGCCGGCCGCACGCCGCGTGCTGCGCCGGCTGGTGAAGTGGGCCGATGTGCTGGTGACGAATTTCCCGCCCAAGGTGCGCAAGTCGCTCGGCCTGACATACGAGGAACTGGCCCCGCACAACGACCGCCTGATCTACGCCGACATCACCGGTTACGGCCTGAACGGCCCCGAAGCGGACAAGCCGGGTTTTGACGTCACCGCATACTGGGCGCGCACCGGACTGATGGACGTGACCCACGACGCCGACAGTCCGCCGACCCTGCCCATTCCCGGCATCGGTGACCACGCGACGGCGGTGACGCTGTACTCGGCGATCGTCACCGGCCTATACCGGCGCACGCTGACCGGCAAGGGCGGTCATGTAACGACGTCGCTGATCGCCGAGGGTGCATGGGCGGCGGCGGCCTGGATCGAGGGCGCGCTGCACGGCGCCAGGTTCGTCGAGCAGCACGACCGCAAGCGACCGGCTAACGCGCTGCTCAACCCCTACCGCAGCTCTGACAACCGCTGGCTGCTGCTGGTGGCCGCGCAGGAAAAGGATTGGCCGGGTTTCGTGCAGGCGCTGAGCCTGCCGCAGCTGTCGGACGATCCGCGCTTTGCCACCAAGCAGCTGCGGGTGCAGCACGCCGCCGACCTGGTGGCGCTGCTCGATCCGGTCTTCGCCAGCCAGCCGCTGGCGCACTGGCGCACCGTGCTCGATCAGGGCCGCGTCATTTTCGGCGTGGTTCAGACCTTCGACGAAATCGTGCGCGATCCGCAGATGATCGCCAATGACATCCTGGTGCCGATGGCAGGACCCTGCGGCGAAGCCTCGCACACCGTCAACAGTCCGATGCGGCTGGTGGACGTCCCGAAGGTGACGCCGCGCCTGGCGCCGGAATTGGGCCAGCACAGCATCGAAGTCTTGCAGGAGCTGGCCTTCAGCGCGGCCGAAATCGCCGAGCTGAAATCGTCCGGCGCCGTCGTGGCCAAGTCTTGACGGCCTCGCCGCAACCCAGCCCTTCACCATTCCTTTGATACGGATCCCGCCATGGCATCGAACGACCACTCACCCAAATCCCTGCCGCCAGCCAATGGCGATTTTTATTCGGTCAGCCAGACCCTGAGCGACGACGACAACGCCATCCGACTGAAGGTCCGCGCCTTCATGGAAAACGAAGTACAGCCGATCATCAACGACTACTGGGCCAGGGATGCATTCCCGTTCGAGCTGCTGCCGAAAATGCAGAAGCTGGGCATCGGCGGCCTGCCTTACCAAGGTTACGGCTGTCCCGGCAAAAGCATGATGCTGATGGGCTTCGTCATGATGGAGATGGCGCGCGTCGACGCCTCCATCTCGACCTTCTTCGGCGTGCACACGGGGCTGGCGATGGGATCGATCTTCCTGTGCGGATCGGAACAACAAAAAGCCAAATGGCTGCCGCCGATGGCCGCGCTCGACAAGATCGGCTCGTTTGGACTGACCGAACCGGAAACCGGCTCCGGCACCGCCGGCGGCCTGCAAACGACGGCCAAGCGCGATGGCGACAGCTGGATCCTGAACGGCCAGAAAAAATGGATAGGCAACGCAACCTGGGGCCAGTTGACCATCATCTGGGCCCGCGACGTCGATGACAATCAGGTCAAGGGTTTCATCGTCGAAAACGACACCGCCGGATTTTCGGTGGAAAAGATCGTCACCAAGATGGCGCTGCGCGTGGTCCAGAACGGTTTGATCACGCTGCGCGATTGCCGCGTCCCCGACTCCCAGCACCTGCAAGGTGCGAACTCGTTCAAGGATACCGCCAGTGTGCTGCGCATGAGCCGCGCTGCCGTGGCCTGGGAGTCGGTGGGCTGCGCCACCGGAGCCTACGAGCATGCATTGCGCTACGCCCAGAAGCGCGAGCAGTTCGGCAAGCCGATCGCGTCGTTCCAGCTGATCCAGGATTTATTGTTCCGCATGCTGGGCAACATCACGTCGACGCAAGCGCTGTGCCTGCGCCTGTCGCAGCTGCAGGAGCAAGGCATCATGAAGGATGAGCACGCGTCGCTGGCCAAAGGCATCTGCACGGTGCGCATGCGCGAGACGGTCGGCTGGGCACGCGAATTGCTGGGCGCCAATGGCATCTTGCTCGAACATCATATCGGCCGTTTCGTCGCCGACGCCGAGGCGCTGTATTCCTACGAGGGCACGCGCGAAATGAACAGCCTGATCGTAGGCAAGGCCGTCACCGGCTTCAGCGCCTTCGTCTGACCCGGCGCGGAACCGTTGCCGGCGGATCGCGGTTGCCCCGTCTGCCTGCAGGCGCCGGAGCGTATATGATAGTCGTCAAGAGTCATGATTGAGCTATCCACGAAGCGCGGACAGCGGTTTCGCATTCCGCGGCCGGCACCGGAGACAGGAGGACAGGCGTGGCGGAAGTCAAATACATCGGCTCGACAGAGCGCATCTATCCGGTCTATAAGCTCATTCCGCTGACGGCGCACCTGGCCGCCAACGACATCACCGCTGAACAGGCGCTGGCCGGCTCCGGCATTACGACGGCCCACTTGAGCGATCCCTATTTCTTTATTTCGCGGCAACAGGTCACCACCGTGTTCGACAATTTCCTGCGCCTGGCGCCGGGCCGGACCAGCCCGCTGGAACTGGGCGCCTCCTTCCACCTGACCGACTACGGCTTTTACGGCTACGCCCTGCTCAGCAGCGCCACCGTGCGCGACGCCGTCAATTTCGGGCTCGCCTACCGAGAACTGGCCACACCCATCGTCGACCTCGAACTCGATGAATCGGGCGCCGACGCCGTCTGGATCATCCGCGCCCTGCCGGACTTTACGCTGCATGAAGCGATGGAGCGCTTCGTGCAGGAATACCAGAGCGGCATCCTGCTGTCGCTGCATAAAAGCGTGTCGGGCAACGCCTTCCGGCTGAGCTCGGCCAGTTTCGCGTTCAGCGCGCCAGCCGGGGCCGCCCATTATCACAGCGTGCTGAACTGTCCTATCGAGTTCGATGCTGCAAGCACCGAGCTGCGCTTCGACAAGGCCTGGCTGGAGCGGCGTCCGCTGGGCTCCCACACCATCACCTTTCAACTGGTGCAGGATGCCTGCCACGAGATGCTGGACCGCATCGACGGCGGGCGCGGCGTCGTCGGCGAGATTTACCGGCGCTTGCTGGGCCAGTCGGGCCAATTCGCCTCGCTGGAAGAAATGGCAGTCCGGCTCGGCCTGCATTCGCGCACCCTGCGGCGCAAGATCATCAGCGAAGGATCGACGTATCAGAAAATCGTCGATGAGGTGAAGTTCAAGCTGGCAACGACCTACCTGACGCGCACCGAGATGACCCATGAATCGATCTCGGAGCGGCTAGGCTTCAGCGACGCATCAAGCTTCCGCCGCGCCTTCAAGCGCTGGGCGCACGTGTCGCCCAATGAATTCAGGAAGCGGCCGTAGCGCAGCATCCAACTTTCAATCAATACGTAAACAAAATAAAACCCCAGCCAAATCAATGGCTGGGGTTTTATTGTCGACGGAATATCTTCTATTCCACTTCAGAACGGGAATAGGAACCACCGAACCGCAACTAGCCATATAAGTTATTGATTATATTATTTTATCTTGATTTTTATAATCGTTTTTGTAAACGAAGTTAGTGTAAACAAAAATCCCTGTCATCCAGCCGAGCCCAAGGCTACATGCCACCTTCGCAGCCGTTTTTGAATTTGCAGCAAGCAGAACTCGAGCGCCTTATGTTTACACTTGGCTAGCCTTAGCGTACTAGTAATTCCACAAGGTCTATGCCTAGTACCTCTGCTAATTTTTCCATGCTGTCTATCCGAATGTTACAAGTCCCGTTCTCAATTTGAGAAATATAAGCCTGCGTAAAACCTGATAACTCAGATAGCTTGTCCTGAGACATACCACGGGTTGCACGCCAATCGCGTAGATTGCGTGCAATTCTCGCCCTGCCCACTGGTAAATTATTTTGGCTGCTCATTGCAGCCGTAGCTTGGCTTGTACTATTATGCTAGTCTATTAGAGTTAGCGAATATTATTTCGCAATACGGAATGTCTAACTTCCTTATGCATTTAGACGCAATCTCAGGCATGCCGAGCCCCGTGCCTGAGGGCTGATAGCCTTTAAAGATGCGCGTTTAGACAAAGCTATTCCCCTACAGCCCAGAATTTGTGAAATCAAAATTATGTTTTCATCTCAATTTCTCTCTTCCTATTATTTTTTCTCCAGCGCCGTATGGACATTCCGAGATATTGGTCAGGCGGATAGCTCCACATCAGGGAATAAAGCAGTGGTCGATGCTTTTAAAAAAGCGACATCGAGCATGTCCAAGCAAGACCGAGCCACCTTCATTGAGTACATGCAGTGGCTAAGCGCCGAGCCTGCAAGATTCGAACGTGAAAGACGCGAAAGAGATATTGCTGAGTTGGAAGCAGACGACCGGGTCGCGAAAAGCGGCGGACAACTAATTGATAAGGGAAGAATCATTTCAGCTATCGACTTCCTTGCGCGCACCGGAATGACCGAAGACGTCTTGGCGCTGAAAGTCAGCGAACGGCGAATTTTCAAAATCCCTGATTGGGTCGACGTAGTGTGGAGCGAAGAGTATTACCCCGCCTTCTTTGCTGACTCTCAATATGACCTCGGCATGCTCGAAACTATATCTCAGGCCCTACGCGATGCCGATGGAGTTCGGAAGTATCGATTCTTCACGTCACCTGACCTTGAGCTTGATGGCAAGGCGCCCTTAGATATTTTGGCTGAAGGTAATTTAGAGCGGGTTTTGTTGGCTGCAAAAGGCTTCCGAAAGCTGACACGTCGAGCATCGAGT
The DNA here is from genome assembly GCF_038896935.1 of Collimonas rhizosphaerae. NCBI lineage: Bacteria > Pseudomonadati > Pseudomonadota > Betaproteobacteria > Burkholderiales > Oxalobacteraceae > Collimonas > Collimonas rhizosphaerae. The sequence goes on from NZ_JBANDC010000004.1 coordinate 231,737, forward strand.
ATCAATATGGGGAGGTGAGATGGCGAATGAAATTCCATCGCAAACTGACAATTTAGAGGTTAAATTTGCGGAGGTCCCTGATGATTTCCCGTATGTCGGAATTACCTCGGCTGTTGGCGGCTTTCAAAATAAGTTGGCGTTAACCGGACGCGACGGAAAATATTACACTCTAGGGAATACTCCGCCAGAACGCTATCAGCAATGGCGCACCTGCGAAGGACTTATCCAACAGCTAGTTACTCAGTCCAGGCAAGTGAAAGCCGGCGGGCATTCACATATCGCGGAGAAAGACTTGCTGCGGGAGCGCTACGAGGTAGCCACCAAAGCTGGATGGGGCCTCAGCATAGAACAAATTAAATATATCTTTCGACGAGTGGCGGGCGAGCTTGGATTGCCTTCCCCTAAGCTGAACGACAGGCCATGGTATCCGCCCAGTGTTCATGTTGAGGATTCAATTATTGAAGAATTCAATAAACGGATGGATAGTTCGCCACAAACAAAGTCTGCGCTTCAAAGATTGCTTGAGCAACGAGGCTTTGCGGTCAAAAGGCGCACGTAAAAATCGTTATTCAGGTCATTAAATCATTTCGTGCTTCGCAAATTCATGCTCCATTGAAGTAGCAGCAAAGCACCAATATAGAGAGAAGCGCTAGGCGGGGATAAAGGAAATGATATGGGTAATTTCTCCGAGGAATTCCGGCCATTTAGAGGCCTACCTATTACGCGCGAACAAGACGGGCAGATTCGAACCTACATTGCACATTGCGAAACTGAGGGGCGTTCCTGGGATACGCTGGAGCTCGACTACATTGTTAGGGACATGCTCAATCCGACGCCTACTGACGACCGCATCGAAATCTGCGACGAGTACGCTAGCAACTTGGCAAATCAGGTTCGTCGCACTGGCGAAAAGCTTGACCGCTGTACCCGAAAAGCACATGCGCCGTATTGCAGCATGTTCACTGAATCAGAATGGAAGTGGATTGTGTGTGAGGCACGACGGAGACTTTAAGATGGCATCAATAATAGACTCCAAAAGATTGTGCTATCTCGACCTAGATGAACTATGCAACATTTCACGAGCGTTGCGTTTGGTTCACTCGAGGATACAAGGACTGTTGGCCAAGGGCGTTGCATTTGAGTTCGAGCCGATTTGTTGCGTTAAGGAGCACTGATAATGCAACAGGCTAGTCGAACAGAAAGCGGGGACAAAGGTCCACTGCGAATCTGTTTTCTTGATTTCGATGGCGTTGTCCACTTAGAGCCCGTCTACCGGAGCCCAAAGCGAGGCATCTATATTGGCACTCCCGGTCACACGTTGTTCGAATGGGCTCCGATTTTAGAGCAGTTGCTAGAGCCACACCCGGACGTCAAAATTGTACTGAGCACGAGCTGGGTGCGAATACGTAGCTTCAATTTTGCCAAAAGCCAGCTGAGTCCCGCGCTTCAGGAACGAGTAATCGGCGCCACCTTTCACAATCGCTTCATGCGCGAAGATGAATTTGTTTGCCTACCTCGCGGTGTACAAATCGCTAATGATGTATTCAGAAGAGGGCCGCAGAGCTGGTTTGCAATCGATGACGACTATCTCGGATGGCCGGAATGGTGTCGAGACAATTTAATCCGAACGGACGGCGCCCGCGGTCTCAGCGACCCGAAGATTCAAGAGGCAATTCGAATAATGCTTAAGCGATTCTAATTAGATTCTCAGAGAGAAATCATGACAATTCCGACGGAGCGTACGCGTGCGGTCCTAGCGACAAGAGAGTTTCTGTTCGCTTTAACTAACCCCGGCGAAACACCCAATGTTCCGGACAGCATTCGTGAACATGCACTATCTCTGCTCAGGCATTATCCGGACGGCGGGGACATGAACTTAGTTGGTTTAGCGTGCCCGAATTGGTTTGCCATTTCAGATGAATGCTCAATGCCCTAAGAACATCTTCGCTAACGGCTGACCCGTTCTGATAGCGTTGACATCACTGTTCATGAAACCGGCGATGCGTCCTGCGACAGGCTGCACACGACCCAAAACAGTCATTCAACCCATATATCGAAGTCTCTTGGCAACTCGACCGCAATGAAGCAATCGACTATATGTTGCTCTTGAAGAAATCCCCATCTGGAACAACGTAGCTAGAAGTGGATTTCACGTAACCGCAGAAGAATCCAAACACTTTGTCTTTGGCAATGTCGCTAGGCGAGAATGTTTCCGGCGTAAATACTACTGCCGCTGATTGCTCAATTATTCCTACATGAATAAAGACAGCAGTGATGAGCTCGGAACAAAAGTAAACGCCTCGGATGCTCGGGATTTCTCGTGTCGTTCCCTCAAAGTAGCCATGAACTCGCTCCATGAGGTTATTTCGATTACTTTCCCTTCGGGCGGGAAATCTCACTAAGCCTGTCTGATTAAAGCGTTTGCCTGTGGCTTGAACCGCAAATTCTTCCAAAGAGTTCAATGTGGCCTCGCCCCAGAGCTCATTAGTTCCGAGTTCTCTAAGAACCGCGATGTGGTCGTAGTCTTCGAGGAGCCGTCCTACCGAGACGACCTGTACGCCCTCGTTGGACGCTTCGAGCACTCGCTCCCCTGCTAAAGCAATCGCTGTGTGCGAGTAGCCTGTCCCAGTTGCTGTTTCCTCTTCAGCAGTCATGCGTGAATAACACAGCAAAACGTCCCCAGCCTGAATATCTGCGATTTTCAAATCCACAATTTTCTCCTCGTTTTAATGTCTGGTATTGGCCGTTTTGAGCCGCTCGCGAAAGGTTGATTTCGACCCCAAGCGGTCAATGGCGCTTCCCGAAATGCTCCCGTGCTTCGCGCATGGAGCATTGGCCGTATAAATATTCAAATCCATGTTTGTACGGCCAATCGCTAAATAGCAACGGCGTTGGCGTGCCCGAATTGGTTTGCCATTTCGGATGAATATTCAATGCTTTAAGCAGCATATGCACGAAATCTGTCGAGTATGAGCTGATAGCTTTGACCTCACCGTTCATGAATGACCGACTGATGCGTGCTGCAACAGGTAGCACACGACCCAAAGCTGAAATCGCGGGACAAAAGGTAGCTTTTTTTGATGTTGCAACGACCTTTCGTGCGCCTCATTAGTACAGCACCCCGATGATTGACACCGCGCGCACGACCGATTTAAAGCCTTTGTGCTCGCCCCCGATTGCTAGAACATCAGCCACTCCCAGCCCTCCAATAGTTTCAAACTGTCGCAGATTTTGGAGTGGCGATGGAAGCCGTTCTCCTACTCGCTTGAAAAGGTTAGTGCCATCATCAAGGTGTAATGCCACGTACTCGTCGATATGAGCATCAAGCTCATCCAAAGAAATTGCTACGCCGCCGAGTGCCACTTGTCCGGGAAGCGCAAGTGGAATGGCACTTTCTTCCTTAATACGATACGCAGTTCGAACCTTCAGCAGTTGGGGAGCCTCTAATACCTGTACAGCTTCCGCCTTTGACGTGGGCACGTTAGCGAGACCACCAAAGAACATCCCTACAACAGGATGCAGCGAGACCTCCTGCTCCCGTAGCAACTGCGTCGGCGGACTCTTGCGAGGGTCGGGGGTCTCTGCCGCCAGTGCCACGAACTCGGACTTATGTGGCCTTAATAGCCTGCGCGCATACGTTTCTTTCCCAGCGCGTGCGATAACTAACTGGCGGTCGCCTGGAGCTGCGGCATCCACATCGACGATAGCCACGCTGCCCTGTGGGCCGGCGAAGCCGAGGGTATTCGACCTGACGTAGAAGAATGCTTTGGATTTAAACCAGTCTGAAGTGATTTCCTCGAGCTCAGTTTCTTGGGAGTCACCGTATGAGGCGTCCCTCACGAAAGCCTTGAGCGACGCCATTACTGGAATTCGGAATGAAGGTACTGTGGCCGGGTTCAATGACGCGAACTCATTTTCCGACAGCACTAGGGGCTCGCGCCGATTGAAATTACGGAACTGCTCGTGCGCTCGTTCAACGCTTTGCCGAAGACGCTCGAGTTCTGCTCTTATGTCGTAGACCTCCTTAGGACGAATCGATGACTTATCCCGATGATGGCTTTTATTGAGCAGAATAAGAGTCGGCGCGCCATCTTTCAGCGCCGGGTCATTGACGAACGTAGTAATCGCTGAGCTCTTGAATAACTCGTTGGGGGCGCTTTTCACCAAACCTCGCAGTCGGCTTAGATGGTCGCCTAAGGTGGGAGAAAAATTAACTGTCGCGGCCGCGGGATAGGAACGGTCATCAAAAAGGTCTCCCATACGCCCCTCCAGGAAGATGCGACACTCAGAAAGGTAATCCTGGGCAGCCTTTGGGTCGTCGTGGTCTGAGTTGAAGCGCTCGAGTAGTAGCTGGACGTTAGCAATGCTAGGGGTCAGAAATATGGTGCCTCGCCTAGCTGTGGCAGGATGCACGTACTGGTGGTTCAATGGCACCGACTTCGCCTGTGTGCGTTTCGCTACTGCCATCGCAAAGCGGGTGTCATGCGTGGTCAGCACCAACTGGGCATTGGCTTTGAAGATGTCATGTACTGCGTCAGCGAGACGGTCACGATTGTCGCCATCAAGCAGCTCTTGTGGGTCATCCATCACCAGCAACTGCAAGCCCCCACGCTCTTTGAGCATGTGCTGCCAATAGGCCAAATAGAAGGCTAGCAGACTTGCTCGAAGGGCAGACGCGTTCGATACATGCTGTGCCGGTGCAGCGACCCTGGGTGCCCCAACCAGAAGTTGAAGGTCACCCCCACCGCTCATGCGAGAATCGACCAATTCCATACTGGTGGCAGGGAAAGCGCTGAGATAAATCTTGTTGCGCCAGTGCGAGGCACTGGTGTGAAGCTGCTTCTGCAACTGCGCGACTTGTCGCTCTGCAAGGTCACCGACCGCCATGCACTCTTCTAAGGCTCGGCTTGCTTCGCCGTAGGCCTTCAGTCGTCGCTCGAACCCTCGACGTCGTTTGATATCCGCTAACATGCGCTCATGCTTCACCGTGGCCTCCTCAACCGGCTCAATTGCGGTGACCAAGATTTGCAGCTTGTAGAGCTGGCCCATCAAGGATTCTGGTTCGGTCTGCCGTTCCTCGGTCGCAGCTTGTCCAATCACCTCTCGCATCAAACACGCTACAGCGCCTTTCACGCTCGTCCGCCAGGCGGGGAAAGCCAAAGCGCTTTCGACGCGATAGATGAGTTGATTGAGTTCTTGGAACTCTTGACGCCCGTCTCCTATTTCCGGCGATGCGGTGAAATCGAAAGCTGGAAAGGTTTGGAAGGCGCGGTCGCAAGCACCACTTACGTGCTCGCCTAGCGGTCTGAGGCTGCCCGAGAAGGCTGTGTCAGTAAACAGCTCTTCAACCAAAGCTTGGCGTATAAGCGATGTTGGTCCCTGGGACGGCATGAGTCTCACTTCTGATGCGAGAGAAGCAGGAAGTCGATTTGCGAATTCTCCGAGTACGTGTCTTGCCCACGCACGGAAGGTTTTGCCAGCGAAGTCTCCCTCTTTGGCTGCTCCATCGAGGTGTTCTTTCACTGTCAAACCAGTGACGCTGTCCACAATGTCGGCGAGAGTCTGCCCACAGACTGCACAGTTACTCTTATCATGTGCCAACCCTGGATGGTCGCTTATCCATGTAGCCACCCGAGAGTAGAGGCGCAGTCGAGCAGCCTTGTCCGGCTCAGTGGCAATCTCGACCAGCTTGGACGCCTCATTTCGCACTTCAATAATGTACGCCCGCAATGGCTCTGAGTCCGCCTCTGTAAGCTTCGTGAGCCCGGCCAAACGTGCCATCGAGGGTAGTGAGCCCAACTTGGTTACAGCGTTCAAGGCTGGCGCGATGCTCCCGACCAAATTCGACCTCTGCGCTGCATCCTGGGCATCGAAAGTTTCACCAAGAACTTGTTTTGCGTGATTGAGCCCGTCCTCCTTAAGCTTATCGAGCTTAGTCGATAGCTCTTCCAGCTTGGTCTCGATGGTCGAGTCATCTGACGGTAATGGGATGTCATCTTCGCTAACACCCAAATTGTGCTTGCGAATTAGCTCAACTAAGTCGGTCCGCGAGCGCAGGTAAGCATCATCTGAACCCTGAATCTCGTTCCGTTTTGCTTTCGATAAATCAGTGTCAATCTTTTTCTTGGTTTTGCCGGCATGGTTGGCAAGGTGGACAAGCGGGGCCATACCGGTGAGCTCTGAAACTGCTTTACCCAGTGCCGAGGCAGACCCGACTTGTACATATGGAAGAATGCCAGGCATGGTTGTCCCGACTCGGGTGCTGATGGGGTCGAGGTTAAGTTCATCTATGCCGGTAATTTCTTCCTTCAAAACGTCTCGGGCGCCGCGCTTCAGACTTCTACGAACTCGGTACCTCTTTTTATCTTGGTCTTCAAACTCCAACTCAACCCACGTATCCACAGGAATCGCTTTGGCAGTTAGGGGTTCAAGTGCCGGGTCGGGCAGTGGAACTACTGGTGGAGCAGCATGGGTGCTGTTCTCGTCAACCTCGAAATCGAAGTCTTTGTTCGCGGATTCTGGTGCCCGCTGCGGCCGCAGCAATTCTCCAGTCAGAGTCCAGATAATGGAGTTGAGAAGAGAGGTTTTCCCGCATCCGTTATAACCCTCGAAGAGAGTTACACCATTTTTGAACTCAAACTCAAAGTCATCCGGCTTGGCTTTAGACGTACCCGCGTGATGCAGGCCTGAAAACTGATGAGCGGTTATCGACGTAAGTGCGAATCGACGAGGGGCTTCCGATGCAGTGGCGTGGTTCGAACCCTGTGTGTTGGGCGGCAGGACACCAGCAGCATCGACAATGGTCTCAATATCGACCGTCTGGACATTTGCCGCCCACTTCTGCTTGTTCCGTCCATACCAAGACAAGATTCCTCGAGAAGCGTCCGATTGAAGTCGGAATGACTCCCCCTTGTCTCCCACTCCGACTGATAAACCAGCCACTAAGTCGACACACAGGCTTTCCAGTGTATGCAGGTGAAGCGGGCGGCTTGACTCTGGCATCTTGTCCTCCTCTGTTTGTTCCATTCGCACCTACATTTGGATAGTCTTGGATAGTCGACTTATTCTGTGCAATATATTAATCCTTAAAACTTCTTAATAACCAAATATGTAGCACGCTAGCGTTTGTGCATACCAAAAAATGCGGATGAGGAACGTCACTCTTGGAGTGCTGCGAGCCATCACTGCCGTAGTCCTCATCGCCTACGCCGTATCCGCTGAAATTGGCTACGGAATGGCACAGATTACTACCAACCGAGGAGGTATTTGGCAAAATCCCAAATACCACCTTGGTAAATAGCGGAGATGGTTAAACTGACCCGCGCTGCTACGATTTTCTTACCGATTTGCGCAACAACACAGGATAACCACCAAGTGGCAAGTGTTAAATGCTTCTTGCTGTAGCAACTTGAAACAGTGCTCGCTAAAGCCACTGGCGAGAGTGCAGCGACGGCGACGGTGAACTCGCAAAAGAAGCCGCTAACGCTTAATCAATCATTCTCAGCCCGGAAGACTTTCGTCTCGGGGCTTTTTTGTTCCCGGGTGTTAATAAGCCCTAAGCTGCTTGAGCCGTATCGTTGGAGTCCTCCACGCCAATCGCCGCGATAATGTCGTCGAGCACTTCCTGTACTTTCGCCGCAACGGGGAGGACCACGGGCTCACGTAGCTTGATGATAGCTTCGCATTTTGATTCAAAGCTTACACGGGCGAACACTTCGCGTGAGTTCTGAGAGTACATCTTCCTGAAGAAATCCTCGGTGCATTCCTTGCCAACCTGTTCGAGTAACTCCTCGAACTCGGCTTGCGACATCAGATACTCGTCGCCAAGGTCGGGCAGCACATTTTCAATGATTTTCTTCATTTCCTCAGCGTCGTCTTCGATGGCATAGTCCAGCGCTTTCTTGGCCACGTATGAGCCGCCTGCGCCTAGTCCAAACGAGCCTGCGAGACCGCCGACTACCGTTCCAATTGCCGTCCCAACGCCAGGAAAAATCATGGTACCAATGGCCGCGCCCCCTGCGGCACCCGCCATCCAGCCCGCAGTGCCTGCCGCTACGCCAACACCGTTGACCAGGAGATTTTTTCCGACTTGTGCCCACGACGTGTTTTTGGAAATGGCTGCGCGATAAAAGTCCGGCCCAGTGATAACAACAGTGGTCACCACGCCGGTAATGACGTTCGAGCGAAGTAACTTTGCGACGTGATTCGTCGCGGCCGCGCCTGAGAGTGCTTTGCCGGCGGATGCGGATGCAATTTTATCGACTGCGAATCTTCCCCACTCTGTCTCAGCGACAGCTTTAACCCCTTCCCGGGCCAGGACAGTCCCTTTCCGCGCCATCTGCGTGCGCAGTAACTGTGAGGCAGCCACGCCGACAATAAAAGACGTGCCTGCAGAGAGAAATCCCATTCCGACCGATTCCCGCAATGCTTCCTCGGTAGTCTTGCCTTCCCACTTGGCCCTAGCAAAGCTGATGGCGAAGCCAATTGCAAACGCATAAGCACTCGTGACAGCGTTGTTTTTCGCGTCGTACTTCAGACTATCGATATTACCGGCCCGCGCAATATTCTTTGCCTGTTGATAGGTGACGCTTCCCTCCTTCACGAGGTTGGTCGCCTCGTCCGGGTTGGTGACGCCTGGGACCTTGCCTTGGGCAATCTTCTCCCGCATGAGCTTGACCGCATTTTCGTACTGGTCGCGCGGGACCTCTAGAGGCATGCCCGGATAGCGGTACATGCCATTGGACTTCTCGAATGCTTCGTTGACCGTCTTGGTGGCGGTGTCAAAGTATTTGGTCTGAATCGGTACGCCGTTGGAGATGCGGTCGGCGCCGTTCTTTGCATTGTTGGTGCCAACCTGTTCGACCTTCACACCGGACAGCTTATCATTGAGCGCATTCGCGTCTTCCGCGGCGAAGCCTGTACCTCCTTTGGTGCCGAACTTGTTGAGTTGGGTGGACTCTAGATAGTCCGACACGCGACCGCCTACCGCATAGGTGTAGGAATTGCCTTCGATGCCGCTGTCTTTCGTCGCTTTCTTTCGCAGTTTATTAGTCTTGTTTCGGTCCATATTTTCCCCCACCAGTTATTTTCTCATATGGTTTCGTGTAGCTATACTGGCTTGCCGAGCGTTACGTGGTAAGCCTTTACGCCATGGCGGATGTCGCTTGGCAAATACGACTGGGTCTGGGCGATAAGGCCTTTCTTTGTCATTTCCTTGAATGCGCGGTCGAGCGTTTTCTTAAAGTCGCCGGAGGCGGTCGATGTCGAGCCCAGGTATTCTTGCAGTTCTCCGCGGGTATATCCTCACCACCATTTTGTATCACAAGTGCATTTTATCCAGTGAATTCATACGGCCATTTTTTTGTGTCAGTGTTAAGGATTCGTACCCGCACTTAAGGTAGTCATTCTCATTCCTCTAGTTGCTAAATGGAGACGCAGGCTAGCAAGAAAAGTTTTCTTGTTCTAAATAAACGCTATTATATTGCTTCTTTGGTAATGACTAGCGTTGACGGAATTGTCTGGTTGATGATTAATCTTTTCGCCAAACTGGTATCACAACAGGACTGGCCGACCAACTCTGAAGCGCAGATAAATTCTCTTGAGCTAACAGAAGTTGTTAAGAGTCGTTGGAACTGGTTCTCGACTTGTCGACGGCATGTTCGGCACTAACTATAAAAAAGCAGGCCAGGAGAGAATGTGATGAGTTGGACTAAAGAGCGGCCGTTCCAGGCACTTTCTCTTACCGGTGGCGGCTATCGAGGTCTTTTTACCGCTCGAGCGCTTCAGGTTATCGAAGAGCACATTAACGAACCCATAGGCCGCCGATTTGACCTAAGTTGCGGAACGTCAATCGGAGGCATAGTCGCGCTAGCGGTTGCATTTGAAATCCCAATGTCAATGGTCGTTAAGGTGTTCGAAGAAGAAGGTGAATCAATTTTCCCACCGGGAAAACGCGCGCCGGATGGTGTCAGGGGAAAGCTTGACCTATTTCAGCACATGAGAAAAGCACGATACTCGACACAACCTCTTCGTGACGCGATTGCTCGCCTTATACCGAAGGACACCATCCTAGGTGACGCACTGCATCCAGTCGCCATACCAGCAGTGAATGTAACTCAAGGGCAGCCTCAAGTTTTCAAGACCCGCCACAAAGAAGAATGGCAACGTGACTGGAAGCTCAAGGCTATAGATATCGCGGTCGCGACATCTGCGGCGCCCACATTTTTTGAGCTGGCGGAAATCGGGGACAACTTATATGCGGACGGAGGCCTATTCGCGAACGCTCCTGACCTCATTGCCGTACATGAAGCAGAGTATTTCTTTGATGTTCCTATCGACGCAGTTCGACTGCTAAGTATCGGGACAACAACAAAGAGCTACTCACTATCGTATACCTCGGGACGAAATTTTGGAATTGCTGATTGGATGCAAGACCAACGATTGTTTTCCGTAATGATTTCATCGCAACAGCAATTCGTCGACCAGCTTGTTTCTCACCGAATGAAAGAACGGTATGTGCGCGTCGACCATGAGCCGTCACAGGAGCAGGCAAAAGACCTCGGCCTTGACGTAGCAACCTTCGCAGCTCGAAAAACATTAGCCGGTCTAGCCGAGAAGGCCGTCACAGATATTCTTGGAACGACACTTTCGCCATTTATTGCACATGAGCCGCAGTTAAAAATAATTCGGGAGAAATAATGGGAAAAGCGTCAACTCTGTTTAACGGCAGTGGTGAACAAACTCTGTACAAACGCGTTACACCCACTCTTGCCCAGAGAGATTTTTTGCAGGAGCAGTGGAATGCTCTTGCCGACCACCTCAGCGCAAAGCTGTCTTCGGATTATGACTATCCGATATCGACATGGATTCAAGGGTCATATAAATTTGGCACGCTCATTCGGCCCGTTCACTCCGGCGAAGAATATGATGTAGACGTCGGTGTGTATTTTGAATGGGCCGAAGATGGACATGCGACACCTGCCCCTGCCCAACTTCGCGAATGGGTGCAGCGAGAGTTGGTCGCCTACAAAGCGAGTTGCTCGGATATCAAACGAATTGATGAGCCAGCAAAAGAAAGATGCTCACGAGCGGTATACACGAAGCAATTTCATATTGACACGCCGGTTTATCATCTTGACCGGTCTAAAAATCGGCGCCGATTGGCGTGTTTGTCTGGAAAATGGGAAGAAAGCGACCCAAAGGCAATCTATACGTGGTTTAGGGATTCTGTCGACGCAGGCGGCCGAGACCAGCTACGCCGACTAGTACGTTACTTAAAAGGATGGGCTGCCGTGGCGTTTGAAGACGCCCCAGAATCCCGTCCTTCTTCCATCTTGCTTACAGTTCTCACGACAGAGGCCTTCAAAGCAGAATGGTTTCGACGATTTATCGGGATGGATGATGACGACGCACTTATAGCCATCATTAAGGTGATTCATGACCGACTGTTCAATAACTCAAGCGTGCTGAACCCGGTAGATGCACGGGAAAACATAAATCGCATCCCCGCGGATAAGTGGGATGGTCTGCTTACTCGTCTTCAAGCACTTCGCGATGCGGCGGAATATGCAGAAAACGCGCCTGACGAAGCGGCCGCGGCTTTAGCATGGTCAGAACCATTTTCCTTTTTAATGCCATTACCGGCAGCACACGAAGTAGAGGTGATAGACGAAGGTTCTGGCCGCGCAATTATGCAGATTCCAGAAATCGAAATTGAGGTCTTTTCGCGGAACCCTAAACAATCTGTTGGTCGCCATAGGAATGAAGTAACGAGTGTCGCGAAAGGGCGTGACCTTACGTTCACGATTGTCAACTCGCACATCATTCCTGCATACGCGACCGTTGAGTGGACCGTCCGTAACGATGGCGAGGAATCCGACGCTATTGGTGATTTGGGTCATCGACGGATTGGAATACGCGCGCTATCAGTAAATGAGAAAACCTGTTATGCCGGTATCCAATATATGGACTGTATCATCCGTTTGAACGGGGCCGTATATGCGATGCGCCGCGTCCCCGTCAATATTAAAGACATTCGCTATCCCCCGCGAAACCCACCAAAGCCCACGTATACAAAGATAAAGAGTTTTTTGAGAAAGCGTCGTTAGCCGCTATTCACAGCCTCTCCGCATAGACCACAATTTCGCTTTTCTGGCCTGATGCAGGGTATATGGTGATGACGCACGCAGCGCATATCGCATAGACCTTAAGCGGGGATGCCACCGTATAGCTTGGTTTTAACGTTATCCCGAAGGCGATTTTGCATCGGCTCACAACACAAAAGTTTGAGGGGTCCCGATGATTCATCTGGCGCTCGATTGTATTAACGCGAATAGATTGTCGATATTGACTGATTTCGAATTTTGGCTAAATAGTGAGCACGAGAATGTCGATAAATATTACAGATAAATTTCACGAATTTCTTGCGGACTCAAATTTGGCACTCGCCTTAGAATCAGTGAAAAGAGTCGACGACGTCTTTGATATCATTAACCCAAATGAGACCCAGCACTCCTGCATTCTGCAGTGGCTGTTCGACCCGCGCGAAGGTCACGGGCAAGGCGAAGAAATTTTCAAAGACTTTTTGAATGCGGTATATAACGTCGATTCAGAAAGCGATTTCCACCAAGACCTATTCAAAGCCTGGACACCTAGCCGAATTGCGGTAAGCGGGTTTCAATCGTTGATTGTGGTACGGGAAAAATCGATACTTAAAAAGGGGCGCCAAGATTTGCTTCTTGTTGACCCAGTTCATAAATTTATCATTTTGGTCGAGAACAAATCGGGTTCCAGATGGACCGCGGTGCAGTTGAAGAGCTATCGGACTCAACTCGAAGCGTTAGCAAAGCCAAGGAAACCGTACCACGGTTACAAAATTGGGCTTGTTTTGCTCGACAGACTCAAAGATGAGGAGACGTTGGATGACGGCGAGGTGAAGCGGTGGGCATACATTGACTACACCTGGCTGGAAAAAGCTGCACGTCGCGCTGAAGTGCGAGCGTCTCGTAACGGAGATTTGGGACATCAGCTCGTGATTTCGTACTGCCGCCGCCAAGCAGGTTATGAATCGACAGAGGAGCGAAAGCTCGACGAAATTTTAGTTAGTCTCAATCAGGCCCATAGGGATGTTGTTCATGAAATTGGCTTGGCTCGCAGAACCAAACGTCCTGGAAGCACTCATCTTGCATTAGATGGTATCGAAAGCTTGATTTGGGTCTGGACCCATCAAAATAGAGATTTGTCGGCAATGTTGGAAAATCAGAAGCCGTTGGCATTTCTTAAGGGGGCGCTTGAGAAAACGTTTGGTTCTAGTCTCGATTTTGATGTACGCAAGAAAACTATGCTTGTCATAGACAAATCTTGGGAATCTTTCTGTGACCCGAACAGCGTGCCGTCGTGGCCGTTTTTAATTAAGGTTCGTGACACTTCTTTATCCGATGACGGTGCATTGCCGGAGAAACGAAAATACTCAGTCGTTGTCGAGTTCTGGCACGGCTTTGTTAAAAACAATTTAGTTGGTGAAATACGAATGGTCCTGAACAAGCTATATGGCAAAGAGGCTTTGAGATTTTCTGGAGCGAATGTTCGACGCCTTGGCCGGCAGAAGGATATTACGGAGGACAAACTCCATGGCGAGGTGAAGAAGATGCTTACAACTCTTCAGCGCGAGTTGGAAGCCATAACGTCGTAATTGAAAAATTTGTTTTTAAGGCGGCAAGCTGCTATTCGTCCATGTCTCCAATACATAACTTAACGGTTAAGGACCAATCAAGGTCCTGCGGCCAACGGGACCTCCCATGACCGACGCTCTCGCGGGGCGAAGTACTCAAGGGAAGGCATGGCAAGCGAAGATGTCGTTCCTCGTCGATGAGCTGCTTGGCGGCCATATGCAGCGCTGATTCGTACCCTGCATTGCAGTTTGTTCCCGGAGCGTGTGCAAAGTGAGGCGCTACACCGCGCTCTCCGAGGCAGTGCTTGGCATAGAGGGGTTGCTGACAACCCGGGCACATACAGTCGCAAGCAGCCCCTAATGGAACCTCGCGCGGCTCATACAGCCGTCCATCCAGCTGCGAAACACCGAAAGGCACTCGCAGGCTATTGCCTGTTGGTTTAGTGGTCGCGCGGTCTGATATCACGGAGAATGACTAACTCCTATCTATTAAGTCTAACGTGGCGATTATTGCCGCTTGCACCCAACCACAAGCTTGGAGTTCTAGTTGAGTACATGAATCTCCCTGTTGCCGGTCGATAGCCGTTTGGCCAATTTAAACTTCTTGAACAGGCATTTTTAGATATGGTCCACGGTTGTCTGCATTGAAGAATTTACTTGTGGCGTGATTAAATTCGCGTCAACAATCGACGCGCTTTGACACCAGTTTTGAATTGAGTCTACGCATCGCTTCACACCAGGCTGGCCCAACGAAAACTCACAAAGTGCACCAACACGATGAGTGTTCCAAAATTCGTTGCTGTCCAATGTCGAAACGTCGGCAACTCCAGGTAGCAGTAGCAGACATAGGTCAGGACGTCGGTCGCCTAAACGGAGGGAGTCATGGTAAATATGAGCAGAATCCATAGCGTCGAGAACATTGGACCGCCCGCTCCGATACTTCGCGTCAAGAACTAGGAATTGACATGCATTCCCAACCCAAACGACAAATACTATATCGGGAAACCGGTCCTTGGAGAGGCTCCAGGCCAGTTTTCCGGAGTCCGGATTTTCTGAATTAAATTTTGCTTGGAATAGTGCCTCTAAGCGGATGCCTGATGGCAGCGAAATCGCAAACGCTAATTCTGCACTTGCGGTTGCGCTCTTTTGTATTTTCCAGCCCTCGCAATTGAATGCACTTTGCAGAGCACTTAACAGGTGGACAAAGCACCACGTTTCGTAAATGCCCCAAGTGGGGCTAACATTAAGCTGGTCCTCCGCTACGTCGCCGTTGACGCCAGAACGTAGGGCGGAGGTTCCTTGGCGATAAGCTCGGCTATACATCGGATTTGCGGCAATGTGTGTGAGCCCGGCCGATGAGGTTTCGGCCCTGAGCACACCAGAAAAGGGTGTGTCGCGCAGGAGCCCATCAGCACGAACGGCAAGCTTGCGCAGCAATTCAAGTCTTCGTGATTTCCGAGAAGCTTGCTCATCCTTATCTTGAATGAAACCGTACGAGTCAACGCGCTCCATCAGCATGCGCACATTTGCTTGAAAACGCTGAAGAAGAGCTTTCATCGTGCGGTTAGCTGCAGTATCAAAGCTTGGGATAGCAACCGGGGTCAAGAGTTGTATCGACTCAATAGCTTCGGCTGCTCCATCGACTCCACCTACAATTGCGAGTAGCCGCCTGTCCATCAACGCAGTTGAGTGTAGTTTTCTTATCGCAGAAAGTGAAACTTCTTGATATATCGGACGAATCGTCTTGTGTGGCGCTTTACTAATTTTAGCTACCGATTGAAGAAATAACTCCCCGTGTTGTTTCATGCGGGCATAGGCCACTAGCGAGTTGACGTTTGCACTAGTCAACTCGACACCGAATTCCGACGTCGCCGCAGTCGACCCAAGTAACAGGTGCGCGTCAAAGTTTCGAATTTCATCGAACATCGCGGCATAAGTATGCGTTCCCACCTTGGCAGGTTTAGGAACGATTTCGGCAACGAATCTATACGTCCTGCCGACAGAATCGATTGCAGATATTTCCACTTGACCTGCAAAGAAGCCAGCGGACCAAAGATAGAAATCACCGTCGGGTGACAATTTCAACTCAACATCGTCAATTAACAATCTAACAATAGCGATATCCGGAAACCGAAACTTGTATTCTTTGTCTTCGGATAACAAGACCGGGATTAAATCCGTCCGACAAATGTGGGATTGATGAGCACCCTCTTTGGAGACTACCGTGACGTGCAACTCGCAGAAATCGGGGGTGGAGTTCATCGCCAAAAACGAGCTGTACCAGTTTCGCGGAGGTCAATTTGTAAACTCGCGACTCTTTCCGCGCTGCGCATTAATCCCTCTTTGGTAAGGACCTGGTGGACGTTGTTCAATGCAAGTTCGAAGCGCGCAGAATGCTCACCACGCAGCTTTGGGAGTACCTTCGCGAAGATTGCCGCATCTAACGAACCAGTGTTTGCGGGGTCAATTCCAGCAACGAATTCCATGTACCTAAGGACATCATCAATTGTGCGCCATGCGAAGTGCAGGCGCACAGGTGCTAGCGCTTCGGACAGACCGTTCAAAACACTCTTTGCTCTCGTCTTAGTTTCAACATCCAAATTTGTTGATTGCCACATAGGAGCATCTTCGACACATATCTTCCAAAATTCGAGTGTGTAAGCTCGGTCTAACACTTTGTCAGAAAGCCCATGCGTCGTCTCATCCATGTTCAGAGTGCCGATGATGGCCAGATTGGATGGGTACTGGACCTTGCGTGGCACGTCCGAAGTGCCTTCGCCGAGTTGGTGTAAGTCAACCCATCCCTGGGTTTCCATCGCGGAAAGTATCGGAGCAAGATACTGCTCTGGATGCGATAGATTCATTTCGTCCAGGATTGCGACATACGGTTGAGTTGGGTCCTCCGCTGCTCTGAGCAGCAATTCAAGAAATGGTGCACTTCGATACGTCTGCGTCAATGGGTTCACATATCCTAATAGTGGACTTGGGTCGAACCAGCCTGGTTGAACCGGAACAATACGAACGTTTTCGTGGTCATTATTCTTGACGTCACAGAGTGCCAGCGAGTAATTCAGCGCTAGTTGCGTCTTGCCAGAACCGGAAATCCCGGATAGGACAGCAAAGTGCCGGACGGGATGAAACCATAAGCCCGCGTGCAGTTGCTGAACCAACTCGATTGGGTAAGTCAACTTTCCAACGATTAAAGCGTTCAAGCGTTCGTTCAACTTAGAAAAAGTGGCTGTCTCGACATGTGTCGGAATCGCATCCAACTTAGAGCTAGTCTCCTCTTGAAGTTTTGGCAAACACTCAGGCTCCCATGTAATCATCTCTGCCCATCGCAGCCCACGCTGAGTGAGTTGAAAACGTTTCAGCGGAACTTGTTCGATGATATTGAGGCTTACGAGCCAACCAACCAATGAACTTGGTGCAAAATCAGAAGTCCAGCCTGGGTTAACTTTCTTCAGAAGTAGCATCACATCAAGTTTAGATTGGGCGCCATTCTTCAAAAAATGAATCACGTTGTCGACGCCAAGTACACGAGTTAACAAGTGGTCAGATAACTCGTCAGGGTCGCTGGAGTTCAACAGGTTGATGCCTCGAGCGGTTAGCTGATAAATCCCATTATCGAGAGCGGAGAGGTTGAATTCGCGAGCAATAGAGTTAATGACGGTTCCGATGCTAGTGGCCGCGAGGTCTGGATTTTCGTGCCGAATTGCATCCACGAATTCCTCTCGCGATAGCCCGTCCTCAAGTACCTGTACAAAACTCATCAGTGACGGAAAACTTCCCTTCATCGCAGTAAGTCCCTTACGCCGCTTTATTGCAGCTAGGGGTTTTAAAGTACTGTCTATTGGCGTCGCCGGAGAAATCGAAGCTTCGTCTGTTGCTGCAAATAGCGAATCATACAAATACCAAGGTAGGCACAGACGTTTGATTTTTTCGGGAATATTGTCAGATGAAACTGCACCTAGAAGCATGTTAAGGCGAGTCTTAATATGGGTGTGCATCTGAACGGGATGGGCGTTACGAACTCCCCCCATTGCTAAATGTAGTTTTTGGAGGCGACCAACATCTGCGATTGTTGTGAAATTATCGGGGAAAATGGCGCACAACACGCGGTTAATCTTAAGCTTTGGGACTCGGTCGCAAAGCGACTCCATGCGATTGACCAGTTGCTCGTAAAGATTTTTTAAATAATTGTCTGGGTCTTGACCTTGTTCAAGAACAGTCGCTATTTGCTCCGCAAACCACAGGCGAAATTCCTCGTTATCCAAGGCAGGCGCTGTTTTAACACTGCCATTTCCTGTGGAAGATACGGCCTGCTCCTCCCACAAATATTGCAGAAATTTTCTATCCGTTAGAGCACCTGGCACTTTTTCCTTTACGTCACCTAAAAACAACGTAAGGCGCTTAGTCCAATCATCGGTATATCCCGCAGAGTCCCGGAGCTTTTCAGCTTGTGCTACGGCAGACAAAAGGTCCGCATCTGTTGAAAGGTCTTTAGTCACTTGTTCTTCCTAATCATATATGTTTGCTGAACCCGATTAAATAATTAGCACCAATCCGCTGCATAGCATTGTCTGCAGGTCCCGTGCTTGTCACATTTGAGTGTAACGTCGGTTCGTTCCACCATCGTTGGAGACGTTAGAGGGCGATAAAGACGGCTCAGCCCCTATGCCTTGAAGTTCCTTAAAGAAGAGCTTTTTCAACGACATTTGGCATTTCCCTCGCGAAGAATAGTACTAATTCGTAGACCCCATCCTTTGACGACTTATGGAAAGAATTAGCAAATGCCGAGGCGGCTTCAGTGGAATCCGCAAGGTAACTGTTTCACCGAGCATTGAGCCCAACAATACCGAACCCAAGGGCGTACCTTGGGCAACCATTCCGAGGTCTAGGTTGGTTTGGTGCGTCGTAATGCGAACAGAAACCGGAACATCCGGAGTGGATGCCTCGGCATAGGTTACCAAGTCGCCAACCTCAGCCTCAAATTCGTTTTCGTCAGTGTCTAGGACGAGTTCTTCCGGAGCCTGTTCATCTACTCGGGTAGCCAGGACGTCCTCAGACAATTCTGCCGACTCTTCCTCTGTTTGTTCCTCCTCCAGGACTTGCACATAGTCGGTAGGCAATGGAACAGAGCGCAGTTTGGCCAGAAAGCCAAACAACTTCTCAGCCTCGGCTTTTGGATTACGGAACCAATCGGTTGACCAAATACGCCATATGCGGCCATGCCAACCAAGACTTTCCAGAATTTCCTGGCGTATGCGGTCACGGTCACGTACGGATACTCCAGAATGGTAACTCGCACCATCGCATTCAATGGCTGCGAGGTATCCAGACCGGTAGTCCGGATGTTTGACGGCGATATCAATGCGGAAACCGGCAACACCCAGTTGCGGCACGACCTCATATCCCCTGGCGTGCAGTACATCGAGAACTGCAACTTCAAAGTCGCTGTCTGGCGGCAGGTCTGTCTCATTCTTCTTAGGCAGGACATTGTCGCGCGCGAATTCAAGATAATTGCGCAATGCCTGAGTACCCTCAGGTGTACTTTTATCGGCAACGATGTCTTCTGGACGCATCGAGCTATAAACCACCACAGATTTCCGCGCACGAGTAAAAAGCACGTTCAGGCGACGCCAGCCACCTTGACGGCTAATAGGCCCAAAGTTCTGCCGAACGACGTTGGTGCCAGGTGCCTTGCCGAATGTCGTCGAAATCATGATGCAGTCGCGCTCATCACCTTGAACGTTCTCAAGGTTTTTGACAAATAGCCCCATGCCGATGGCAGCCCACTTTTCCTTGAAATCGACCGCACCTGCCACGTTCTTCAGTCGCTGTTCAAGCATTTCTGAAATCAAATCCCGCTGCTTGACGTTAAGAGTGACCACACCCAAGGAATTCTCTGGTCGATGCAGAATATGGTCGACGACAGCATCCACAATACGCAGCGCCTCGATGTTGTTCATCTGATTATCGTAGACTCCGTCGCGGACGTAGTGGTAGCGTAGCCCCAAGCCCTTACTCTTGCCAAAAGGGGAAGGGAAGACGACTAAGGCGCCACGATAGAAAGCCTCATTTGAGAATGCAATAAGAGACTCGTGCTGGGACCTGTAGTGCCAGCGAAGCGTCCGGACAGGCTGAAAGTGGCTGATACAAACGTCCAGAATGCTTTCCGCATCTGTAGTAGCCAGTTGGTTTGGGCCTTCCCCATCGCCGTCAGCGGATGAAATGCGAGAGAAGAACGATGTCGGTGGCAATTGTTTCGGGTCGCCGACGACAACGAGCTGGGCTCCGCGCGCGATGGCTCCAAGAGCTTGCTCAGGTTTCAACTGCGAAGCTTCGTCCATGATGATTATGTCGAAGTTCAGATGTCCCGGCGCCAAATACTGTGCAACGGCCTGCGGCCCCATCATAAAACACGGTTTTAGCGCCTGTATCGCTCGACCAGCACTCAACAACATCTTTCGCAGGGGGACACGAGGTCGCTGCTGGGGAATCAGATGTTCGAGCAGACGGAGTTCGGTCTTGTCGCTCACCCTGGCGCCGGTAGCTCCAAAAGGAACCTTACTAGCTTGGATACAATCCCGAGCCACCTGACTTCCGCGCATCTTGATAATTTCCCTATCAATGCGGGCGAAATCTTCACGAACGGAGGTGTGGCGGGTGCCGCTGAACACTCGAAGGGCTTTGTGCGTTATAAAGGCCTGTTGGGCGATAGACGCGTAAAACCGAAAACTGAAGGCGTCCTTCAACTTTGGCGGGGGAAGCTGTCCGTCCTCCAACACTTTAATGAAGCCGTCCAAGCCAGCGGTCGCGGCTTCCTCACGAGCTTGGATGTACTGAGCCCAAGGCAGGAGAGATGACAATTGCGCGACAGCGATATTCGTCCGAGTAGACAGGCCTGCTACGTACTGAGTTACGTCCTCTGGGGCGGTGTCCGCCCAAAGACGCAGTTCGAATCTACCGAACTCGCTAATCGCTTTTTCGAAATCCGTAAGGTCTTGCCAGCCCTTGTGGATAGCAACGATGTACGATTTGAGTTTAGTGAAATTGTAGGTGCAGTCAGCGGAGAGCAATATTTGCTCGACCGGCGGCGGCAACTTCGAACCTTTTACCAAGGTACCGTAAGTATGCGCGGCAAATGCGGCCTCAAGCGCGGTGTCGCGCCCCTTAAACCTCGCGCCCAGCAAGGTTTTACCCGCGGTGTGTTGATTTATCGCATCGATACAGCGTGGAATGTTGTGACTCGCGATAATGGCGCGTAGGCCTCTAACGGCAGATTCATGTGGTTTGACGTACACCCCCAGTAAATCCACAGCTTTGGTCAGGATTGCACCAATTTCCGATGCCTTTCGAAGTTGCTCCGCCCAACGCGACGTACGAGCAAGGTTGGCCGTGGCTTCTCCACCAAGCATGGCGCTGTCCAAGATTGTGCTAAACCGTTGCAAAGACTGCAGTGCTTTCGCGACCACCTTCTCCTGAGCTTCTAATAATGCCAAGCGGCTTCTGTCTACCGTCAGTGGGTCAAAGGCTTCCAATGACACCTGATTGTCCGCCAGTGACTTTGAGGCTGTTGCGACCCAGTTGGCCACGGCAATCAGGTCGTCCAGAGGAGTTTGTTCCCCAGCAAAGTTAAAACCGCCAAAGCGCTTCAAGTTGCCGTCTTCGTTCCAGTCCTTGCGGCTCCTTTGATGTGCGCGAAGGGATTCCAGTTCTATTAATCGCTTTCGTGCTGACAGTTTAGCTTTGTCGCGTGACAATCGACGGTGCAATCCTATCGCCTTCCGCCATGGAGCTTGCAGAACGCGATACCACTTATCGCCTTCACGCAATACCTGAATGGCCTCTCGCAACTCCGGTTCACTGGGAACTGAATCGAGGTAAAGTTTGGCCTCGAAGTTCTTTTCGTTGGAATGGATTTCCCGAAGCCGGCTTTGAAGCCCTTGCATGGCCCCAACAGCGCTCAGGTCTCGCAATCCCTCATGCCGCAAGTGCAGCAGTTCGAGCGGAGCACTGTGAATGTGCTCACACATGGCCCCGATGCGCGCGACATCCGAAAAAGCGCCGTGAAAAGGAACATGAAACATCGTCGCAGACGCCTCCAGCTCGCTTAGAGCAATCGATGCATCATTAGTAGCTATAAACAAGCTCTTTTTCAGGTTATCCAATTCGTGTTGACCAACACCTGCCAGACCATAAGATTGAAGAGCACCTAGTATTTCATTAGCTTGTGCCAGCAATGCGGCACTCACTGGTTGGTTGCTTGTTAGCGAAGCATTTCGCTCCCGCTCGAGGGTCGCAATTAGTTTTTGCTGCTCAGCAATGTCGTTGAGAATACGAAGTCCTTCATTGCCGTGGGGGTCCACCTCGGTGAACAGAGCCGGAAGGAAAGAAAAATCGACCTCGGCCGGGTCTGCTGGCGTAACTTCGCACAAAGTGTTGACGAGTTTACCCGCGGCTTCGGACGACAGCGGAACAGATGTACTGACACCTAACAGGTCGCCGACGCTTTCAATAGCCGTATTGAAGCCACTCAGCAGCTCAGCGTTGGTCGAAAGTATGCGGTGTAGCGGGATGGTGTCCTCTGGTGTCAATTCGGTAGGAAAAAACCCCCAAAATGGATGTTCAGCGCTGAAGTCCTCAATCACGTCGTACTGCTCGGACAAGTACTTGAGACGGTCGCAAAGGGCCATGAACTTTGTGGTGGAAAGTTGGATAGCAGCCGGATACTCGATATTGGCAACCACCTCGGCTTGGTCCCCACAGCGTTGGCGATTGAGCTCGGACCGCCACATCACTTGATGAAGCGTCAGGTCGAGTTGATTTCCTTCGGTACTGTTGAGCAATTGGACGTAAGCACGCAGCTCATCCCGTTTCTCGGTCAGTTGCTCCAGCAGTTGGGGCAACTCTCCTATTGCGGGCTTTCGCAGCAATATTCGGCTTTCCAGGTCCTCTAGAACGCGCTTTTTGTTGGTCTTGTTACTATGGAGCTCCAGAACAAAGCGTTCCAGCCCAGCTTGCTCGAGACGGGACTTTACGACCTGCAACGCAGCGAGCTTTTCCGAGACAAATAACACGGTTTTGCCCGCTTGCAGGCTAGCGGCCACGATATTGGTGATTGTCTGCGACTTGCCTGTCCCGGGTGGTCCTTCGATAACCCGGCTCTTTCCTTCCAAGACGTCGATAAGCGCACTATGCTGTGAACTGTCGGCATCGTAAATGAGCGGTAAGTCGCCGCCCGGGTGCGCATCAATATCGTACTCGCTTGCATAGGTCGCTTCGCCAGCGGTGGACTGCTTCCCTTCAAATACCTGGCGAATGAGGGGGTGCGTGAGCAATAAGGACTTCTTCTCGCCATGCACCCAGGTTTCTGGGTCGATGTCCTTGACCATTAGCATGTTGGAAAACGAAAGAAGCGCCAGGGTCATCCGCCGGCGAACCGTCCACTCTGGCAGACTATCGACCGCTTTATCTACACGGGCAAGGTATAAGCCGACGCTTTCGTCGTTTTCGTCGTCGTAGACCGGCAAATTAAGGCCGAAGTCTCGCTTGACCTTTTCTCGAAGTGACAAGTTGTCTGTTAGTTCTTCGCCGGTGTAATTCACCTCGAACGTCGTGTATTGGCCAGAATCTGTTGCTGTGATGGTGACCGGCACGCAAAGCAGCGGTGCCTGGTAAAGCTTGTCACTATCCGGGCTTTCAGGAAATTCCAGAAATCCAAAGACCAGATAGAGCATGTTCGACCCGGTCTCCTCAATTGCTAGCCGAGCTTCGCGTTCAAGCTTACGGCCATGTTTACCCAATTCGTCGGCGTAATACAACGTACGAAGTTGGGTGGAGGACATTAAACTGCCGTCGACGGTAACTTCGCGTTCGCCTACGTTTGTCAAGTCGTAGGAGGTATTAATTCCCAACCTAGCTGCGTAGGTTCTGGCATCTGGGCGAACGAGCCGACCATTTTTCAATTCCCACTCGTTACTGGGCGGAGCCGGGACGACAGCGATATTTACGCCTTTTCCGGCGTCAATTACCATCCGTTTGAAGACACCGTCCAAATTGCTGTGGACAAACTGGAGGGTTTTTCCCGTTGCGCTCTTAAAATTGATGAGGCGATTTCGTCCAGTCAAATCCAAAAGGCGCAGCTTTAACTGATTCAGGGCCTCGTTGATTGGCACGCTGCCGGAAAATAGGTTCAGTTCTGGAGGCAATACCTCTTCTGAACTAACGTCGTCAGACTCGCTCATTGGTCACAACTCCCCTGGGTCTTCTTGTTGATTTTCCGCTAGCGCGTCGTTTTAGCTTGCGACTAGTGTCGTTTTATTTATCAAGAGTCTAATCCAGTTAGACCTGCCCAGCGATAGCAGCGAATTCTACCCGGACATTTTCCGGAGACTACCAGGGTTCTGATTGTCGCGACGGCCCATCGGCTCCAGTGTTTGCTGACGAGAAGACCATTTCGAACGAGCCCCCCATCAGACCAAGACTAATTTCAAACGAATGACACTTACTGTCTATAATACAACGTTCCATTGGGGAAATATCCAAATAAGCGCACAAATCAAAGGAGCTGATGTACGTTGACGCGGGACCGGCCCAGCCCTTGAGCTTGCGGGTCGAAAGCAGCTTGTTGTGACCGGCTCAAAACGGCCAATAGCAGCCGGTGATAACCTCTACGTAAATATCGAACAGTTATGACACCAGAACTCATCGAAGGCGCTTATTTCTCCTATGCGGAGCCGGTCACCTGGGATTGCTGCGCATCGTACATTTCGTTCGATAGTCAGCACCTTGCTCGTGTATATCAAGTTCCTGGTAGCTTTTTTAGGGTGCTCGGCTATGTCAAGGTACCAGGTGCTCCTCAGTTGATTGGGGAGTGGTGGACAGAGGAACATCGCGTGCAAGTGGAGTCAATAGGTGAAGCTAAGCAACTCGCTCAAGAATTTCTAGTTGCGGCTAAGTGATTGAACTTCCTCAATCGGCCAGGAGCGGCCAGTCGTGCTTGTATTCGTAAGCGGTCATGGATGGGTAAAAACGTCCCGCGACCAGCGGTTGTGCCTATATGTTTGCTCTCGGTTGAAATTTCGTAGCTATATGCCGGCCAGAATATGTCGCGCGACACCGTTGTTTCACAGCTGGTGTCATTTTTTAGAAGATAGTGCTAGTTATGACGTTAACTCGAATCGAATTTAGCCAAGAACATCCCCAAGAGTGGGCCGGGATGGGTGATTTTCTCTTGGTTTCTCCGAATGGAAATCACGAAATCCAGTTGCCCTACGTGGGCGAACCACCGTGGGGTGATTCGTATCATACAATTCAGATTGATGGTCACGATATCCCTGGTCTCGCCTGGGGATGTGCCTTTGCGATGTCTTCTTGTTCCCGCTACCTAGCTTTTTCTTGGATGCGTCAACGGTTTGAACGGAAAACCATGGTCGTTGACATGGAGGAACGTCGTTATACCATTCTTCCCAATTACATTTTCGTACTTGAGATAGAGTGGCCGTACATTCTGGGAGAGTGGGAAGGACGAAAGGGCAAAGACTACGAATTCAATGGCGCAGAATCATGGTTTCCTTATGCTGAGTCGTCCTGACTTTCAGAGATAGGCGGGATGTCCGTTTAGGTCGGCATTAAAAATCGACCAGCCTTTGCGGTAAGCAGCTCTATGAGTTCCAGTTGCATGTACTCATAACGTCCGCTTTTCGAAAGCGCGACCGACGCCTTAGGGTCGAAAGCACCCATTCACAGATGCCTACTATGGTCTCTGACGGGATTCGTACGTCGCCAACAAAAACGTGGTTACAGTTGTGGCTAAACCAACCACCAGTCGGGCGATTCTCGGATTTGCCGGCGGCGCATCCGGAGATTTTCCATGGCCATCACTCATCGCATTCCGCGCGGCATCCAAACCGTTCACAGCGGTTTCCATACCTGAGACCATTATCCTGATGCCAGGCTTGTCAAAATCGTTCTCGGCTCCACCGAGAAGTTTTAAGCAATCCTTAAGTCGTCGTCCTGTGCTTGCGTCCTTGGATGGCTGTTCCTCCTGCTTTTGATGATGAATCCATTTGATGGCGGATTCCAACATGGAACGTGCGGAGGTTATAGCCCCAGCAGGGTCGTGCAAGAGCCGGTCATGCGCCTTCTGTAAATCGCCAAGAGCTCCTGGACACATGCCGATTACATTATGCGAGAAGTCTGTCGGCATAAACGAGGCGTTTGGCGAAGAAAACGGGGGCGTTCCGTGAGGTAGAAGTCGCTGACGAGCGTATGTCGGCACTATGATTTCAAGCACAGCCCAAATATCGGCGTTATCGCGGATACTTGCAGAAACATAGACGGGAGGGTTTTCACCTTCTGTCGGCTGATTGCAGACATTAATATCACTCAAAATATAAAGTACCTGCTCGGATAACGCGTCTTCTATCGCTAGGTGCTGACGGAACTCCGACAACTGAATCGACGGCTTCTCCGGATTTTTTAGGTACACACAGCGGAGAAAGTGATATGCCTTGGCACAAAGGGAGGCAAACTTCATACTACCCGGCACCGAAAGCAAAAGCATTACACCGAGGCCGTAACCAGTTGGTCGATATATCGGACCTTCGACCTTCATTATTTGAGAGAGAGAATATATTTCCTCGCGGTAGCGAAGATGCAATACGTCAAAACGACTTACGCTGACAGGAGTGAGTGACTGCCAGTTTTTCAACATTTTTGTCAAAATATTCGCGTGATTTTTCGAATACTCCCATGTTTCTTTTGCACGCGTGACCGCTGAACTTCTCATAAAGCCACTTCGCGTCAGGGGTTGGGGAAATGTTCGCCGCTTTTCGAGCATTAAAAACCTTTCGCTATATTTTCAATTTCCGCGGCAGTTACCGCATCGAGAATTCATCTCGTTCAGTTCCACGGATTTCTCACATCTCAATTCGAACCAATATCTTGAACATTTTCAAGCTTGCTGAATATGTTCAAGATAAGTCGATTTTCCCACCCCGTGATTCGCGCGGTGACAATTGGTAAGGCAATCGTGCAAATTCCAATAGATATCATAGCGGCGGGGTCGTCCCCCAACCTTGAGCTCGACCGCCACACTGTCTCGGAGATAATCAACGAGAATTATTCTGCCACTTTCCACATCCGCGCGTCCAACGCCCCATTGCCTGTTAGGTGACGTATATGCGATTCCAAAAAATCGGGTTCGAGATTTCGAGAAGACCATCCCAGACGCGAGTGTTGCGCAAGAGACCGCGCAGTAAGTGCTGTTAGAATTTTTGAGATTCCCCCCACTTGTCCCCCCATCTATACTCGAGCTTAATATGTTGCTCCCATCATTTCGTGACTATCCCAGCTCTCGGTACAGGAGCTATGCACCGTCAGGTATATGTCAAGTCACCGAATCGCCAGCAGTGTCGCCGTTAGCTTCTAATGGAAGTTGCAAGGTCCGAGTCGGATAGAAGCCCGCGCGACCAACTCCTGGCAGTCCAGTGAACTCTACTGGTTCAAGAACGCTGGCCGTTTCAGAACGAATCTTTTCGTTCTCCAAAACAACCACTTGACCGAGGCCAGTCCATTCCGAAAGCCACTGGTAGAATCGTTCGGTCACAGTCGTCAACGGTATATCTTTGAGCTCCTCAGAGTTCGGGTCTGCATATGCCTTCAAGGGCGAATCAATGACCACGACACCCAGGTGCGGATATCCCTGACCAAGTGCATGTTCCATCAGGGCGATGGTCAAAGCCGCCAAGTACAGCGCGCGCCTGCCAGCGCCATAGCTCAGGCGTGGACGGTCGTTGATAAGCAAGTCACACTGCTCAGCATCTAGAGCGATATTTTCGATGTCGGCAAAGCCCCATGCTTCAAGCAGCACAAGGGATAAATCGGCAACAGCACGTCCTGCGGTTCCACCGTCACGATTCACCTGAATTTTTGGACGCACCTTAGATTTTTTGAGGCGCTCGATTTCAGCGGCCAACCGCTCCATCTCATCAAATATAGCAAGCTGCGCCGAAAGCTCGCTCCGGCGCACGGCCAGTGATTTTGGGTCTGCAGAGAATTCAATCCGTGCACCATTCACAATGACGGATTCGCGATTTTGCAGCACACTGAGGCAGTTAGTAAGGCCTTCAACCGATTGCTTCAGCTCAGAGAAACGTCGTTGCTCTCTTTCCAGCGCCGCTAGCAGACCGTACCGTAAATTCCTTATTTTTTCTGCCTCGGCAGCAATAGCTTCGCGGTAACGATTTGGCGCACCAGGGCGCAGGTCATTCGGGTCGACTTGCGTCTCCGTTGGCGTACCGCATAGAGGGCAATCAACGTTGGGAAGCTCTTGGAAAAACGCGACGCCCTCGTTGGTAGCTCCAAGCCGCTCAAGGTCATTGGAGTACTTCTGTTCAAGCATTTCGAAGCGACCAACCATTGAGCCAGAATGGTTGCGTTCATTGCTAGTCACTGTCAGCTTGTCCGTATTGTCAGCGATTTCTTTACGGAGTTCACGCAGTTTAGTTGCGCGGGCATCGTATTGGCTCGTCATCGCGGCCAAGACCTCATCGACACGTTCCAAAGCGTCCGCAACATCGTCGCGGTTTGTATCCGGCTGCAACCCTGCCTGAACACGCCGGAGCGCATCCTCAGCAGAGCTCAACTGCCCCTTGATTCTTTCAACCTCCGCAGACGATTTACGCAGTTGAACTGCAGCGTCGTCGGTCCCACTTAGGAACAGATTGAACGATGCCACGCGCTTAGGGACGCCAAATCCAGCGCCGCTCGTTGGGTCTTCGCTCAAAATGGCCGTCTGCGACAATAAGGACCAATGCCGCACATCGTCCCCAGTCACCGGACCACGGTCACTTGATGAGCGAAGAATTTGCTTTCCACCAGCTCCGGAAAGTTCAACCAACAGTTCGCCAATATCTTGCTCGAGCGACTCGAAGGCCTGTTCGTC
Organism: Collimonas rhizosphaerae; assembly: GCF_038896935.1. NCBI lineage: Bacteria > Pseudomonadati > Pseudomonadota > Betaproteobacteria > Burkholderiales > Oxalobacteraceae > Collimonas > Collimonas rhizosphaerae. The sequence continues at coordinate 260,356 of NZ_JBANDC010000004.1, forward strand.
AACAGCGCCCAATGACCGGCGATATACCGCAGCACTTCCCCCTATCAGACCACGCCGTACTTCGTATTCGTCCTCTTGGCTAGTGAAACGTAGTCGCAATTCCTGATAGCCCTCCGCCAATGGGAAGGATTTCGGCAATTTATCTCCACCCAGCAAATACCAAAGGCAATCGCGTATGTAAGACTTGCCGGTCTCGCTGGGACCTCGAATCAGGAATCGCTTGGGATGAAATGACAGCTCTGCATCTGTCAAATCTGGTCCGATAGACTGTAGTCGCCTTAGCGCGATTGCCATAGCGTTCCCCCATTATTGGAAACGGTTTCCAGCTCAGCTCCCCAAAGATGGCCGCTAGCAGCAAACTGTGCAGTCAGTTCAATCGAATCTGCCTGTCCAAATTTCTCTGCCGCCCAATGGCATCGCGCCTCAAGTTGTCGCAAATATTTTGACATCAACGAGCTGGTCATGGTTCGTGCTACATCCCCCGCAAAATATGTAATGCCATTAGCATCCCAATCAGCTGTGACGAGGCCACGAGTACTCATCAAATACAGGCCTTGCTCGATGAGTTCTCGCCTGCTGAGTAGCTCGGCGCCTCGAAATGGAACTGGTGTGTGCAAGCTGCTGGGGCCGTTCAAGTCGGCCGAATAAACAATTGCATAGTCAAGCAGAACCAGCTTTTGTAAGTCGCCTCCGCGCGGTGCCAGAGCCTTTAGGAGGTAGACCATCCTCAGTCCAAGTTCGAACGGAGAATTGAATACGGCAATCGTGGGCTTACGTTTCATTTGACCCATTTTAGCTTCTTCAGATTTACCAGATGGTGGCATGAGCCAGGTAGGTCGCCAGGGCGCAGCCGTGGCGCCAAAACGCTATCATCGACCCGCAACGTAGAAACACCGGCAATGCCAGCTTCAAGGCGGTCAAGCCCCGATTTATGCTTCAGGCTGTTGATGCTCGGACGCACACCTACCAGTACCATGTTCAATAGCTCGTTGAATTCCTCTTCGCCGTATAAGTCTCGACTGAACATCCTCAATCCTTCAGCACAGTAGAACAACGCTCGATGGTCCTGTAGGCTTTCATCGAAGGGAGCCGTCTTCATGACATCATCCAGGCTCATGGCAAGTCCGTTGTGTTCTGAGTACACCCTTATGAGTTCCTCAACATAGATTTGTTCGTCAATGCTGGGTAGTGACGGCGCACCAGGGTCATCGCCACGTTCTGATTCGATACCAAACAGCTCAAAATGAGCACGCCGGTTTAACTCATGCCACTGTAAAAGGTCTCTGAGCTGACATTCACGAATGAGTCCGAAGTTAAAGCTCTGAATCATGGCGAGCAAGTCTTCAGTCAGCTCATCTGCACGGCCCTTGAACCCTGTCTTCTCCGCTTTCCAGTCATCCACAAATCGCTGTTTCAGCAATGCTGGATTGGCCATTAAATCATGCAGGTCGTTGCCAACGCCCTTAGGCGCACAAAGGTAATAAAAACGAGGTTGCGGATATGTTCCCGCAAGTAGATGCTTAAAAAATTTTGCCAGTTCAGGAAACACGTCAGATGGAGTCAGCCCGGCTGCGTAGTGCTTGGCTTGAAAAAGGTCCCAGCGGTCCGCTTCTAGAGTGGCTATCAACCGAGCTTCGATATCTCGTCCACCGTCGCCAGCGCCGCCCAGTTTCTTGACGAACGCGTATTTCGCCCCGCCATCAAGCTGTCTCAGCACGCATGCGGCTTCAATGAATTGTTCCCATTGGTCGGGAGAGAAATGTAGTACTTGGGCCGATGGAGGCAAAGCCCCTCGCTTGGCCACGAACCTATTTTTGCGCTTTCTGCTCGATTGTTTGGGCTGGTTCGGCATATGTCTGAGGCCAGCTCGAGGGCATGGCAGCGCTACATCTCTCGTTCTTGTGTCAGGTCATCTTGGACGCGTTGGACTCGCACTTTGCCGCTCGCTTTTCAAAACAAGCAACTACCGGTCGATGGAATCTTAGCATGCTGTTGAGAAATTGAATTATTAATTGGCAACTTCTTTGAGCAGAAGTCGTTATTTCCCATGGGAGTAGAAGCCCGCAGTGAGGCCTTGGCTAGTCATTTAGGGCACTTCTATGAAACGATTGAATCGTTAAAATTTGCTTTCAAAAATGCAATATTATGTCTAAGTTAACGTATCCTAGAATTTTGTGCCCTTACTTGTATGTCAATGACAGGCAACAATCAATTTCACGTTGGAATCCCTTTCGGGTTTAAAGCTGGCCGGATACTTGCCCCCGCTGACGTCGAGTCAGGATTGGCATGTGATTGCCGCTGCCTTCAATGCGATGGGCTCTTGATTGCTAAGAAAGGGACGAAGAGAGTCTGGCATTTTGCGCACCATAATGTCATTGCAACTCAGTCTTGCATCGAGACTGCCATCCATGCCGCAGCCAAACAGATATTGCTGGACGCGAATTGGATAAATCTGCCGGAAAAGCGGATTACCGTTTCTGGCAGGACAAAATCAGGCGCGACTCACACAAAGAGCAAGTTGCTCTTAGAACCGCGTACTGTTCGATTCGAGTACTGCCGAGACGAGGTATGGGAAACAAATATTCGTCCGGACGTGATTGGATATCGAGGTAACCGACGCCTATTAGTTGAAATGTTTTTCACACATAGAGTAGACGAAGCCAAGCGACATAAGCTTGACGAACTCAACCTGCCGAGCATCGAAATTGACCTTTCAAACCTAAAACACGACGCCGATTTCGAAGCAGTGAGCCAACGCGTCCTACACGATGTAACCGAAAAGGAATGGCTGTTCTACCCAAGAGAGAAGCAAGAGCAGGCAGCTTTGCGCAATGTGCTAGAACGGGAAATTGCGCAGTTGGACCTAAAACACGAACGTCAACTGTCAAACCAGAAACGAAAGCAAGAGGCCAGACAGCGAGAGATAGAGAAGAAAAATAAAAATATCGCTGACGCAAATGAACGTTACAGAACTCTACCGCGATTGGAAAAAGAACGCCTCCTACGTGAGTCCTTGAACATAACCGGGGTATGGCCCTACTACCTTAATAAAGCAAGCGAACAAGCTGCTGCCGTCAATGAACTGCCGCGGATATGGCAAGCGGCCCTGTTTTCCCGATTTGTTTATGGAAAAAGCACTGCCGGCCAGAGACTACAGGTGGACACCATTCAGGAATGGGTCATAGATAGATTTGGTGTGATTGATAACCGACGATACGACGCACAAACCGCCGTAAAGCAATTTCTTGGCTACCTCCGCGCATGCGGCTTTATTGCCAAGTCCCCTTACAATCCCTACGAAGATACTTACTACGAGGTGGTGCATGATGCATTGACTCCTCCCTCTCGAAAATATCCGAAGGAAGACATGCGTGGCGCAGCTCCGAGTCCGATTGTAGTAAACAGCGCATCATTTAGTTCGCCTGCTAAAGTACATTCCACCTCAACTCGCTGGCTGTGGCGAGCAAGCTGGCCCAGTAGAGCAGATATGCTTGGTGCCGCTGGCATTCATATTGAACACTCACCACATAAGGAACTTTTACGGCACGCAATTGAAGCACTATCACCTCAGAGCCGCCCGCATAATCCTCTTGACGCGGCTATACAATTGGAGAGTCAGGGAGTACCAAGAGACGTTACATTAGATTTTTTTGTGAGTCTAGGCTTGGTTTTAAAGCCTCCGCGGTCACTATAACTACGTGCATCTTAAGTTGACGTCCATGCTGTTTTTTTCTCATGAGCACCCTGACAACCGATGATGCGACTCCCCTGGAGCCACTTAAATCGCATGTTGCATGCATCCAAAATGCTGTCCGGAATAGCCGAGTTCTCTCAGACACAGATGGCGCTCGTGCGTTACAAGGCTTCACTTTCGACTGGATTTATTCTTTTTGACAGGGTCAGTCTGTCCTCGCTCCGGCGCAATCGTTGGCTCTTCCAATTGTTCTTGTGTAATACCCAATCGGATAGCATTCGCAATATGTCGCACGAATCTCTCGTCAAACCACCGAAGAGTTTTTTGAAGCTCACTGTACTTGTCTTGCTCACGCTTCACTTTCTGTTCCCAAATACTTTGGGTAGGTGCCTTATTTTTTGGGATTTTTCCCGTTTTATGAAACTCTCGGCAAGCACTAGTCTTCGCTGCATAAGCTGCCTTAATATCGTCGTGAGCCTGCAGTCCTTGGCGAGTCCAGACGTGACCTGTCTCCTTCAATACCAGCGCTACGACCCCCTCCCAAGTTAGGATTTTCTGCAATGGCCAATCTTCTATAAGGCCGACGATAAATTGAACACGTTGGCCTGTTAATTTTCTCCGTGTTTGTTTGCGTTTGCGAGGCTGCACAATTACCTCCGAGCGACGTTTTTTTCTCGCGGTTGCGGAGTACCCAGGTGAATAAACATCCCGTCCGGAATGGTAGGGTCATTATGTATCTCAAGTATTGTCTCAAGTCTTTCAACCGTCTGTTTCTGATGGTCAAGCCAGTTGTCTACGCCATACGTTCCGTCGCGCTTTTCTTTCTTGCTCAAATCCAGTTGGAATTTTGTTTCCTCCAACAATTCAGTTGTGTACGTTACCTGAATTGGATTCCCTTTTTCAAGAAAATGCTCACCGCACGAACTACAATCACGATGCAACGGACATGGGAGTCCAGAAAAATCATGCACACAAACGCCAAGGTCAGTCACATGTGCCGCCATCGTGCGCGTCGCAATGAATTCCTCTCGTTTCACAGGGTCGTTAATTCTGATAGCGGAGTCAGCAATGACTCCCTGTACCTCACCACGTTGTAATTTTTCGCGGATGCTTCGCGCCAACGCCAGCCCAGTCATGTGGTTATAGGGCTCGTTATGACGGGCATCAGTGCGCCCCATCCAACGACTGAGCTCCATCTCAGGTAATCCTCCTTCATTTGCCAACGTATTCAGCCAATGACGAACTTGACGTGCGGTTACTCTCAGTGGTTTCCCGTCCTCATCACGATATCCTGTGCGCTCGAAAATCGAGGGGCTTTCGCCTCTACCTGCAAGATAGTCACTCAGCTGCTGGTCTGTCATCAGCAACGCTGTGCCGTTCAAAGTAGGTTTTTTCGAATGAAAGAAATTGACACCAACGACAAATAACATCTCATGAAGTGCGTAATCGGCTTCTCCTCCGGGAAACACTTCGGTTTTACGCGTAAAGGTCGCAAGACACTCTTCAAGGTCGCCCTTCCGTATCGCCTGTATCCATCTACCGCTATCTGTCTCTTTTTTGTAGACATGGAGTTCATCGTGTAGCGCAACGAACTGCCTTCCACTTGCGCCATTTTCGCTAGAAGCGAGACCCACGGCGCGTTCCACTTCCTGCATGCTCAACAGATAGTCGTCGCATACGGCGGGCCAAGGTTCACGTAGTAGCGTCCCTGCCGGATTACTCGCAATAAATTCTGCTATCTGACGAAACGGCTTAGTAATACGTAGAATGTCATCGATGGCGCGTCTCGCCAAGTCACTCGCAATCGTTGGCAGCCATTTTGTTCGAGTCTGAACATGCGCTTTTTTTCCCGGCACATCCCGTATTCCGTATCGAATCACCGGTTTTCCAAATTGGTTTACGATAGGAAAACCATCTTTCGTCTCTTGTAGCTCTTCTCGCCAACACTCCTTCGGCAAGGTGAGTAACTCCCCCATACGCCAGCCTCCACAAATGAGCAACTCAAGTGCTCGTTGGCGCAACAGGTCATTATCATTCAAGGGAAGATTGGATATCTCGGCAAGTGCAGCCAGAATTATGTCGGACGGAAGCTTGCGTCTGCGGTCCTCTTCAAAATCATCGCCATGACGACTTTGAATCGACACATCATTTTCAGTTTCCTTCGGAACGGTATTCGTCCACCCAATTCGTATTGGCGCCAATCGGTGGGTATCTATCATTTTCGCAATGCTGGCGAGTTTCACCCCGATTCGATATCTGGACGCCTCTGCCTCGCCGCGCTTCTTGCACAAGTCAACGGCGACGTCAAAATCCGCGTGCATTAAATCCACAGGATTGGAACTCCGAATTCCGAACCCTGCGTAAAGATAGCGGAAGGCGCGAACGGTAACCATGTGGTCGGTTTGGTTCAACCCCTTGTTGGAGCGGCGTTCCGCCGCACATATTGTCGCCTTGACGAAGGCACCAAACGGTTCTGGGAAAGGGACTGCATTTTCGAACTTAGTTTTCTTAACAAAGTTTGCGTTGAACCACAAAATTGCTTTCTTGCGCGCGCTGGATGCGCGGCTTTTTTGCGGTACAGTCCACGTCACTGCGTCAAAATCGACAACGCCAAAGGGATTTGCGGACCTCGCAAGCTCGACGAACTCAAACAGTGTTTTTTCAGTGCTTTTGTGGGCAGAACTTTTGATTTTCTTCATCTCAAATTTCTCCCAGTGCAAGGTGTGTTTTTAAAACGCCTAATCACTTTTTTCACAGCCAGAATCGGCAAGTCGTTCGCCTGTGTAATTTCAGGAGAAGCGTCTCGCTTCAGAAGAAGCTGTCTTTCTTCCAAAAGGAATTCAAGTACTTTCTCATGGGGCGCGTCTAGTCAGAATTTGTAATTACCGCAGGTGTAGCAGGTGTGGCAGGCGACCGCCGCATTGACTCCGCAGAATGAAAAATTTCCGCAGCTACCAACTTGAGTGACATACTTTTTTTCACCAGCCGCGTCGAAATCCACATACATCAAATCCAGTGAATTGGCACGTTGGAAAGAGCCCGACAGCGATTTTTCAGTGTTTCTGTCGGTCGATTTTTTGATTTTCTTCATCTCAAATTTCTCCGAGTTCAAGGTGCATTTTTTTACAGCGCCTAATCACTTCTTTCACAGCCAGAATCGTCAAATCGTTCGCCTGTGTAATTTCAGGAAAAGCGCCTCGATTCAGAAGACGCTGCCTTTCTTCCAGGAGAAATTCAAGTACCTTCTCATGGGGCGCGTCTAGCCAGGCTTGATATTTACGACAGGTGTAGCAGGCGACCGGCGCATTGAGTCCGCAAAATGAAAAATTTCCGCAGCTACCCACGTAATCGAGCCGGTCCATTTTTTTGTTTGCAAATCGAATGCGGCTCGCAGGGTCATTGCTGCGCACGGCATGCTGCTCGTTGGGAATAACCATTCCAAAGAAAGCCTGGATATGAGGCGTCAGACTAGCGGTCAACGCATTGTCCAGATGTATAACCGTATCAGAGCGATTATTGAAGTAGACATGGACGTGCTGCAGGTCGGTGTGGTCCAAAGCGTCTGCCAATTCGGATTTGGACGCACCGTCACGCACGAGACGCGTCGCAAAGGAATAGCGCAGGCGCCGCGGTGTTAGGGAAAGCGGCGACCCATCCATGGCCTTCAAACCGCTCGCTGCGGCGAAACGATTTAACACCTGACCGAATTCTCCCTTCGGCCAACGAAACGCGTGCGAAGAAAAAGACGTAGTGGTTAATTTGGGATGCGCTTTTAGCCGCCGGAATAGAGGTCGTTCAAATAGCCCGTTTTCCCTAACGGCTTCGCTCATCTGTGAATCCGCGTTTTCCTGTATCAATTCTTCCAAAAGCCGCCCGATTTCCGGGTCGAGTGGCCTGCTCTTGAATCCAGTTCTCAGAACGGCATCGCGTTTTTTAATCCTCGGTATTCGGAGCGAGTAGGAGACACCGCCGTCGGTTAAGGCCGTCTTTATTAAGTCCTCTTCGTTTAGCAGCCAGAGATTTTTTGGATTGGTACCAAATGCCAGGAACAGCCATACCGCGGCGAGGACTGCCGTTGGCAAAACGCGCTCACCTGTGGCTTGTCGAAGATACGCAGCAACTGCGTCAAGCTCATACGGGCGCAATGGCCCCGCGTTGGGGTCATCACTCATGACCGCGACACCCTTTGCATTGCCGCCGATGACGCGATTTTCTAAAATAGTTGCTTCTTCGTAGTCAAATCCCTCGAATCCCGCGTCAGTGCACCATAGGTAAAAGCGCCGAAATGCATCTAGGTAATTTGGAATTGTCCCCGCACTGATTTTTTTCTGTGTTTGTAGTAATTTCCGAATGCGCTCATAAAATCCTGTATTTAAGGCTGTTGGATTATTGACTCTGACATTATCCGCAACTGCATATTTAAACAGAGATGCCAGATAGTTGAATTGAGACGAAGCATAAGCAGGACTTCCTCGGCGAACGAGATTTCTAAAGTGCGCCTTAAGCGCTAGTAACGTTCGTCCAGCAACAAGAGGCATCAAAGCCCAGTTCAAACATTCCCGTGGACCTATTTGCCATTCCACGCCCGACGTATCGACCACGTCGCCTGAAAATGCAATGACATCGGTTGATGACGGCTCAGCATATTCGTCGTCGAAGTCTGGGACGGGCTGAAGCGGCGTTTTCATTTTGGCTCCTTATACAAGTCCTTCGCTTGCATTCTCAATATTTTTTTATTTGTCGACTTTTCAATCGCCCCCGCGGCATAGTGCTCCGGCATGGTGGAGTGTGGCTTCCAGCCCATCGCATATATTTGGTCGCGCCTACTTATGGACTGGTCGTCACCGTGTTCTTCAGCATCTTCGGTATAACGTTCGTTCCAATCGTGTCGCAACATTTGGTGGCACAACTGGCCGAGCTGCGGATAATGCCGACGCAAGGTTTCAATGACTTGCCGAAAACCTCTGTCTCCCATCGGTTCGCCACGATAATTGGTGATGAGATAGGGATTTTTCCTAGCTTGCGGGAACATGTTTTTGTCGGACCGCTGCGTCATAATCCAATCGGAAACCGCGTCACTGAGTTCATCCCCAAGTTCCAGAATTCTGCCCCTGGTTTTTGCTTGCGCCGGAATTTTCCTTGTATCCTCGGGGTCGTCATGACGACGATGAATCACGACGGTCGCTGGGTAACGACTAAAATCGAAATCTCGAGTCTTTAAGCCGCGTACCTCGCCACCGCGGGGTCCCAATGCAAATTCCAGCATCAAGAGCACGTAGTTACGAAGCCGCAATTTTTCACCGAAAGGATTCTCCGGGCAATCTGGTCGGATGACTCGCAGAAATAGCTCACGTTGCTCGAGCAACATGCCTTTGCGTTCACCTGGCACCGGGGATTCGGCATCGACACGAGGTGCCACGCTTTTGGCGCGCTTCAAAAATCGTAGAAGCGCTGCATTCGCTGCGGCACGCTTGTTGTCGTCAACGATGCGAGCAATGATTGGCTCGGCAATCCAATTGATGTAATGAATGAATACCCGAAAGCGCAATGCGGCATATGAATTTCCGACCACCGTTATTGACTCTTGAAGTCCTGACCGCCGGCATCGGTCGGCATACCCAGCGAGTTCATCCAAAGTCAGAAATCGCCCCTTCGCGACGCGCATAACGAGGTCTACTTCCCTTTGCTCCACGAACTCGAGGGCCATGCCCATGGCGCGAAGAAGTTGTCGAATGTAATTCGCAGTAAGCCCTTTCGAGCGATACATGACGAGCATGAACCAAGTGACTGCGTAGCATGGCACGCCCAGCGGGCCGCCTTTGACCAGGATAGGCAAATGTTCGCCCGTGGATAGTTTCACTTCCCGAATGGAGTAATCCTTCACAATCCCCCCGTGCTGGCGTCAAAAATGTTAAATCAATGTAGACTACCGCGGCGAGAAAGTAAACCAATAAAATTTCACATGTGTTTGAATATAAAGGATTTTTTATTACTGACGCTATACTATTCAACACATAAAAATTACTATTCAAAAAAGCTGGAAATGTGTCTTTTCATCCCAACTCAATTGTTGTTGTATTAGAAATCGAGCGTTGAATACATGCGCGGAAGGGCAGGCCGGCCAGCGCTGACAAACGGAAGAACAGCGAGGCTCGTGTACAGCATCAACAGATGCAGTCGCGAAAAAACGAGGGGTTTTGCCAGAACGACAAAAAAAGAAAAATCTTGAGGCAGCGGGCTTCGCTGCGCTACGCCCGCAAAGTCAACGACTGGCGAACTAAGGGAGGGGGATTAAGTTTACACATCACCGCTGGTTCCGGTTTTCGTAAAGAAAGCAGAAATAAAAAAACCGGAAAATCCGCATGTAAGATACTGATTACATGCAAATTTTCCGGCTTTGGTTTACAACTGAATTAATGGTTCCGGTCAGAACGGAATATCGTCATCCATGTCCGAGAAGTTCGGCGCCGGACGCGAAGCCGGGGCCTGGCGGGCTGGAGCCGCCGGCGCGCTCGTGTTTTGCTGGCGTGCCGGCGGCGCGCTGCTGTAGTCGCCGCCGTCCATCGGCGCGCTGCCGCCCGCACCCTGGCGGCTGCCCAGCATCTGCATGGTGTCGGCGATGATTTCGGTGGTGTAGCGCTCAGCGCCGTCCTTGTCTTGCCACTTGCGCGTCTGCAGGCGGCCTTCGACGTAGATCTGCGAACCTTTTTTCAGGTACTGGCCGGCGATCTCCGCCAGCTTGCGGTAGAAGGTGATGCGGTGCCACTCGGTTAATTCTTTTTTCTCGCCGCTATTCTTGTCTTTCCAGCTTTCCGTGGTGGCAACGGCAATGTTGGTGACCGCTTCGCCGTTCGGCATGTAGCGTGTTTCCGGGTCGCGGCCGAGATTGCCGACGATGATGACTTTGTTGACCGATGCCATGTGATGCTCTCCTAAATACGAATATCTTGAAAAAATGCCTTGGAAATCATGCCGCCGCGGTGGTGGCCGTCCGGCCACGGCGCGGCAGATTTTTCATGCTGGATGCGATTATAAGCCAGCCGAGGGTCGCCGCCCCTCCTAAAATGAAAACCGCGGGGGCGCCGGCATGCTGTTTAAGCAATCCGCCTAGGGCGCCGCCACAGAACAAACCCAGGGCCTGCATGGTGTTGTACACGCCCAGCGCAGCGCCCTTGGCGGCCGGCGGCGCAATGCGCGACACCAGCGACGGCTGGCTGGCTTCCAGCACGTTGAAAGCGATGAAAAACCCCAGCAGCAGCACGACCAGCCACTGCCAGTGGATAGTTGCCATGGAGAATGTCAGCAGCAAGCCGAGTTGCACGGCAAACAACAAAGCCACCGCAGCCACCATCACTTGCTTCATCTTGCCCTGCTTCTCGCCGGCGAATACCGGCGGCAGCATCAGCACGAAAGAAGCCAGCACCACCGGCAGGTAGATTTTCCAGTGCGACTCCAGCGGCAGGCCGGCGTATTTGACCAGCGCCGCCGGCATCACCACGAACATCGCCATTTGCGTCATGTGCAAGGCGAATACCCCGTAATTGAGCCGCATCAGCTCGCCATTGCGCAGGATCTCCGACCAGGCCACGCGCCTGGCCTTGACCAGCGGCGCCGCAGGCACCAGCCATACCACCACGGCAATTGCTGCCACCGACAGGATGCCGGTCATGGCGAAAATGCCGCCCATGCCCACCCATTCATACAACAGCGGCGAAATGATCAGCGACAAGGCAAAGGTGAGGCCGATGGAGCCGCCGACCATGGCCATGGCCTTGGTGCGGTGTTCTTCCCTGGTGGAATCGGCGATGAAGGCGGTTACCGCCGCCGAAATGGCGCCCGCGCCCTGGATCGCGCGGCCGATGATGACCCAGTAGATATTGCCGGCAGCGGCGGCGATGAAAGAGCCCAGTGCAAACAGGATCAGTCCGATGACGATGATTTTCTTGCGGCCGTATTTGTCGGACGCGACGCCGAACGGAATCTGTCCGAATGATTGCGCCAGGCCGTAGATGCCCATGGCGAGGCCGACCAGGGCGGCGCTGTCGCCGCCGGGCAGGGTTTTGGCGTGCACTGCGAATACCGGCAGGATCAGGAACAGGCCCAGCATGCGCAAGGCAAATATCGACGCCAGGGCGCCGCTGGCCTTGACTTCCGCGCGGCTCATGGCGCTGCCGGCATCGTTATCGAGAGAGGAGGACGAACTATTCATATGAGGCATTACCGGATGGCGCAGTTAAGGCTGCACAACGACGAAGATCGAAACCCGTTATAGTATCAGGTTGATCCGTTTGATATGGCATGGCCGCGCCCGGCAGCGATTCCCGCCAGGAGCCTCGCGGCAAGCCTTTCAGACGTGAAAATTGCAATTCCAACAAGCCAACACGGCCTTAAACTCACGCTGAAAGCTGTAGATGGACAAAAATCGGGAAGAGATCCGCATCCGGGGTGCGCGTACGCATAACCTCAAGAACATCAATCTGGATTTACCGCGCAACAAACTGATCGTGATCACCGGCCTGTCCGGCTCCGGCAAGTCGTCGCTGGCGTTTGACACGCTGTATGCGGAAGGCCAGCGGCGCTATGTCGAATCGCTGTCTTCCTACGCCAGGCAATTCCTGCAGCTGATGGAGAAGCCGGATGTTGACCTGATCGAAGGCTTGTCGCCGGCGATTTCGATCGAACAGAAAGCCACCTCGCACAATCCGCGCTCCACCGTCGGCACCGTGACCGAGATTCACGACTACCTGCGCCTGCTGTACGCGCGGGTCGGCACGCCGTATTGCCCGGACCATCCAGAGAAGCCGCTGGCGGCGCAATCCGTGTCGCAGATGGTCGATGCGGTGCTGGCGATGCCGGACGACACCAAGCTGATGATCCTGGCGCCGGTGGTGGCCAACCGCAAGGGCGAGCATGTCGACCTGTTCGAACAGATGCAGGCCCAGGGTTTTGTGCGCTTCCGCATCCAGAGCGGGACCGGCACCGCCAAGATTTACGAAGTCGACGACCTGCCCAAGCTGAAAAAAACCGAGAAGCACACCATCGACGTGGTGATCGACCGCCTGAAAGTCAAAGCCGATACCAAGCAGCGCCTGGCGGAAAGCTTCGAGACCGCATTGCGGCTGGCCGAAGGGCGCGCGATTGCGCTGGAAATGGACAGCGGCACCGAACACATGTATTCCAACAAGTTCGCTTGCCCGATCTGCGGTTATTCGCTGCAGGAGCTGGAGCCGCGCCTGTTCTCTTTCAACAACCCGATGGGCGCCTGCCCGGAATGCGACGGCCTGGGCCATATCGAATTTTTCGATCCAAAACGCATCGTCGCCTTCCCTAACCTGTCGCTGGCCAGCGGCGCGGTCAAGGGCTGGGACCGGCGCAACCAGTTCTATTTCCAGATGCTGACCAGCATCGCGGCGCACTATGATTTCGACATCGACGTGCCGTTTGAAAAACTGCCGGAAAAGGCCCAGCAAGCCGTGCTGTACGGCTCCGGCCGGGAAACCATTCCGTTCAGCTACGTCAACGAACGCGGCCGCACGGTGATCAAGGAGCACACCTTTGAAGGCGTGGTCAACAACCTGCAGCGCCGTTATCGCGAAACCGATTCGATGGCGGTCAAGGAAGAGCTGGCCAAGTTCATCAACGAAAAAGAATGCCCGTCCTGCCACGGTGCGCGGCTGCGGGTCGAAGCGCGCTTCGTCAAGGTCGGCAACGGCAAGCAGGAAAGAGCCATCTATGAAATCGCGGCGACGCCGCTGCGCGAAACCCTGGCGTTCTTTGAGAAACTCAAGCTGACCGGCGCCAAGAAGGAAATCGCCGACCGCATCATCAAGGAAATCGTCTCGCGCCTGACTTTCCTGAATAATGTCGGTCTCGATTACCTGTCGCTGGAACGCAGCGCCGACACCTTGTCCGGCGGCGAAGCGCAGCGGATCCGGCTGGCCTCGCAGATCGGCTCCGGCCTGACCGGCGTGATGTACGTGCTGGACGAGCCGTCGATCGGTTTGCACCAGCGCGACAACGACCGCCTGATCGAAACCTTGCGCCATCTGCGCGATATCGGCAACAGCGTGCTGGTGGTGGAGCACGACGAAGATGCGATCCGCACCGCTGACTATGTGGTCGACATGGGCTTGGGCGCGGGCGTGCACGGCGGCGAGGTGATTGCCGAAGGCACGCTGGAGCAGATCCTCAAGAACAAGAAGTCGCTGACCGCAAAATACCTGAACGGCACGCTCAAGATCGCCGTGCCGAAAACGCGTACGCCGGCCGATCCCGACCGCCAGTTCATCATCACCGGCGCCACCGGCAACAACCTGAAAAACGTCACGATGAACTTGCCGGTCGGTTTGCTGACCTGCGTTACCGGCGTTTCCGGCTCGGGCAAGTCGACCCTGGTCAACGATACGCTGTACCACGCCGCCGCTCGCCACCTGTACGGCTCCCAAGCCGAGCCGGCGGCGCACGAATCGATCGGCGGCCTGGAACATTTCGACAAGGTGATTTCGGTCGACCAGGCTCCTATCGGCCGCACGCCGCGTTCCAATCCTGCGACCTACACCGGCTTGTTTACACCGATCCGCGATCTGTTCTCGACCGTGCCGATGGCCAAGGAACGCGGCTACAACGCCGGCCGTTTCTCGTTCAACGTCAAGGGCGGCCGCTGCGAGGCCTGCCAGGGCGACGGCGTGATCAAGGTCGAGATGCACTTCCTGCCAGATGTGTATGTGCCTTGCGACGTGTGCCACGGCAAACGCTACAACCGGGAAACGCTGGAAGTGCATTACAAGGGCAAGAGCATCACCGAGGTGCTGGGCATGACGGTGGAAGAAGCCTATGAATTCTTCAAGCCGGTGCCGGTCATCGCCCGCAAGCTGCATACGCTGCTCGATGTCGGCCTCGGCTACATCCGCCTTGGCCAGAGCGCGACCACCTTGTCCGGCGGCGAAGCGCAGCGGGTCAAGCTGTCGCTGGAGCTGTCGAAGCGCGACACCGGCCGCACCTTGTATATCCTGGACGAACCGACTACCGGCTTGCACTTCCATGACATCGACCTGCTGCTGAAGGTGATCCATCGCCTGCGCAACCAGGGCAATACCGTGGTCATCATCGAACACAACCTGGATGTCATCAAGACCGCGGACTGGCTGATCGACCTCGGGCCGGAAGGCGGCGCCGGCGGCGGCCGCATCATCGCTACCGGCACGCCGGAGCAGGTGGCGGCAAACCCGGCCAGCGTTACCGGCAAATACCTGGGACCTTTACTGCAAAAAAAATAAACAGCCATTTCATATCGACGGCCGCCTTGGCCTGGGAGCAGCAGCACCCGGGCCCGCGCTTCGTCAATGGATGCGATAAACGAGATAACCATGTCTACCCACACCACTCCGGCGCTGTCCGCAGCGCAAATCGACGCCTTTGAAAAAGACGGCTACCTGATCCTGCCGCGCATGGTGCCGGCTGCGGATTGCCAACTGATGATCGCCACCGCCAATGCACACCTGGCGCAGGCGATAGCGCCGCTGGAATACGAAGCTGAAGTCGGTTATGCCGGCGCGCCGAAATCGCTCGACAGCGCCGGCGGCCGCACCGCGCGCCGCTTGCGCAATGCCTACCAGCGCCACGACAGCTATCGCGCCTGGGCCGGCAATCCGCAGCTGGTGGCGATGCTGGAACTGCTGCTCGGCGAGCCGGCATGCCTCACCTTGTCGCACCATAACTGCGTGATGACCAAGCACCCGCATTTCGGCACCGCCACCGGCTGGCATCGCGATATCCGCTACTGGTCGTTCCCGCGCAACGAGCTGATCTCGGTCTGGCTGGCGCTCGACAGCGAGAACCAGGACAACGGCGGCCTGCGCTTCATTCCCGGTTCGCACCGCTTCGATATCAAGCCCGAGCAAATGGATGAGCTCGATTTCCTGCGCCCGGAAGTGGCGGCAAACCAGGCCTTGTTTGCGCAAGGAAAAGCAGTGGAACTGCAGCAAGGCGACGTGGTGTTTTTCCATAGCGGCCTGTTCCATGCCGCCGGACGGAACAATACCGAAGCGGTCAAGCAATCGGTGGTGTTTGCCTATCACGGGCAAAGCAACCAGCCGCTGCCCGGCAGCCGCTCCGCCGCTTCCGAAAATATCCTGCTGAGCCATTGAAGCTCGCCTTCAGCGTACAGCCGCCATGCTGCGCATAGCCATCGTCGGCGGCGGCACCGCGGGCGCCGCCAGCGCCCTGTTCCTGGCCCGCGCCGGCCACCAGGTCACCTTGTTCGAACGCGTGGCGCAACCCACCGCGGTAGGCGCCGGCATCTTGCTGCAGCCGACCGGCATGCACGTGCTGGCGGCGCTTGGCCTGCTTGACACCATCCTGGAACACGGCGCCCGCAACGACCGCCTGTTCGGCACCACGGCCGGCGGCCGCACCGTGCTGGATGTGCACTATCGCCACCATGATCCGCAATCGTTCGGCCTCGGCCTGCATCGCGGCGCCTTGTTTTCCGTGCTATGGCAAGCGGTGCAGATAGCGGGAATCGCAGTCCGCAGCGCGACCGACATCACCCGCATCCAGCAGTCGGGCGGCAAGACCTTGCTGTTTTCCCGCGACCCTGCACCAGGCAGCGTTGAGGCTGCCGCCGGCGAATTCGATTGCGCCGTCATCGCCGACGGCACCCGTTCGCAACTGCGGGCGGCGCTGGCGATTCCGCAAAAGGTCACGCCTTATCCCTGGGGTGCACTATGGGCGCTGGTGCCTGACGATGGCCTGACGCAGGGCGGACTGCGCCAATGGTTCCGCCATGCGCACCAGATGCTGGGCCTGATGCCTACCGGCTTTGCGTATAAGCAAATGGAAAGGCCGATACTCAGCCTGTTCTGGAGCCTGCGCGCGGACCGCCTGCAGCATTGGCAAGAGCAAGGACTGGAGGCTTGGAAGAAATCGGTGCTGGAGCTGGCTCCGGTTGCCACGGTCCTGCAACATATACAAAGCCCGGAGCAACTGACCTTTGCGCGTTATGCCGATGTGCAGATGCGGCACTGGCACGATGCGCGGGTAGTCTGCATCGGCGACTGCGCCCACGCCACCAGTCCGCAGCTGGGGCAAGGCGCCAACCTGGCGCTGGTCGATGCGATGACGCTGGCGGCCTGTTTTGCCGAGGCGCCGGTGGTGGAGCAAGCGCTGGCCCTGTATTCGCAGCGGCGGCGCACGCATCTGCGTTATTACCAGGGCGCCAGCAAGCTGCTGACGCCCTTTTTCCAATCCGATTCGCGCATCGCCAGCACCTTGCGCGACATCGCCCTGGGCCCGCTATGCGGCATGCCTATCGCGCGCCAGCAGATGGCGATGACGCTCAGCGGCAGCAAGACCGGCTGGCTGTTCGGCAAGCTGCGGCAACCGAAGTAACTATCGCGGCCTCGGCCGCTGTCAGGCCGGGTGCAGGTGGCGCGCTCTCACTAGCGCTTCCGATTTGCGCTTTTTCAGCCAGATGGCGATGCCGGTAATCATGAACAATAGCGGCAGGAAACCGAGGAAGGCGACCAGCATCTTACCCGGCAAACCCATGATCTGGCCGGTATGCAAACCGTATTGCACGCCGATGAAGGTATCGCCGGCCGAGCCTTTCAAGGGATCCAGCGAGCGCAGCACACGGCCGTCGGCAGCGTCGACAAATACGCGTACGCTGCCGCTGTCCTGGATATCGTCCGGCTTGCGCAGGCGGACCTGGTAAATGCCGTGTTTTTCGTCACGCGCGATGCGTGCCGGGGTGGCCAGCGGCAGGCTGGCTTGCGCCGAAGCCAGCGCCTGCTGCCAGCTGATCTGCCGCTTGTTCTCGGTAGCCAGCGATTTGGCGACTTCCTTGGGCGGCGGCGTCAGCGGCGACAGGCTGGAGACCAGCGGACGGGCAACGTCCGGCAGGTTCATCACGGCGCCGGTAAACGCGGTGATCACCAGCAGCACCCCGGCGACCAGGCCGACCGTACGATGCAAGTCATACATCAGGCGAAAACTGCCGGCGCCGCGCTTGATCGACAGCGCCTTGCCCCAGCCCTTGCGATGCCTGGGCCAGGCCAGCGCGAAGCCGATCAGCAGCGTCGCCAGCCATAACAGGCCGAGGCTGCCGGAAATGATGGCGCCGGGCTTGTCCAGCAGCAGGTAGCGATGCAGGCGGAACAGGAAAGGCATCAGGTTTTGCGGCGCCAGGCTGACTGCCTTGGTATTGCGCTCGCCGACCACGGCCGCCGTGACCGGATCGATAAACACCGTATCCACCGCCAGCTCATCGCTCGGCTTGCGCGGCCGCAGTTTTGCCTCGAGCGGCGCGCCAACGTCCGGCCCCATCGAGAAAAAGGCCAGCCGCGCGTGCGGGTAATCCTGCTCGACCCGGGTCACCAAGGCATCGATCGGCTGCTGCCGGTTGCCGCTGGAGCCGAGATGGTAGAACTGCGGATTGAGCCAGGCGTCGATGTCGTCGTTGAACGCCAGCGCGGCGCCGGTCAGGCCTGCCATGACAATATACAAAGACAGCAGCAAGCCGCTGTAGCGGTGCAGCTTGACCAGCCAATGACGTATTTCTTTTTTCACAATCACAAACCCGCTTACTCAAAGTTCGTATTGTAAATGTCGATTGAATGAGAATGGGTATTATTTCAAAAATCTTCGTCGCTGTGCTGGCTGGCGCTGCTCCAGGCTTGCAGCAAACGCCCTTCGGCGCGAGAGATGGCGTCGGCGGCGCCGCGCAAGACAACGATGTCTCCTGCCTGCAACACTGCTTCCGGCGTCGGCGCAATGCCGCTGCGGCCGCGCCGCAAGGCGGCGATCTCGGCGCCCATTTCCGGCAAGCCTAGCCAGGCCAGCGAGCGGCCGATGGCGCGCGCGCCTTCCGGCAAAGCCACCGAGTGCAGGCGCACCTGCAGGTGGTCGGCGGTATCCTGCGCATCGTCGATGCCGTGGAAAAACCCGCGCAGCGCGGCATAACGTTCGTCACGCGTCGCCTGCACCCGGTGCACCACCCGGCGCAAGGGCACACCCAGCATGACCAGCGCGTGCGAGGCCAGCATCAGGCTGCCCTCCAGCGCTTCCGGCACCACTTCAGTGGCGCCGGCGGCGCGCAGCTGGTCGAGATCGGTGTCGTCGTAGCTGCGCACGATTACCGGCAGGGCCGGCGCCAGTTCGCTGACATGGTGCAATACCTTCAAGGCCGAGGGTGTGCTGGCGTAGGTGATCACCAGGGCGGCGGCGCGATGGACGCCGGCCGCCACCAGGCTTTCGCGGCGCGAGGCGTCGCCGTAGGAGACATGCGCGCCGGCAGAGCGGGCGTCGCGCACGCGGTCGGGGTCGAGATCGAGCGCGTGGTAATCGATGCCCTCTTCTTCCAGCAGCTTGGCCAGGCTCTGGCCGCTGCGGCCGAAGCCGGCAATGATCACGTGCTTCTTGGTGGCCATGGTGCGCGTCGCGATCTGGGTCAAGGCCAGCGACTGCATCATCCATTCGCTGGAAGACAGTTTCATTACGATGGCGTCGGATTTGGCCAGGATGAATGGCGCCGCCAGCATCGACAACACCATCGACGCCAGGATCAGCTGGATCAGCAAGGGATCAACCAGCTGCAGGCCGCCGGCCTGGTTCAGCAGCACGAAGCCGAACTCCCCGGCCTGCGCCAGCGCCAGGCCGGTGCGCAGCGCGACGCCGGTGGATGAGCGAAAGATTTTCGCCAGCGCCGCGATCAGCACGAACTTGAGGAACACCGGGCCGATCAGCAGCAGCAATACCAGCCACCAGTGTTCAATCACCAGGCGCAGGTTGAGCAGCATGCCGACGGTGATGAAGAACAGCCCCAGCAGCACGTCCCGGAACGATTTGATGTCTTCTTCCACCTGGTGCTTGTATTCGGTTTCCGAAATCAGCATGCCGGCAATGAACGCGCCCAGCGCCAGCGACAGGCCGGCGCGCTCGGTAATCCAGGCTGCGGCCAGCGTGATCAGCAGCAGGTTCAGCATGAACAGCTCCTGCGAACGGCGCCGCACCACGATCTGGAACCAGCGCCGCATCAGCTTCTGGCCAAAGAACAACAGCAGCGCCAGCACCAGCACCGCCTTGCCGCTGGCCCAGGCCAGCGTCGCCAGCAGGTTGCCGTTATGCTCGGCAAGGGCCGGCACCACGATCAGCAAAGGCACCAGCGCCAGGTCCTGGAACAGCAGGATGCCGATGATGCGGCGGCCGTGTTCGCTTTCCAGCTCCATGCGTTCGGTCAGCAGCTTGGACACGATAGCCGTGGAAGACATGGTCAGCGCGCCGCCCAGGGCGAACGCAGCCTGCCAGCTGATATTGGTGAGCTGCGGCAGGATGACCGCCATCAGCCAGCTGAACAGCATGGTGGCGCCGATGGTCAATCCAACCTGCGCCATGCCCAGGCCGAACACGATATGCCGCATCGCCGTCAGTTTCGGCAGCGAAAACTCGAGGCCGATCGAAAACATCAGGAACACCACGCCGAATTCCGCCAGCGCGTGGGTGGTGGCGTTGTCTTCGGCAAAACCCAGCGCATGCGGGCCGATCAGGATACCCACCGCCAGGTAGCCCAGCATCGGCGGCAAATGAAAGCTGCGAAAAGCCACCACGCCCAGTACGGCGGAGCCAAGCAGCAAGATTGTCAGTTCTAGTCCGGTAAGCATCATTGGTAATTAATTATTTCAATATCAACACATTGTTGCAGCAACGCTAATGCGGGCAGAACTAGGGACAGATTAATTGAAGCCGATCGAGACTGGCAAGTTTTTTGCTTTAGGATTTCGTTTATACTTTCGGGATGAGTCTAACCGATACTAAAATTTTGTCCCAAACCCTGCCCAAGTCATTCGACGCCGGCCGTGCGCTGAAACTTGCTCGGAGCACCCTGCAAATCGAAGCCGATGCCATCATCGCCCTGAAGAACCGGGTTTCCGACGACGTCAACGATCCTTTTGCACAGGCGATTGCCTTGCTGCTCAACTGCAGCGGCCGGGTGGTGGTCTCTGGAATAGGGAAATCCGGCCATATCGCCCGCAAGATCGCCGCCACGCTGGCCTCTACCGGCACTCCAGCCCTGTTCATCCATCCGGCCGAAGCGGCACATGGCGACCTCGGCATGGTGACCGAGGACGATGCGTTCATCGCCATTTCGAATTCCGGCGAAACCGCGGAGCTGATGGCGATCGTGCCGATCATCAAGCGCATGGGCGCCAGCCTGATCGCGATGACCGGCAACCAGGACTCGGCGCTGGCGCAACTGGCCAATGTGCACCTGGATGTCAGGGTCGACCAGGAAGCCTGTCCGCTGAACCTGGCGCCGACCGCCAGCACCACCGCGACGCTGGCGATGGGCGACGCCCTGGCGGTGGCGCTGCTGGACGCGCGCGGCTTCCGCGAAGAAGATTTCGCCCGCTCCCATCCCGGCGGCGCGCTCGGACGGCGCCTGCTGACCCACGTGCGCGACGTCATGCGCAGCGGCGAAGCGATTCCGGCCGTGACCGCGGACGTATCGCTGTCGCTGGCGCTGCTGGAAATCACCCGCAAGGGCATCGCCATGACCGCCGTGGTGGATGAAAAATTCCATGCCATCGGCGTCTTTACCGATGGCGACCTGCGGCGGCTGATCGAACAGGTGCAGGATTTCACCAAGCTCACGATCGCCGACGTCATGCACGCCAACCCGCGCTCCATCGGCCCGGACCAGCTGGCGGTCGACGCGGTGCACATGATGGAGCAATTCCGCATCAACCAGCTGCTGGTCACCGACGCCACTGGCATGCTGGTCGGCGCGCTGCATATCCATGACCTGACGCGCGCCAAGGTAATCTGATGAATATCCAGGCCAAGCACGGCGACAGCACCAACCTCGCCGACCTGACAGCGCGCGCAGCGCGGGTGCGCCTGATGATTTTCGACGTCGACGGCATCCTGACTGACGGCGGCCTGCTGTACGGCGCCGACGGCGAACAGCTCAAGCGCTTTAACGCGCTCGACGGCCACGGCATCAAGCAGTTGCAGCAGAGCGGCGTCGCCACCGCCATCATCAGCGCGCGGCAGTCGGCGATCGTCAGCCGCCGCGCCAGCGACCTTGGCATCGCTCATGTGCAGCAAGGCGTACATGACAAGCACGCGGCATTTGTCAAATTGCTTGCACAGCTGGGACTGGCGCCGGATGCCTGCGGCTTTATCGGCGACGATGTGATCGACTTGCCGATCCTGTCGCAGGTCGGTTTTGCGGTCAGCGTTCCCAACGGCCATCCCGATGTCCGCAGCCGCGTGCACTATGTCACCCAGGCCAGCGGCGGCCACGGCGCCGCGCGTGAAATCTGCGACCTGATCATGCAGGCGCAAAATACCTACGCAGCGACGCTGGCGTCGTACCTGCGCACCACACCGCAGGACATTGCATGAAAAACCTGCGCTCCACCTACCGCTTCCGCTTCCTGCTGCTGCTGATATTGTTCATCTTGCTGGCGCTCGGCAGTTTCTGGCTGGTGCAGGTGATGCACCAGAATACCGAAGACCTGCTGCCGAAGGCGGCGCGCACCGAACCCGATTATTTCGTCGAGCATTTCAATTACGTGCAGATGTCGCCCACCGGGCAGCCGCGCTACAACATTTCCGGCGACCGGCTGACACATAATCCAGGCGACGATTCGTTCGATGTGCAAAAGCCGCTGATCCACAGCCTGGACAAGGAAAAACCGCCGATGAACCTGCGCGCCGACCGCGGCAAGATCGAAGACAACAACAGCAAGGTGCATCTGTACGGCGACGTCAATGCGGACCGGCCGAAGACGCCGCAGGCCGACAATTTCCACTTGAAATCCGAATACCTGCTGCTGCTGCCCGACGACGACGTCATGCAGTCCGACAAACCGGTGGAGCTCACGCTGGGACAATCGGTATTGCATGGCACCGGCATGGATTTCAATAATTCCACGCGTGTACTGAAACTGTTCAGCAAGGTCCACGGCGTGTTTCCGCCCAAACCTCGCTGATCCAGGCAAACAGGCCATTTTATGCACACCGTTCTATCCTTTATCCAGGATTTTTCATGAAACGACTATTTTTCATATCCCTGCTGTTGCTTAGCGCCATAGGCGTGGCGCATGCAGAAAAAGCAGACTCCGAAAAACCGACGCTGATCGATTCCGACCAGCTCACCTATGACGACGTCAAGCAGGTCAATGTCGCTACCGGCAACGTGGTGCTGACGCGCGGTACGCTGCTGATGAAAGCCGACCGCGTGGTGGTGACTACCGATCCGTCCGGCTACCAGTTCGCCACCCTGTACGCAGATCCCGGCAAGCTCGCCACGTTCAAGCAAAAACGCGACGGCGGCCCCGACCTGTGGATCGACGGCCATGCCGAACGCATCGAATACGACGGCAAGACAGAAATCACCAAGCTGTTTTCCAAGGCGCAGATGCGCCGCCTGCAAGGCGACAAACCAACCGACGAAGTGAACGGCGAATTCATTTCCTACGACAGCCGCACTGAATTCTATTCGGTCAACAATACCGTCAACGGCAACAGCCAGGCAGGCGCCGGACGCATACGCGCCGTCATCCAGCCGCGCCCGAAAGCTCCGCAATGACAGCTCCCAGCACCCTGATCGTCAAAGGCCTGCAGAAAAGCTACGGCGCGCGCCAGGTAGTCCACGACGTGTCGCTGACAGTGCATTGCGGCGAAGTGGTCGGCCTGCTGGGCCCCAACGGCGCCGGCAAGACTACTTCTTTCTACATGATCGTCGGCCTGGTGCCGTCGGACGGCGGCGAGATCGACCTCGACGGCGTCGACATTTCACGCTTGCCTATCCACCGGCGTGCAGTGCTCGGCCTGTCGTACCTGCCGCAAGAGGCATCGGTGTTCCGCAAGCTGACGGTGGAAGACAATATCCGCGCCGTGCTGGAACTGCAGCGTCCCAACGGCAAGCCGCTCACCAAGGCTCAAATCGACGAGCAGCTGCAGAAGCTGCTGCACGAGCTGCAAATCGAAAAGCTGCGTGAAAACCAGGCGCTGTCGCTGTCGGGCGGTGAACGCCGGCGGGTCGAAATCGCCCGCGCGCTGGCCACCAATCCCCGCTTCGTCCTGCTGGATGAACCGTTTGCCGGGATCGATCCGATCGCCGTGATCGAGATCCAGCGCATCGTCCGCTTCCTCAAGGAACGCGGCATAGGCGTGCTGATCACCGACCACAATGTGCGCGAAACACTGGGCATCTGCGATCGCGCCTACATCATCAACCAGGGCAGCGTGCTGGCCAGCGGCAGTCCGGACGACATCATCGCCGACGAGTCGGTGCGGCGCGTATACCTGGGCGAGCATTTCCGCATGTAGCTTCATCGAGATATGCCCGAACGGTCGGGGGCAAGGGAATGCGCCGCGCTGCGGCAGCCTGCCCCGAATAAAGAAATACCAGTGAATTGTCTGCACGGAAGCCATGAAACAATCACTCCAGCTACGCACCTCGCAGCATCTTGCGCTGACACCTCAGTTGCAGCAGTCTATCCGGCTGCTGCAATTGTCCACGCTCGAACTGCACCAGGAGCTGGAACAGATCCTGTCGGACAATCCCCTGCTGGAGCGGGTCGACGACCCGCTCGACAATTCCGTACGCTTGCTGGCGGACGGCGCCATCAGCGGCACCGCGTCGACCATGGATGCCCCGGTGGGCGACAGCGAAGTGAGCAGCTCGCCGAGCGAAAGCGAAACCGGGCTGGACACGCCGCCGGCCGCCGAGAGCGGCCCGGAAAGCGGCGACAGCGAATGGAGTTTCGACGATGTCGCGCGCAGTTCAAAAACCCCGGATGACGAAGATGCGCGGCCGCAGCTGGAAGCCCACGAATCCACCTTGCGCGAACATCTGCTGCAGCAGATGCGCGAAACGCTGCACGACTTGCGTGACCGCGCCCTGGTCGAGCTGACCATCGATGCGCTGGACGACAACGGCTACCTGGAAGAATCGCTGGAAGAAATCCTGGAGCGGCTGCCGCCGGAACTGGAAATCGCCATCGAGGAATTATCGACGGCGCTGAAGATGGTGCAGAGTTTCGACCCGGCAGGCGTCGGCGCCCGCAATGCGGCGGAATGCCTGAGCTTGCAGATCAGGCGTTTTATCAAAGTGCCATTTGTCACGCGCCGGCTTGCATTGGCGATCGTGCAAGATCACCTGATGCTTTTTGCGCAACGCGATTTCAATAAAATCAAGAAGGCGCTCGATTGCGACGACGAAGACCTGCGCGAAGCGCAGGCAGTCATCAAGCAGTGCAATCCGCACCCCGGCGCGCCGTTCGCCGCCAACACTTCCGACTACGTCGTGCCCGACGTGATCGTCAGGCGCAGCAAGCAGGGCTGGCAGGTCATGCTCAACAATGACGTCATGCCAAGGCTCAGGGTGAATGTCCTGTATGCCAACATTCTGAAGCAAAGCAAGGGCGACGGCGCGCTCACTTCGCAGCTGCAGGAAGCCAAGTGGCTGATCAAGAATATGCGGCAGCGCTTCGACACCATCCTGCGCGTGGCGCAAGCCATCGTGGAACGCCAGAGGAATTTCTTTTCGCACGGCGCGGTGGCCATGCGGCCGCTTGTGTTGCGTGAAATAGCTGATACACTGGGACTACACGAGAGTACTATTTCTCGTGTAACCACTCAGAAATACATGCTCACTCCCCACGGGATGTTTGAACTGAAGTATTTCTTCGGCAGCCATGTTGCTACTGAGGCAGGTGGAGAGGCTTCCTCAACGGCAATCAGGGCACTCATTAAGCAATTGATAGGAGCGGAAGATACAAAAAATCCTTTCTCTGACAGCAAGATTGCCGACATGCTTGCGGAACAAGGTATGGTGGTAGCCCGCCGCACCGTCGCAAAATATCGCGAAGCACTGAAAATTCCGTCTGTTAATTTACGCAAGGCCTTGTAGTTCTTCTGGTTTGATTGTAAAGCTTACCCTTGCTGTGTCCAGACGAAGCGGGTTTCATTGGTTCTTGCCAGGACTGTCTGTTTTCGGACCGTCCGCCTAAAGATCCTGCGTATCCAGCTCCGGACCGCCAGCAATATTCTTGATAGGAGCGCTGTATGAACTTCACCATCAGTGGGCATCACCTCGAGTTAACCCCTGCCATTCGCGAATACGTACAAAGCAAACTAGAGCGTATCAAACGCCATTTCGACCAGGTCATCGATATCAGCGTGATCCTGACGGTCGACAAGATTACTGAAAAAGAAAAACGCCAAAAAGCGGAAATCAACCTGCGCGTAAAAGGAAAAGATTTGCATGCCGAAAGCATTGCCCACGATCTTTACGCCGCCATCGACGCCCTGATCGACAAGCTCGATCGCCAGGTGATCAAATACAAGGACAAGATGCAAGACCAC
Source organism: Collimonas rhizosphaerae (assembly GCF_038896935.1). Classification (NCBI taxonomy): domain Bacteria; kingdom Pseudomonadati; phylum Pseudomonadota; class Betaproteobacteria; order Burkholderiales; family Oxalobacteraceae; genus Collimonas; species Collimonas rhizosphaerae. The sequence continues at coordinate 286,427 of NZ_JBANDC010000004.1, forward strand.
CAGCATGATGCCATCAAGCACCTGCCGGAAGAACTCCCCGCCGCGACCTGATCCGACCTGCGCGAGCTGTGTGGCTCGCGCCAATAAATGAACAAGGGCGCAGTCAATGCGCCCTTTGTTATTGTCAAACCATATTATTGTTTATCGCTGCGGCGCGTCCTTATTTCAATGCGCCGAACACCTTGCCGATAATCGCGCTGCCGGCGCCGACCGGATCCTGCCGTATCGCTTTCTCTTCGTCGCCGATGATGGTGTACAGGCCGTCCAGCGCACGCTGCGTGACGTAACCTTCAACGGTGCTTTGCTGGGCTGGCACCATGCCGGTCTTGCCGACTTGCCCCATGACCGAATTGTATTGCGCCGACAAGCCGTTGCGGTCGGTCACGCCTTTGACGATAGGCAGGAATTTCTGGCCCAGTTGCGCCGAAGTCTTTGCCTTGAAGAAGTCTGTCACCGAAGTATCGCCGCCGGTCAGGATGTTTTTTGCATCCGTCACCGACATCGATTTCACTGCATTCAACAGCAGCGGCTTGGCCAACGGCACTGCCTGTTCCGCGGCATGGTTCATCGACACCACCAGGTCGTCCAGTTTCTGTCCCTGGCCGGTCATCCTCAAGAGCGGCATGGCTTTATCGAGCACGCTGGGCAAGCCGATCTTGACCTTGTCGTTGTTCAGGAAGCCATTCTCGACGCCCAGTTTGGACACCGCGACATCCGCGCCTTTTTGCAGCGCAGCTTTCAGGCCGCTGCTGGCGTCCTGGTTGCTCAAGTCGCTTAAGGACAAGGCAAGCGCGGCGGAAGCGGTTACTGCCAGGGTCAGGGTCACTGCTGTTTGGTATACGCGGCGCATAACGATCCTCATGAAATGATTGGAAAACGACAAAGTCTACCCTAACTTGTTGCGTTTAGAGCAAGGGACCGGAAATCCCTGTGGTACGCATGTCAGAGATGGCCTTCGTCTACCAGGAACAAACGCCTGTGCTCGCGTATCGCGTAACGGTCGGTCATGCCGGCGATGTAATCGGCGATCGCGCGCGCCTGCGGGCTTGCTCCGGCCGTGCCGGGCTGGCCCAGCTGATAGTCGGGCGGCAGCAAGGTCGGCTCGGCGCTGAAACAGGCATACAGTTCGGCGACGATGCGGCGCGCCTTGGCCGTCATGCGATTGACCAGGTAGTGGCGGTACAGGTTTTCGCGCAAGAAGCGCTTCAGCAGCGCTGCCTGTTGCGCCATGCCGTCGGAAAATGCAATCAGGGGCGGCGCATTGCGCACCTCGTCAACGCTCTGCAGGCGGGCATCCAGGATGCGCTGCTGCGAGGTCTGGATCAGGTCGGTGATCAAGGCGTTGATCATGCGCCGCACCGTTTCATTGATCGCGCGGCGCCCGCCGAGGCCAGGGTACAGCCGCTCGACCTCGCGGCTGTGGGTTGCATAAAAATCTATCTGGTTCATCTGCTCCAGCGTCAGCAGGCCCGAACGCAATCCGTCGTCGACATCGTGGTTGTTGTAGGCAATCTCGTCGGCCAGGTTGGCGACTTGCGCCTCCAGGCTCGGCTGCTTGCGCTGGATGAAGCGCTCGCCGATATCGCCCAGCTTCCTGGCGTTGGCCAGCGAACAGTGCTTCAGGATGCCCTCGCGGGTCTCGAACATCAGGTTCAGGCCGTCAAAAGCGCCGTAGCGCTGCTCCAGCTTGTCGACCACCCGCAGGCTCTGCAGGTTGTGTTCGAAGCCGCCATGCGCCTCCATGCAGTCATTCAGGGCATCCTGGCCGGCATGGCCGAATGGCGTATGCCCCAGGTCGTGGGCCAGTGAAATCGCCTCAACCAAATCTTCGTTCAGTTGCAGGTTGCGCGCAATCGAACGGGCGATTTGCGCCACTTCAATGCTGTGCGTCAGGCGCGTGCGGAACAGGTCGCCCTCATGGTTGACGAAAACCTGGGTCTTGTATTCCAGGCGGCGGAATGCGGTGCAATGGATGATGCGGTCGCGGTCGCGCTGGAACTCGCTGCGGGCGCTAGGTGGCGTTTCCTCGAACAGGCGTCCTCGCGACAGCCCAGAATGTGCGGCATAGGGGGCGAGAGGTTGAGCGAGAAGCGCTTCCGGGTTCATCGCGGCAAATCTCCCGAGGCTAGCTGCTGCAGCGTCGCCAGCAGTGCTTCTTGCGGCACGCCGGTGACCAGATGGCCGCCCAAGGGGTTCATCAGGATGAACTTGATCTGGCCGTCTTCGTTCTTTTTGTCGACCTGCATCAGCTCCAGCCAGCGCTGAGCGCCGAGGTTGGGCGCCTCGGTCGGCAGGCCGGCGGCGCGCACCAGCGCACTGACGCGTTCCTTGTCGACGGCGCTGATGTGCCCAAGCCGGTGCGACAGGTCAGCCGCCATCACCATGCCGCAACCGACCGCTTCACCATGCAGCCATTTGCCGTAGCCCAGGCCGGACTCGATCGCATGGCCGAAGGTATGGCCGAAATTCAGGATGGCGCGCAAGCCGCCTTCGCGTTCGTCTTGCCTGACCACGTCGGCTTTCAGCTCGCAGGAGCGGCGGATGGCGTAAGCCAGGGCAACGTTATCGCGCGCCATCAGCTTGCCGATATTGCTCTCTATCCATTTGAAGAATTCGGCGTCGATCACCGCGCCGTATTTGATCACTTCCGCCAGCCCGGCCGACAGCTCGCGCTCAGGCAGGCTGTGCAAGGTCATGGTATCGGCGATCACTGCCTGCGGCTGGTAGAAGGCGCCGATCATGTTTTTGCCGAGCGGGTGGTTGATGCCGGTCTTGCCGCCCACCGAGGAATCGACCTGCGCCAGCAGGGTAGTCGGGATCTGCACGAACGGCACGCCGCGCATGTAGGCCGAAGCAGCGAAACCGGTAAGGTCGCCGATAACGCCGCCGCCCAGGGCGATCAAGGTCGTCTTGCGGCCGCATTTTGCGCTCAGCAGCCGATCGAAGATCTGCATCAGGCTGGCCCAGTTCTTTTCTTCTTCGCCGTCCGGCAATATGATTTCCAGCACGCTCTTGCCGGCGTCTTTCAACGCCTGGCTAAACCCTTGCAGGTACAGCGGCGCGACGGTAGTGTTGGTCACCACGGCGACCTGCTTGCCGATGATCAGGCGCGCAATCCGCTCACGGTCGTTCAGCAGCGACGGTCCGATCTCGATCGGGTAGCTGCGCTCGCCCAGTTCTACCTGGAGCGTGATGGTCGGCGCCGGGGCCGGAGGGGGCGACTGCTGGTTCATAAAAGAATTTGCTGAAATAGGGGTGATAGCGCCAGCCTGGCTAACCGTGCCCGATCCTGCTTCAGGCTCGTCGGGCAGCAGTTCCAGCTGGCTCAGGATGCTGTGTACCAGGAATTGTACGTTAGGTCGGCCAGTGTCGATGACAATGTCGGCCACGTCGCGATAATACGGCTCTCGCTGCCGTGACAGTTCTTCCAGGCGCCGGCGCGGATCGGCTGTTTGCAATAGCGGCCGGTTCTTGTCGCGGCTGGTGCGCTGCAGGATGTTGTGGATGCTGGCACGCAAGTAAATCACGGTGCCGCGGTTTTTCAGGTATTCGCGGTTTTCCGGCCGCATGACAGCGCCGCCGCCGGTGGCCAGCACGATGCCGCGCCTGCCGCTGAGGTCGCGTATCACTTCCGTCTCGCGCTGGCGGAAGCTCTCTTCGCCTTCTATCTCGAAAATCAAAGGAATCGAGACGCCGGTACGCGCCTCGATTTCGTGATCCGAATCAATGAATAGCTTGTTGAGTTTTTTTGCCAGAGCGCGGCCAACCGTAGTCTTGCCCGCGCCCATCAGGCCTACCAGAAAGATATTGCCTGTGTACCGCACCATTTCACCACTCAACCTTTTGCTCAAAATACAGACACCGGCGCCAGGCCGGTGTCTTCTGTGCAATTAATGCCCAGCGAGCCGGTCGATGACGATTTTCGGTGTCAGGAAAATCAATAATTCAGTTCGTTTGTTAACAACTGCCGTTTGTTTGAAAAGATAACCCAGAACCGGAATATCTCCAAGCAGTGGCACTTTAGTAATATCGTTTGAAATCGTCTGGGTATAAATACCGCCAATCACCACCGTCCCGCCATTTTCAACCTGGACCTGGGTCTGGACATGCTTGGTATTGATAGCCACACCGCCTGGAACCGTGGCGCCGACGCTGTCATTCGTCACATCTACTGTCAAAATGACATTGCCGTCAGGAGTGATTTGCGGCACAACTTCCAGTTTCAGGTTAGCTTTCTTGAACTCAACCGATGTGGCTCCGCTGCTGGTGGCGTTTTGGTATGGAATTTCAACACCTTGTTCAATCAGAGCCTTCTGCTGGTCAGCCGTGACAACGCGCGGACTGGAAATGATCTTGCCTTGCCCGTCCGCTTCCAGCGCCGACAACTCCAGGCTGATGAATTTCGATGCAGCGGAATTGAACAGGGTCAAAGCCAGCGAACCTGCCGTGCCAGTGCTAGGATTGGCCGGCAAATTCACCGAATTTCCTCCTATGATTGGAAGCGTGCCAGTCGACGCCGTCGCGGTTTGAGTGCCGCCTGCAGTGACATTTTTGCCATTAAAGCCAAAACCAAGCTTGGCGCCGAGATTACGGCTAAAGCCATCATTCGCTTCCACCATGCGGGCTTCGATCAAGACCTGTCTCGATGCGATATCGATCTTTTGCACCAGATTGCGGATATTCTGCAGAATGGTCGGCGTATCGGTAACGAACAATTGGTTAGTGCGAGGATCGATCACAGCACTGCCACGATTTGACAGAATGCTATTTTTCTTGCCCCCACTGCCGGCATCATCAATCCCGAACACTTTCTTGAAGGCTTCAGCTTTCTGATAATTCAATTGGAAGGACTCTGTGCGCAGAGGCTCCAGTTCGGCGATTTGCGAACGCTGCTCAAGTTCCAGTTTTTCTTTAGTCAGCAATTCGTCTTTCGGTGCGATCCAGATGACAGAACCGTTCTTGCGCATGTCCAGACCTTTGGCCTGCATCACGATATCCAAAGCCTGGTCCCAAGGAACATCTTTAAGGCGCAGGGTCAGGTTGCCGCCGACGGTATCGCTGGTAATGATGTTCAGGCCGGTAAAGTCAGCAATCACCTGCAGCACCGAACGCACTTCCACGTTCTGGAAATTCAGGGAAAGCTTGTCGCCGCGATATCCCTGCGCGCCCTGTGCCAGCTTGTTCGGGTCTTCCTTGATCGGTTTGACTTCGATCACCAGCTGGCTGTCGCTTTGGTAAGCGCTCTGCTCCCAAAGACCTTTCGGCTCGATGATCATGCGTACATTTTCACCTTGCGTGACGGTAGTGATGGTTTTGACCGGAGTACCAAAATCACCGACATCAAGCTTGCGGCGCAAGACATCCGGCAAGCTGGTTTTCAAGAAATCCACCACAATTGTCTGGCCTTGCTGGCGGACGTCGACACCAACCTGGGTATTCGGCAGGTCAATCACAACTCGGCCTTCACCCGCGGTGCCGCGACGGAAATCGATATCGCGCAGGGCGGGTTTCCCGTTCAGCAATGCTGCAGGGGCTGGCGCCGCGGCCACAGGTGCAGCTGCGGCTGCCGCGGGACGTACCGGCATGCCGGCAGCATTGACCGGCGTCGCCAGGCCGCCAGAACCGTCGATGGTGACGATCAGGGAATTGCCGTCCATCGCGGTAGCGTACGACAAAGAACGTTTCAGGTTGAACACCAGGCGTGAGCGGTCGTCAGCTTGCGCCACCACCACATTGCGCACGTCGCCCATGCTGATGTCTTGCGATGTCTTGCCGGTAGCATTGCCAACCCCGATGAAATCGAAAGCGATGCGCGCCGGGCTGATCACGGCAAACGCCGTCGGCTGCGTAGCCAGCGGACGCTTGAAGCTGATCTTGACAATGACATTGCTGCCTTGCTGGTTAGCGTTGATCGAAGTGATCGCATTATCTTCCGCCGCCATTGCCGGCGCCCCTGATACCAGCAAACACAGCAGCGCACCCAACATCAAGGCTTTTTGCCGAACCACGCTCAGCCGGCTCACGCTCAGGTTAACGAATTTTTTTCCTGCTGCAATCATTTTGTGCTCTCCTGCAACGCTAACTTGGCTTCGCGCTCGACCCATTCGCCGGACGCATCTTGTACGATTTCTTTCAAAATTACCTCGGACTCAGTGATGCCGGTGACCATGCCGAAATTCTGCCCTATGTAATTCCCCACTTTGGCCTGGAACACGGTCTTGTCGACTTGCAGCAAGACATAGCTCAAACCCACTTTTTGCAACGTCCCCACCATCTTGATGGTGTCCAGCGGATAGTTTTCCAGCGTTTCACGGCGCCGGTCCATATTCGGCTTCAGGCCGTTTGACTTGCCTTGCAGCTTGGCCAGCGCCACCAGCAGCTTGCTGGGATTGTAGGGATCGATGCTGGTCGCACCGGCATAAGTAAAGGGAATGAACTTCTTCGGTTCGCTCAGCTTCGGTATCCCGACCTTGGTATGGCTCTTGACGTCAGCCATCCACTCTTTCAATTCCTGTATACCGCTGTCACCACAACCTGACAAAGTTGAGATAAATACGACAAAAAATGTCACCTGGGTCAGACGCCCAATGCGAAAAAACGTCATTTTTGACCTTTCTGCTTAGCTGTATCGGCGACCTTGCGCTGTGCCGCCACTTCGTCCTTGTCCAGATAGCGGAAGGTCTTGGCAATCGCGTCCAGGCTCAGCGCTCCATCCTTGCCGGCTGTCAGATTCATGTTGTTCAAGGTCACGATGCGCGGCAGGTTAGCGATGTCGCTGGCAAATGAGCCGACATCGTGATAATTGCCGGTTACCTTGATATTGATCGGCAGCTCGGCGTAGTAATCCTTCACCACCACCTGGCCTGGCTTGAACAATTCAAACTGCAGGCCGCGCCCCAGGCCGGCCTGGTTGATATCGGACAGCAAGGCATCCATTTCGGCTTTGCTAGGCAGTTGCTTCTCCAGCGTAGCGACATAATCCGCCACCTGCAGTTTTTGCTTTTGCAAAGCATCCAGGTTGATCGCTTGCTGGATCTTGGATTTGTACTGCTCTTTCAGCTGCACTTCCTTCTGTTCACCGGCGTTCAGCTCATCCTGCTGGTCGCTCCAGTAAAAATACCAGCCCACCAGCAGCACCAGCAGGAACACTGCCACGCCAGACAGCACGCGAGGAACTATCGGCCATTGGCCGGGATGGCGGCCATTCAGTCCGCGGAATTGCGCGCTCAGCGAGGCGCTCAAATTATTCATATCCATCACTTGGCGTCTTTCAAGGTTGCTTTGGGCGCGGTTGCAGCGCCGGCGCCGGTTGCAGCAGCTGCCGCCGTTTTTGGCGTTCCTGCGGCAGGAACGCCTGCCGCAGGAACGCCTGCCGCATCTTTGGCGTCCTTGTCAGACGGTCGCTTGATGCCGACATTGACAGTGAAAGCGAAAACACGCTTGCTGTCGCGGCCAGTACCACCGATATTGGCGGAACGGATTTCAATCAGGTCAGGGCGTTCCAGCCAGGCCGAATTGTTACCCAGGTTACGCAGCAGCTCCGACACCCGCTCATTCGATTGGGCATAACCATTCAACGCTACCCGCTGGCCTTCCTGCTTGAGGGAGTTCAGGTACACGCCTTCCGGCACCTGCTTGACCAGCTCATCCATCAGGTACACGGGCTGGTTGCGATCGCTTTGCAAATCCTCGACGGCTTGCTGGCGCGCCTTCAACGCTTCGATTTCCTGCTTGAGGGTGGCGACTTCCTTGATTTCTCCATCAAGACGGGTGTTCTCCGCCGTAATGAAACGATTGCGTTCGGTCTGGTTGGAGATGCTGTTGGCGAAGAATGCGCCGACCAGCAACACCACTACCAGGCCCACGATTGCCGACAGCAGCAACATGGCGAAATAAGTATTCTTGCGCTGCTTGCGCTTGGCTTCGCGGTGCGGCAGTAGATTAATCTTGATCATCAGCCAAACCTCCGCATGGCCAGGCCGCAGGCAACCAGGTAAGACGGTGCATCCATGCGTAATTGTTTTTCCCGCACATTCGGCCCCAGTTGCATGCCGGTGAAAGGACTGACCACCGAAGTGGAAATCTTGGCGCGCCCGGCCACCACTTCAACCAGGCCCGGAATAGTGGCGCATCCGCCGGCCAGGAACAGCTGGTCGAGGCGGGTATATGGCGTCGAGGTAAAGAAGAACTGGATCGCCCGCGTGACTTCCAGCGCAGCGCTCTCCAGGAACGGATTGAGAATCTCGCGCTCGTAGCCTTCAGGCAGGTCATTGTTGCGTTTTTTTGTTTCCGCCTCTTCATACGAAAGGCCGTAGGCGCGCACGATGTCCTGGGTCAGCTGGTTGCCGCCAAACGGCTGCTCGCGCTCATAAATCAGCTGGCCATCCAGCAAGGCCGACACATGCGTGGTTTGCGTGCCAATCTGGAACAGGCCGACAATCTGCCCCTGCCCGGCTTTCGGCAACTGCCCGATGATGCGGTTGATCGCGGCGCGCGCCGCGTAGGACTCGATGTCCATCACGGTCGGCTTGAGGCCGGCAGCCTCCGCCACCGCCACCCGGTCTTCGACCTTTTCCTTGCGGGTCGCCGCCAGCAGCACTTCAACGTCCTCCGGCGAATGCTGCGCCGGGCCGATCACGTCAAAATCAAGGCTGACTTCATCCAAAGCAAATGGAATATATTGGCTGGCCTCGGATTCGACCTGCATCTCCAGCTCTTCTTCCAGCATGCCGCTGGCCAGGATGATCTTTTTGGTAATCACCGACGCCGGCGGCATGCCCAGAGCCACCAGCCTGGTGCTCGAGCCGCTTTTTTTCCACAGCCGCCGCACCACTTCCGTGACTTGCTCGATGTTTTCAATATTGCCATCCACCACCGCGCCGCGCGGCAACGGTTCCGAGGCATAGCGCTCCAGGCGCAATTGATCCTTGCCCGTCTCCGACAGCTCAACCAGCCTGACGCCCGACGTGCTTATATCAATCCCCACCAGAGGCGGGTTCTTTTTACCGATCAGCGATCCAAGATCTAATGCCAAGAGCATTTCTCCCGAGTATGTATTATTTGGGGAACATTCTGCCTGCAAGGCGGTCGCATTAGCGGGATACCGTCTCGAAGTTAGGAAAAACCTGTAAAACAGGGCTTACAGCAATGTTAAATTTTGTAACGTGAAATCGTAGCAATAAGAGGGGCCTACTGTAAAGAAATTTTCCACAGGGAAATTGTTTAAGTAGTGCAAAAAACCGCTCCATAGCGCCCTCACCGGTCCAAATTTGGTTTTTATCGACAATTTCTGTCTGAATTTCGCAACGTAGTTTGCGGTTCATCAAGAACGCATGATGCAGAGCAAGTTTTGAGCCAAGGGCTGTGCCGTTATAATGCGTGGCATCCATCTTTCATAAAACGCATCGAATGACGCCTCCAGACACAGCCAGCGACACCCAGCAGTACCCCTCTCCTTCGCGCCGTCGCTTGCCGCTGCTGCTACGGCTCCTGCTTGGCTTTTTTGGCATCGTTGTCGGCCTGGCTGTTATCGGCTGCCTAACTTTTTTCCTGATGCTGGCGATGGCTTACCCGAATTTGCCGGAACTCGATTCGCTCACCGACTACAAACCCAAGATTCCTCTGCGCATTTTTTCGGCCGACGGCGTGCTGATTGGCGAATTCGGTGAAGAGCGGCGCAGCCTGGTTCACATCAACGAGATTCCCGATGTCATGAAAAAAGCCGTACTGGCGATTGAAGATGATCGTTTTTACCAGCATGGCGGAGTTGACTACCAGGGTATCTTGCGCGCCAGTTTTTCCAACCTGACCGGCGGCGGCGGCGGCGCCAGCACGATCACCCAGCAGGTCGCCCGCAATTTTTTCCTGACCAGCAACGAGCCGACCTTCTTCCAGAAAGCATCGCGCAAATTCCTGTATGAAATTCCGCTGGCGTGGAAAATCGAGCGCAACCTGAGCAAGGACCAGATCCTCGAGGTCTACATGAACCAGATTTACCTGGGCCAGCGCGCCTACGGTTTTGCCTCTGCAGCGCAAATCTATTTTGGCAAGCGGCTGCAAGACATCACCACCGCGGAAGCGGCGATGCTGGCCGGCCTGCCGAAGGCGCCGTCGGCCAACAATCCGGTCGTCAATCCGAAACGGGCGACGGTGCGCCAGCAGTACATCCTGCTGCGCATGCTGCAGCTGGGCTACATCAGCCCGACGCAGTATGAACAGGCCAAGAATGAAGCCTTGCACATCAAGACCGGCGCCAGCGAATTCGGCATCCATGCCGAATTCGTCGCTGAAATGGCGCGGCAGCTGGTGTACGAACAATTTAAGGAAAATACTTATACGCTTGGGCTCAACGTCTTCACCACCATCACCAAGGCGGACCAGGATGCAGCGTATATAGCGCTGCGCCGTGGCGTCATGGATTACGAAAAGCGGCGCGGCTACCGCGGCCCCGAGGGTTATATGGAAATCCCCGACGGCACCAAGGAAGAAGCTGAAGACGCGATCGAAGTGGAGCTGGCCGACCATCCCGACAGCGATGAAATCGTCGCTGCGGTGGTGCTGGAGGCAAATCCGAAACTGGTGCGCGCGGTGCTGTCATCGGGCCAGGAAATCAGCATCAGCGGCGCCGGCCTGGGCATCGCCACCAACCTGCTGAGCGACAAAGCGCCGCCGCAACGCAAGGTCAAGCGCGGCGCCATCATCCGCGTCATGCTGGACGGTAAAAACTGGACCATTACCCAGATGCCGGCGGTGGAATCGGCCTTTGTCGCGGCCGACACCAAGGATGGCGCCATCCGCGCCCTGATCGGCGGCTTCGATTTCAACCGCAACAAATTCAACCACGTCACCCAGGCCTGGCGCCAGCCGGGCTCGTCGTTCAAACCCTTCATTTATTCCGCCTCGCTGGAAAAGGGCTTGTCGCCGGCCACCATCATCAATGATGCGCCGCTCAGCTATGGCGGCGGCCAGACCGGCGGCCAGATCTGGCAGCCGAAGAACTACGGCAACAAATATGAAGGTCCGATGAGCATGCGCAAGGCGCTGACCAAGTCGAAGAACGTGGTCTCGGTGCGCATCCTGGACAAGATCGGCGCCAAATACGGACAGGAATATGTGACGCGTTTCGGCTTTGATGCTGACAAAAATCCGCCCTACCTGACCCTGGCCCTGGGCGCCGGCGCGGTGACGCCGCTGCAAATGGTGGGCGGCTATGCGGTATTTGCCAATGGCGGCTACAAGGTCAGTCCCTACATCATCAGCAAGATTACCGACGCCAACGGCAACGTATTGTCGCAGGTGCATCCGGAAACCGCAGGCGATGAAGCCAACCGCATCATCGACCCGCGCAATGCCTTCATGATGGACAGCATGATGCGCGACGTGGTGCGCTACGGCACCGCAGTCAAGGCGCTGTCGCTCAACCGTACCGACCTGGCCGGCAAGACCGGCACCACCAACGACTCGCTGGACGCCTGGTTTGCCGGCTACCAGCCGTCGCTGGTGGCGGTCGGCTGGATGGGCTACGACCAGCCGCGCACCTTGGGCGACAAGGAAACCGGCGGCGGCCTGGCGCTACCGATCTGGATCAGCTTCATGCAGCAGGCATTGAAAGGTGTACCGACAGAAGAGCGTGCGGTGCCGGAAGGCCTGGTCCATTCCGGCGGCGAATATTATTACGCAGAATACCCACCTGGCATCGCCACCCAAAGCCTCGGCGTCGGCACCACAGCGCCGACGGAAGAAGAAAAAGCCAGGGACGAAGTCAAGAACGAATTGTTCTGATCAAACCGGGCAGGCGGCCGGACAGACAACAAGGCTTCCCTGGCAATCCAGGGAAGCCTTGTTCAATTTGAATACAGGTCCAGCAAGCGCCGGGTATAGATTTCAATATTCTCCGGCAAGCTCACATCCAGCGTACGCAGCAAGGTCTGCGCATGGCGCCGGTAATCCTCCAGCTGGGCGTCATGCGTGGCAAACGCCTGCAGTACCGCCTGGCCGCCGGCGTAGGAATCGAACTCCGGGTAATAGTAGCCGTAGTCCTTGATGAATTCCGAATTGTGGATCAGCGGATAGGCGCCGTACAAAGCTTCGTAGTACAGGTAGTTCTGGCCGTTTTCCCAGTGATGCGAAATGATGCAGTCGCCATAATTGGCCATGAACTCGTACACCGCGAAGCGCCCTTCGAACGACGCCAGGCCGTGATTCACCACATCCAATGCACGCGCGAACTGCGAGAACTTCAGGTGCTCTTTCAGATGCAAGGTGTTGCAGACGCTCAGGTGCTGCAGGAATCCCGGTTGCGCACGATATGCCTCTTCGCAGGCCAGCATCGGCAGCAGCGAGGTTTTCACCATGCAGACGTTTGGCTCGAAGCTGCACACCCGCCAGCGCGGCTTGCCAGGCTGGTAGCCATAGCTGAGATGGCTGGGCAAGGTAGCGATGCCTTTTGCAAAGAACAGCGGCGTCCACAGGTGCGGCACGATGTGCACCGGCGCCCGCGCCGTCAGGCTGAAATAATCCTTGCAGCTGCGCAGGTACTCCGGCAAGGTCCACACCGCGTCGTAGGGCTTGTCGCTGCACAGGCCGCCATGCGGCTTGTCGAATATCGCGCGTTCAACGTCGATCACGTAGTCATTGCCGACCCGCATCCAGGCGTAACGCCCGCCGCGCTCGCGGAATCTCCTGACCCAGTCTTCGTTCAGCTGGGCGCTCATTTCAATCACGACGTCCAGGGTTTCCATGGCCTGTTCCAGGCCGATCATGTCGATTCCCAGGTCACCCATCATCATGGCGTCGTTGACCTGGTCGGTCTGGCCGTCCAGCACCAGCACTGCGCGTTCGACTGCAGGCGACTGGTTGAACAGCTGCACCAGGAATGCGCAGTTCTGGAAGATACCGTTTTCCCAGATCGATTGCGGTCCGGGACGTACATACAGCGTCACTCCGACGCGCAGCTTGCGTTGTGGCAGAGGGTGGTTCATGACTGGCCCTCCGTGGTGTGCTGTAGTCTTTTCACAAATGCGTCCACGTTCTCGGGGCGTACCGGATCGAGCTTGCTCAGGTAAGCCGCTCCCGCTTTTTTATAGTCGTCCCAGAATTCAGGCTCCTGGTTCCAGGCGTCGAGCAAGGCATGGCCGCCGGCGCTGGCTTCGAAATCCGGATAAAAGATGCCGACGCCGCCGGCCTTCAGGTATTCCGAATTATGTATCAGCGGATAGCCCCCGTAGAGCGTGTCGTAATACAGGTAATTCAAGCCCCACTCCCAATGATGCGAGACCACGGCGTCCATCTTCTGCTGCGCCATGCATTCGACAAACGCCACGCGCGGCTCATAACTGGCCTTATGATGCCTGGTCAGATCGAGATTGATGGCGAAACGGTTGAAGGTTGGATGCTCTTTCATATGCACCGTGTTCATGACCATCATCATGCTCACCGAGCGCTGGTCCAGGCGGTAAGCCTGCTCGCATACCAGCATCGGGATAAAGCAGTTTTTGCCGACCGATATATTCGGCTCGAAAATCGCCGTGCGCCAGCCAGGGCGGTCGGCGCCGGTCCTGGCCTGGTAACCGAATTGATGGCCGCCTTTTTCAACCACATCGACATGCTGCTGGATAAACAGCGGCGACCAGATGTGCGGTATGGAAAACACCGGCACCCGCGACACGGTGCGCAGCAATGGCCCGCTGCTTTTCATGAATTGCGGCAGCGTCCATATCTCATGCCAAGGCGTACCGTTGAAGATCTGGCCGCTGGGACGGTCGAACATCGGCGCTTCGGCATTGTCGGCATAAGTGTGGCCGACAAAAAAAGTGATGATCTTGACGCCCAGCGCGCGCACGTGACGCAACCATTCCAGCGGCAATTGCGCGCCCATTTCGATCACGACATCAAGTTCGAAGGTGACATCCTCCGGTTTCACCAGGGGCGCTTCCAGCCCATTCAATCCCATCGCCTCAGGCATATGGTCAAGCGCGCCGCCGTTCAATAAAAACACCCGGCCGACTTGCGGACTCTGCTGCAACAGCAGCACCAGGAACGCCAGGTTCTGGTTGAGGCCGTTGGACCAAAGCTGCGCGCCCTGGACGGGAAAGATGGAGATGCCTACGTTGATTTTTTTCATGAATTAGGAAAGATTGAAAATCATTGGTTCATACAATCGGCTGTTCCAGCAATGCGGCCAGTAAGCGCTCATATTCCACCGTGACTTGCGGACTGCCGGGCAGGTAACGGTTCAACACCTGCCGTTGGCGCGCCAGATAATCCTGCCAGCCGCCGTCATGCGTACCCAATACTTCGAGCAACCTGCGACTGCCGTCTTTCACGTTATTGCCTTCGTAGTAGTAGCCGAGGTCGCTGCACATATAAGCGTTATGCACCAGTGGATAACCTTGCCAGCAGACGTCGAAATAAAAATAATTCAGCGCATTCTCGATTTGGTGGGAAATCACTACATCGGTCATCTGGCTCAGGAATTGCGGTGTATCGAAACGCCCGAGGAACACTGCCTTGTGCTGGCGCACGATATCGAGCTGGTTCATCACTGCAATGAACTCCTTGCTCTCGCGCGCCAGGCGCTCGGCATTGGTGACCTGCAGAATCTCGATATTTTGCGGCTGCTGCCGATAGGCTTCTTCGGCAATGAATGCCGGATACATGCAGAATTTCACGATATCGTTATTCGGCTCCATCACGGTCAGCCGCTTGGGGCCGGGGCGCGGGCGATATTCGCCGTGATGGTCAAAACCCTGGCTGCGCTGGTTGACGAAAATCGGGTCCCACACAAACGGCACCACTTGCGCCGGCCGCCGGCGCAGGGTTTCGAAGTAAGACTGGCTGTTGGTGGCGACCTGAGGCACCATCCAGATCGCATCGTAGCGCTGGTTGACGAACAGGTCGTAACCCCACATCGGCCGGTTGAACAATACCGATTGCATCACATGCACATACTCGAATCCGCAGCAGTAGGATATCAAGCGGCAGTCTTGCGTCTTCAGGTAGGCGGTCTGGTCAGCGCTGATCTGGCCGCCGAGTTCGATCAGCACATCCAGGTTGTCCTTGGCCTGCTCGAAGCTGACCGTCGGCCAGCGCGCCTGGTCCCACGGCAGCGCCGCGGTGATGGCAACCGCGGTGGTATTCACCAGATGCACCGATGCAACGCTCGGGCACTGCTTTAAGGTTTCGGCCAGGTATACGGCATTCTGCTTGATGCCGTTGTTCCATAACGATTCGTTTTCCTGGTGCAAACCGATGGTGATGCCGATACGCAAGGTGCCTGTGTTCATGTCTTGGATTCAAATTAAGGGTGTATCGTGTTTGTCATTTGCGCGCCGGCGCCGCCATTTTGGTCTGCTCGGTCCAGTTGTATTGCACATAGCGCCGGATGATCAGGCAGCCCGGCGGCGAATCCACCAGAGAGACCGAACCGCCTGGCTCGGCCGGCGACACATATACCGTGAAAGTCGGCAGCAAAGGTGTGGCGCTGTAGCCTTTCAATTCGGTATCGGCAATGCTCTTGCATGAATACGGGGCGATGGAAATGCGCTCCGCGGCCACCGAACATGCGCCGCCATCCTGCGGCACCGCCGTAATCGATACTGCCGCCGATGCGCCGGCATATTCGATCCCGGTCAGGGAAAAGAACGGCCCGCGATCCGGGTGGGCGCGGTCCCAGTCCACCAGCACATCGTGGGCGCTGGTGCCGTTGATAGCCAGCGCCGACAAGCGCGTGACGGCTGGCTGGCATTGCTTGACGCCGACGCTGCGCGCTGCTTCCGCCAGCAAGTTCTTCGGCGCTGCGGCAGCGGCTTTGGCGCCAGGCAGGTCGGATTTCATTTGCCCGTGTGTGGCCGGCATCGTCAATATAAGAGCGGTACAGAACAATGCCGCCCATGGCCGCCGGCATGTCCTCGATGGACTGGTTGAATCACTTGGTTCGCCTGCTTTCAAAATAGGTGGTGCATGCATCATCAGCTAGATCCGTTTGTAAAAAGCGGGACGCCAGGTCCGGCATCCGTGGTAGCGGGCGTTGTTGCCTCAGGCGCCGGCATGACAGCAGGCACCGTATCGGGGGCGACCTGCGGCACAGGCTCGCCGGGCTCGGCGGCGGGAATCGCCGGCGCTGAAATCGGCGGCACGGCGGCCGGCTCCGCGACAGGCGGTCCGGGATCTGGCGCCGTTGCGGCAGGCACCGGCGCCGGCTCGACATCGGGCGCGCCGGGCGCCGGTGTTGCCGGGACAGGTTCCGTGGCGGGGGTAAGCGGCTTCATGGGGGGCAACTCTGGCACCGTTACCGCAGGGGCCATGGCGGGGATGGCCGGCGTCGGCGCCGATGCAGGCGCCACGGGGGTACCCGCCTTGGCCGCTGCGGCGGCTTGCTCACGCTTCATCAAGGCCACCACGGCCTTTTCACATTCTTCTTCACTATCGCATGGGATCACGAAGGTTTTACCCTCCCACCAGCCGCGCAGCACGTAAATGCCATTCTCCGCTTTCCTGCCTTTACCGTCGTTCAGCATCTCCTGGTACTGCGGGTGGGCAGGGGGAAAAGTCATGACTCCATAGCCCAGCTGACGGCCGCGATGCCATATCCCGCTATAAGTGGTGCCATCGGCAAAGCTGGCCTTGCCCTCGCCTTCCGGCAGCGAATCGATGAACATGCCGTCAAAGCGGTTGCCCGGCTCTTCAACACCGGTGGTATGGCCGCGCATTTTTCCTTGCTCCATGGCGCCTGTCAGCTCTGCCACCTGCTTGTTGTTGCTCATCCAGCGCACCGTTCCCGGTCCCTGCGCCAGGCCGTTCTCGCAGCCCCCGCTCCAGCGCGCTGTAATGCCCTCGGCGAGCGGCTCCGGGCTCCATACTTTACAGCCATTGCTGGTATCGGCAATCCAGTGCCTGGGTGTTTCAGCCACATTACTGCCCACCGGATTGTTCAGGTTGGCTGCGCTGACAGCGGCGGGAACATTGGCGGCCTCGACCGGCTTCGTCATGGATAGCAATGCGCCAAATAAAAAAACGGTGTTCAGGCCAGCCCGCATCCGCCTCGATGGGGATCGATAGTCGCTTGCCTCGCTGCAGGCAAAGCCGTCACGCCAATCACTTGGTTCTTCCGAATCCCTGATTATCATCGTGTTCATTGGTGGCTATCGATGGTTGAGAAGCGTTGAACAACTCTCCTTGATACAGTTTCCCCCCAGCCCAAAAGCAAACCGGTATCAAAATAATATTGTATTGTTCATATCTTACGACAAATGCAGCCTGGAATATCTCTTGCCCAGCTTCTCCGTCAATAAAAACTTACAGCGTTATCGATACCCCGCCTTGGGAACTGATCATGGCCGACAAGGCAGCAAAGAACTCTGAGCCGTCACGTGTGTTAATCCAGGCATCTCCCTTTTGCCGGTAGTGGAAGCCGCCGGATTTGGCCGCAATCCACAATTCCTGCATCGGCGCCTGGCTGTTGACGATAATCTTGCTGCCATTGTCGACAAATTCAATCTCCAGCACATTGCCGCTGCGGCTGCACTCCACATCCAGGTCGGTATGGTCGGCAGCCTGCTCCAGCGCCGTCTCGATCTTGCCCAAGGCAGCCTCTGCCGCGGCCAGGAATTCTGATTCTGTCATGCTACACTCCAATCCATTTCGTTAAACTGTGATTCTAATCCGTGAAGCCCATTTTTGATTTGCCGCGTATTCCCGTGATCGTCGCCGTGGTCGCCGCTACGCTCAGCCTGGCTGCGTGCGGCCAGAAAGGCCCGCTGTTCATGCCGGCCAAGCTGCCGCCGCCTATCGTCAGGACAGCGCCGGCCAAGCCAAATGTTGCTCCGGCGACATCTGATGAAACCATGACTCCTGCGCGGCCGGAAGCCGTGGACATGCCAACAACACCCGCCACCACCAAATAAGCTGCCCTTATGTCGTATTTTTCATACAAGAATGGCGTCCTGCACGCTGAAAACGTCGCGCTAAACGCTATTTCGCAGCAATTTGGCAGCCCGACCTATGTCTACTCCAAGGCCGCGCTGACAGCCAATTTTTCAGCTTACGCGAACGCCTGCAAACAACACAGCCGTGAAGCGGACGGCGCACTGATCTGCTATTCGGTCAAATCCAATTCCAACCTGGCGGTGCTGCAATTGCTGAACCAGCTCGGCTCTGGTTTCGACATCGTCTCGGGAGGCGAATTATTGCGCGTAATCGCTGCCGGCGGCGATCCGTCCAAGGTGATTTTTTCCGGCGTCGGCAAATCGCGCGAGGAAATGCGCCTGGCCCTGTCGCACGACATCCTCTGCTTCAACGTGGAATCGATTCCGGAGCTGCACCGCCTGAACGAAGTCGCCGGCGCCATGGGTAAACGCGCGGCCATCTCGCTGCGCGTCAACCCCGACGTCGAAGCCAAGACCCACCCTTACATCTCGACCGGCCTCAAGGAAAACAAATTCGGCGTAGCGTATGACGACGCCCTGTCCTGCTACCGTACTGCCGCCGCGCTGCCGCATATCGATGTGGCGGGAATCGATTGCCATATCGGTTCGCAGCTGCTGGACGACGCGCCGATGCTGGAAGCGCTGGACAAGCTGATCGAGCTGGTCGACCAGCTGGCCAGCGAAGGCATTCATTTGCACCACCTGGATATCGGCGGCGGCATCGGCATCACCTATGACGATGAACAGCCGGTCGTGATCGGCGACTACCTGGCCCGCCTGTTTGCCCGCATCAATGCCTGGCGCGAAGAAAAATACCAGGGCGCGCCGATCAAAGTGATGTTTGAACCGGGCCGTTCGATCGTCGGCAATGCCGGCATCCTGCTGACCGAAGTCCAGTACCTGAAGCATTCCGAAGCCAAGAATTTTGCGGTGGTGGATGCTGCCATGAACGACTTGATGCGGCCGGCATTGTACGAGGCCTGGCACGGCGTGCAGACCGTCGGCCAGCGCAGCACGGAAGCCCAGGTATACGATGTGGTCGGGCCGGTATGCGAGTCGGGCGACTGGCTGGCGCGTTCCCGTTCGCTGGCAATCGAAGCAGGCGACCTGCTGGCGCTGATGTCGGCCGGCGCTTACGGCATGACGATGTCGTCCAACTACAATACCCGCGGCCGGGCGGCTGAAGTGATGGTGGATGGCGCCCAGGTACACCTGATCCGCCAGCGCGAAAATCCGGCCGACCTGTTTGCCCTGGAATCGCTCATATCGCCTTAAGCCAAGAGCACAGGAAGACCATGCGACAGTTCATGCTCAGCGCCATATCTTCCTGTTTCCTGATCCAGGCCGCGCACGCCGCCCATCCGCTGGTGACCGACGATACCAGCACCCAGGACAGCGGCAACCGCCAGGTCGAATTGAACACTGACTGGCTGCGCCAGGACGCCATCCATAGCCACGTGGTGAATTTCACCTACACCTACGGCTTGCTGAAGAATCTCGACGTGTATGCCAATCCGCCGGCGACGCTATCCAGTCCATCCGGCATCAACGACGTCGCGCTAGGCGTCAAATGGCGCCTGTTCGAGGATGGCGATTTCAGCCTTGGCCTTAAACCGGAACTGACGCTGCCCAGCGGCGATCCGAACCGGGGACTGGGCCACGGCCGCGGCAGCATGTCGTTGACGCTGATCGGCAGCTACCAGATCGACTCCTGGGCATTCAGCGGCAACCTGGCGGCCTATTACAACCGCTATCGCTTGCTGGCCGACCAGCAAGCCAACCGCAGCGTGGTCTGGCGCGCTTCTGCTTCTGCGCTATATGCGGTGAATCCGAAGTGGAGCCTGGCATTCGACACCGGCATCGTCAGCAATACAGAACGCGCCAGCGACAGCAGCGGCGACCGCCACAGCAGCAGCAATCCCGGTTTCATCTTGACCGGCGTGATCTATTCACCCAATCCCAACCTTGACCTGGACGCCGGCATCAAATTCGGCCTCGGCTGCGGCGCCTGCGCAGCGCAAACCCAGCGTCAGCTCGGCGTCGGCGTGACCTGGCGCTTTTGAAGCGCGGCCCGCTGGCTGCTGCGGTTACGCAGGGCGAAGTACACGCGCACCAGCAGCAACGCGGCAACGATAGTCCCGAACACGATCGGCTTTTCAAAATTGTGCTTGCCGGCGCGCATCCACCAGAAATGCAGGATGCCCAGCATCGAAACCCCATACAGGCTGCGATGCAGCCATTGCCAGCGCTTGCCTCCAAGGCGGCGGATCATGCCGTTGGTGCTGGTCAGCGCAAGCGGTATCAGCAGGACGAAAGCAATGAAGCCGACGGTAATGAACGGGCGTTTGACGACATCCTTGAGCATCTCGCCGACATCGAAGAAATGATCGAACCAGAGGAACGTCGTGAAATGCAGGCAGGCATAAAAGAAGGCGAACAAACCCAGCATGCGCCGCAATTTGACGAGCCAGTTCCAGCTGGTGAATCGCCGCAGCGGCGTCACCGCCAAGGTGATGCAAATAAAATAGAGAGTCCAGTCGCCGCTGCTGCGCGTGATGAATTCGATGGGGTTGGCGCCCAGGCGATCGGTAAAACCGAACAGCAGCAGCCGCGCCGCGGGCAGCAACGCCAGTGCGAACAGGAAAGCTTTCAGGAATTTGAATTGCCCGGGTGCCGGATTGAACATGCTGCGCATTCTCGACCTAGAAGAATTTCTTCAAATCCATGCCGGCATACAGCGGGGCAACCTCGTTGTAGCCGTTGAACATCAGGGTCTTGCGCTTCTTGGTAAAGAAACCGTCTTCGCCGATGCGGCGCTCGGTGGCTTGCGACCAGCGCGGATGATCGACGTCCGGATTGACGTTGGAATAGAAACCGTATTCGCGCGCGGCGGCGATATTCCATGCCGTGCGCGGCTGCTCTTTCAGGAAACGGATCTTGACGATCGACTTGGCCGACTTGAAGCCGTACTTCCAGGGCAGCACCATGCGCACCGGCGCGCCACTCTGGTTCGGCAGCACCTGGCCGTACATGCCGAAACCCAGCAAGGCCAGCGGATGCATGGCTTCATCCATGCGCAAGCCTTCGATATACGGCCATTCCAGCACCGGCGCACGCAAGCCCGGCATCTGGCGGTTGTCGGCCAGCGTCGTGAATTCAACATACTTGGCGTTGCCGGTCGGCTCCACTTTCTTGATCAATGCAGACAGGGAATAGCCGATCCATGGAATCACCATCGACCAGCCCTCGACGCAGCGCAGGCGGTAGATGCGCTCTTCCAGCGGCGCCAGTTTCAGCAGGCTGTCGATATCCAGGGTCAGCGGCTTCTTGACCTCGCCCTCGATGGCAATGGTCCATGGCCGCGTTTTCAATGCCCCGGCATTTTCGGCAGGATCGGTTTTTTCGGTGCCGAACTCGTAGAAATTGTTATAGGTGGTGGCGTCCTTGAAAGGCGTCGCCTTGTCCATCACCACATACGCAGGATTGGCCTTTGCCGCCAGTTTCTGGGCGCCGCTGGCCTGGGCCCAGGCGTCGCCCGTCGACAATTCCAGCAAACCGCCCGCGCCCGCCGCGCCTACGGCAAGTTGCCGCATGAAGCTGCGGCGCGATTCAAATACTTCGCGTGGCGTGATTTCTGAAGAAAACGGGAGATCGATTCCGTTGGGGCGACGATAAAGCGGCATATGCATCTCCGGCAAATTTGTTGAGGCTAACGATGTTTAGTCAGGCCAGCCGACGATTCCTTACAAGGGCAAGCCGAAAATCTGCCGGCACGATTTACCCGGCGATATTGATATGCTCGTGCAGCTCCGCCAGCCGGGAAATCACTTTGGCCTGTTTCGGCAGTTCCGCATCGACCTGCTCCGCCTGCAAGGCGAACACCTGCATGCCGGCGGCAATGCCCGCTTGCACGCCCGGCAGGCTATCCTCGACCACCGCGCAGCGGGCAGGCTCGGCGCCCATGGTCCTGGCGGCATGCAGGAACAAGTCCGGCGCAGGCTTCCAGGATCCGACTTCGTAGGCGCTGAAGATGCGCCCTTCGAAATAGGACCACAGGCCGGTGACGCTGAGCGACACCTTGATCTGGTGCAAAGGGCCGTTGGAGGCCATGCAAAACGGCACTTTCAGCGATTGCACCAGTTCCAGCGCGCCTTCGATCGGCTGCAGGCGCTGCTGCAGCACCGGCGCGATGCGGTCGCGCAAGACCTTGGTGAAATCGGCCGGCAGCGAACGGCCGAACATCTGCTCCAGCTCGGCCACGCAATCCGCCATCCGCCCGCCTTTGAAGCGCGCCAGGGCAACTTCGGCCGACAGCTGCATGCCCAGCTCGTCCAGGTAATCCACCATCACATCGGTGGCCACCGTTTCACTGTCGACCAGCGTACCGTCACAATCAAAAATCACTAAATCTACAGCCATGTTTTCCGACTTCGCCATCTGATCACAATTCCCCGTACGAATGCAGGCCGGACAGGAACATGTTCACGCCGAGGAAAGCAAAAGTCGTCACCAGCAAGCCGATCAGCGCCCACCATGCCGCAACCTGGCCGCGCAATCCCTTCATCAGGCGCATGTGCAGCCAGGCCGCATAGTTGAGCCAGACGATCAGCGCCCAGGTTTCCTTCGGGTCCCACGACCAGTAGCCACCCCAGGCTTCTGCCGCCCACAGGGCGCCGAGAATGGTGGCGATGGTAAAGAAGGTGAAGCCGACCGCGATCGCCTTGTACATCACATCGTCCAGCACTTCCAGCGCCGGCAGGCGGTCCGCCAGGTAGCCATGCGATTTCAGCAGGTACGCCACCGCCACCATCGCCGACAAGGCAAACGTGCCGTAGCCGATGAAGTTGGCCGGCACATGGATTTTCATCCACCAGCTCTGCAGCGCCGGCACCAGCGGCTGGATTTCCGCGGCGTCGCGCGACACCATGTACCACAGCAGGAAACCTACCGCGGCCGAGATCACCAGCAGCACGAAAGCGCCCAGCTGGCGGGTGCGGTAGTGCTGTTCGTAGTACAGGTAAAACAGGGCGGTGATCAGGCTGAACAGCACGAACACTTCATACAGGTTGGAAATCGGGATATGGCCGATATCGGCGCCGATCAGGTAGGACTCGTACCAGCGCACCAGCATGCCGGTAAAACCCATCACCACCGCGGCCCAGCAAAGCTTGGAGCCGATCGATGCGCCAAAGCCGGAGCGCGTGATCAGGCCGCCCCAGAAAAACAGGGTCGAGAGGAAAAACAGCGTGCTCATCCACAGGATCGCCGACTGGCTGGAGAGCATGTATTTCAGGAAAAAATTCTGGTTGGCCATGTCCAGCACGCCGCCATACATGGCGATGGCCGACAGCGACAACACCGCCAGCAAGGCCATCAGCCAGCGCACCGATTTCCAGTGCCAGCCGAGCCAGGCGAACGTTGGCGCGGCCAGCAGCAACACGCCTTTTTCGTAGTAGTCCATATGGCTGCCGTAGCGGTTCAGGGCGAACAGCGAAGCTGCCACCAGCGCGACGGCAAACAGCCAGTCGACCACCGACAGCCGCTTGATAAAACTGCCGGGAGGGGAATACGTTTGCGTCAATTCCATCATTTTCTCCATGTCGTCCCGCCATGGCGCCGGAGGCGCAACGGGACTTTACTCTATGCCTGCCTATGCTTCCGACTGCTTTAATTGTGTTTTCAACACTTCAAATTCTTTTTCAAAATCCAGCGTCTTGCGCTGCGAACTCATCGCCATCAATGCATGCGACTGCCCTGCCGCATCCTGGTCGGGACGGATCCATACCCACAGCCTGCGTTCACGCACGTACAACATCGAGAACACGCCCAGCACCAGCAGCAGGCAGCCCAGGTATACCACCTTCTTGCCCGGCGAGCGGGTGACCTGGAACACCGATGCCTTGATCTCGTCAAAACCGGTCATTTGCAGATATACAGGCGCATTATAGAAGCTTGCATCCGACAGCGCATTGGTGGCCAGCTGCAGGAAGCGCGCATGCTTTTCATCGGCCGGCAGTTCTTTCAATCCATCTTTCTCCCGCGCAACTTGCCACAGGTCCCACATGCTGCCGTTGAGGATCTTCATGAAGATGTCGGCGGCCTTTTCCTGTTCCTGCGGCGGCACCTGTTCCAGGAACCTGGATATCGCCAGGTAGCCGGCCTGTCCGCCGGCCTGCTTGTCGCTGCCGGCGAACAAGGACAAGCCGCGCATGGCCGACTGCTCCAGCTGCACGCGCAGGGTGGCGATGCCCTCGCGGCTTTCGGGAATCGCGCGCTGCGCGTAACGATGCGCCGCCGCCTGGCGCAATTCGGGATTCAGCAGCGCCGCCCGCATGCGCATCCACTCTTGCACGGTATCCTCGTCATCGGCGGGAATCCGCAAATAGCGGAACGGCTCGTCCGGCGTGTCGCGCACCCCGGCCAGGAACACGTAGGCATCGTCGACCTTGATCGGCTGCATGTAATTGCTGAACTCGCGCGCCTGTCCGGTCTTGTCGCGCAGCTTGTATTGCACGCTCGGGCCGACATTCCTCAAATCCTTCTTGTTGGCGCTTTTCGCCGCGTTGCCCAGGTGGCTGCTCAAATCGTCGCTCAGGCGCTGGTTGAGGCTCTTGGATTTGGTCACGGCGCGCAAATCGTCACCCGACTGCGCCATATTTTCCACGTTAAACGGACGGAAACCAGACCACTCAATCGTATAGTCGGTATTACCGTTATTGGCTAAGGGCGTGCTGCCGTTGACCTCGCCGCTCACCGGGAAGGTGGCCTGGCTGCTGCCGGCCATCGGGTACGCAGTCAATTTGAGCTTGCTGCCGCCGTCCTCGAAACTCGACTGGTAGACCGCGATGCCCTTGTAGATCAAGGGCTGGTTGACCTTGATGGTGGCTGGGAAAGTATGGCCGTCGGCGTTATCCCGGATCACGACTTCGCTGGCGAACAGCTTGGGCATGCCGGTGCTGTAGAAATCGATGATGAATTTCTTGAGCTGGATCGTGAACGGCAGATCCTGGATCATCACGCCGTCTTTCTGCGGGATGATGGCGGTGCTGCTGGCGGAACCTTCGGGAATCAGCGTATTGCCGCGGAAGGTAGGATTGCCCAGCCCCAGGCGATGTTCTTCCGGGATCTGGGCGATGATGCCGCTGCCGTTGAACGGTGTTTTGCCGTATAGCCATTGCTGGGCGCGTATCGGCAGGTCGGAGTCCAGCAAACCGCCGATGCAGATGATCACGATCGCGCTATGGGCAAAGATGTAGCCCCATTTGTTGGCGGCGCCTTGCTTGGCGCTGATCAGGGTGGCGTTGTCTTTGGCCACCAGCTTGGTCTTGTAGCCCTTGGCGGCAATCCGCGCCGCCAGCTGCCCGGCCAGCACGGCCGGCGCCGTGGCCGAAGTCCATTCGGACTTGTGATGGAAATTGCGCAGTGATTGTTCCCGCACGTTTTCACGCCAGCTGCGCACGTCCTTCAACATCTTCGGCGCATTGCGCACGATGCACAGGGAAGTCGAAATCACCAGGAAAGTCATGATCAGCAGGAACCACCAGGACGAATACACCGCGTACAAACCCAGCTTGCCGAACACTTCAAACCAGAACGGGCCGAACTGGTTGACGTAGTTCGGCATCGGCTCGTTCTGCTTGAGCACCGTGCCGATCACCGAGGCGATCGCGATGATCGTCAGCAAGCTGATGGCAAACCGCATCGACGACAACAATTCCACCGCGTCAGCCAGCCAGCGCCGGCTGGTCTTCAGCTGGATTCCCGCAGTAGTTATCTCGTCAACCTTGATTTCGTTACCAGTGCTCATAGCCAATTTGTCTCTTTGAAAAGAAAAAGGGGCGGCCTAGGCCACCCCTGAATTCACAAACCATTGTTATTGTTTTATCTCAATCCAGCGATGTAGTCTGCGACAGCCTTGATTTCATCATCCGACATGCGCTTGGCTATCGTCGCCATCATCGGGCCGTTCTTGCGGGTGCCATTGCGGAAGTTGGTCAGCTCGGTCACAGTGTAGTCCTGGTGCTGGCCGCCGACGCGCGGGAACTGGGCCGGGATGCCGGCGCCGTTCGGGCTGTGGCAGCCGGCGCAGGCCGGAACGCTCTTTTCGGCGATCCCGCCGCGATAAATCTTCTTGCCCAGTTCCAGCGTATCCTTGTCCTTGGCGGCGCCCGGCTTGGCCGGCTGCGCATCCAGGTAGGCTGCGATGTTTTTCATTTCATCGTCGGTCAGCACTTTGGCCAGCGGCGACATGATCGGATTGTTCCGGTCCGCGCCCTGGAAATTCGTCAATTGCTTGTGGATGTATGCCGCATGCTGGCCGCCCAGCTTCGGGTTGGTGCTGATGGTCGAGGCCCCCGCTGCGCCATGGCAAGAGACGCAGGCGGTGATGTTGCGCGCTGCGTCGCCATTGGTATACAGTGCTTCGCCCTTGGCTGGATCCGCTTTGGCAGGCCCTGCTTTTGGCGCATCCGCTGCATGGGCAACGGAGGAAAGCGCGAGCACTGCAACGAAGAAAGATGTCACTACTGGAAAAAACGCACGGTTCATTCAAACACCCTGAGACTTGATTTTAGAATTCGGTGGCGACGAAGCTGGCCGGCTAAGCTACATCAACTGATCGCCTGGCTCCCAAAGGCTATCAGCTGCGTATAAGGTAATGCTAAGCGGAACAGCAGTACATAACCCCTTATTGTACAATAGCTTTCCGGCATTTTTGCCTCCCCTTACCGCATTTTCTGCTCAATCCATGTCCCTACTTTGGCAAGCCCGCTTCTTTACTACGGTCAATCATCTTCGAGACTTGCCAACTTTGCAAGTCCCCGAGATCGCTTTCGCCGGCCGCTCCAATGCCGGCAAATCGACCGCCATCAATCTTTTGTGCAATCAGAAGAAGCTGGCCTTTGCATCTAAAACACCTGGCCGTACCCAGCACATCAACTATTTTTCGATAGGCGGCGCCCACGTCGCACAGCATCGCAAGGATGAAACCAGGATCGATGAGATCCGCGCCTTGCTGGTCGACCTGCCCGGTTACGGTTATGCGGAAGTGTCCGGTTCGGCCAAGCTGCACTGGCAGCAATTGCTCGGCGACTATGTGCGCCGCCGCCAGCAGCTGGCGGCGCTGGTGCTGATCGTCGACTCGCGCCGGCCGTTCACTGAACTCGATGTGCAAATGGTGGAATGGTTTGCGCCTACCGGCAAGCCGATTCATTGCATCTTGAGCAAATCCGACAAGCTCAACCGCAACGATGCTACCAACGCGTTGCGCCAGGCCCGCACTTTCCTGGCCAGCTACGTCGATGAAAACAACCAGCAATTGCCGTTTACCGCACAGCTGTTTTCAGCGCTGAACCGCAACGGGCTGGAAGAAGCCAATGATCGTATCCTGGAATTGGCCGGCCTGACTGGCGCCGCCGGCGAAGTGCCTGACGCAGCCGCAGCTGGCGACGGCGAAGAAGAAGTTTAGTCACTGCGCTAAACATAAAAAAGCCCTGGAGAAAGGGGAATATCTCCAGGGCGCAATGCCTTATCACCAAAAGCGATACGGCCCCGCTCAGGGAGGGAAGCGGGAGGCGAATGATGCACCTATTGCTAGGAGAAGGACTGACCCGAAAAAGTTCACGACTTTTTTATTTTTTCGGCGAAAATATTAGCGGAGCAATCGCAAGGTTACTTCCCACCCACCCGACACCTCAAAAACCGACATGCCATATTCTCAGAAAACCGCCCAGTTTCCAGCCATCCGCATGCGCCGCATGCGCAAAGATGCTTTTTCGCGCGCGATGATGCGAGAGAACACCATCACTACCGCCGATCTGATTTACCCGGTCTTCATACTGGATGGCAAGAACCAGCGCGAAAAAATCAATTCAATGCCGGGAGTTGAGCGTCTGTCAATTGATCAACTGCTAAATGTGGCGGAAGAATGCGTAGCGTTGGGAATTCCAGTCATAGCCTTATTCCCGGTCATCAATCCATCACTGAAAACCCCGGACGGCATCGAGGCCACCAATCCGCAAGGTTTGATTCCACGTGCGGTGCGTGAGCTGAAACAGCGTTTTCCTGAGCTTGGCATCCTGACCGACGTGGCCCTCGATCCCTACACCAGCCATGGCCAGGACGGCGTGCTGAATGCGGACGGTTACGTGCTCAACGACGAAACCTGCGCCATCCTGGTCAAGCAGGCGCTGACCCAGGCCGAGGCCGGGGTGGACATCGTGGCGCCGTCCGACATGATGGACGGCCGCATCGGCGCCATCCGCCATGCCTTGGAAACCCACCATCACATCCACACCCGCATCATGGCTTATTCGGCCAAGTACGCCTCGGCGTTTTACGGGCCGTTCCGCGATGCGGTCGGTTCTTCCGCCACGCTCGGCAAGAGCAACAAGAATACCTACCAGATGGACCCGGCCAACAGCAACGAGGCTTTGCATGAAGTCGCGCTGGACCTGGCCGAAGGCGCCGACATGGTGATGGTCAAGCCAGGCATGCCTTACCTGGATATCGTGCGCCGTGTGAAAGACGAATTCAAGGTGCCGACCTTTGCCTACCAGGTCAGCGGCGAGTACGCGATGATCAAGGCTGCCGCCCAAAACGGCTGGCTCGACCATGACAAGACCATGATGGAAGCCATGATGGCGTTCAAGCGCGCCGGCGCCGACGGCGTGCTGACGTATTTTGCGCTGGATATCGCCCGTCACTTGAAAAAAGGCTAAGCGCCCGCTGCAGAAAAAGAGCCGTGCCGGATCGGCAAAAACGGCCTCGCCTCCAACGAACACACCGCCGACGTTACCCTTGGCAACGTCGGCGAACATGCCTTAAAAGTCCGCATATCAGCTTGAAACCCCTTCTTTTTGCATCCAGGCCACAGTAATTAAAAGTTCATGCATTTAGGTTTGACTGCATAGACGATAATAATTATCATTCACCTCTCTATTCCCGGTCAGCCATTCTTCTCAAACCCGACTACGTCGCGCTGCGAGCAAGACCAGCCAGCACCAGCACTCCCCCACCCGCAAAGAAATATAACAATGACCTCGCTCAAGAGTCCTCACCATCTTATCGTCCGCCGCTGTTCCGCAGCGGTCGCATTGGCTTTCCTGAGCCTGCCTGGGCTGGCCCAAACCGCTGCCGCTCCGATCACCGCCGACGATGCCAGCACTTCGACGCTGGAATCGATCCAGGTCAGCGCCGATTGGCTCGGCAGCGGCCTGCAAAACAGCGTGAAACGTTTTCCGGGGGCGCGCACCGTGGTCAAGAAAGAAGAAATCGAAAATAGCGGCGCGTCCAACATCGGCGATGTGATGCGCCGCATCCCGGGCGTGCAGTCGACCGACAATTCCGGCACCGCCGGCAGCGCGATCTCGCTCAATATCGGCGTGCGCGGACTGACCGGACGTTATTCGCCGCGCTCTACCGTGCTGCTGGACGGCATCCCGATGGCGGTGGCGCCATATGGCCAGCCGCAGCTGTCGTTTGCGCCGGTCAGCCTGAACAACATCGAAGCAATCGACGTCGTGCGCGGCGGCGGCGCGGTGCGCTACGGTCCGCAAAACGTCGGCGGCATCATCAATTTCAAGACACGCTCGATTCCGGCCGAGCCTGGTTTCAACGGCGACGCCAGCGTGCGCTACAACGGCTATAGCGGCGGCGAAACGAACAAGCAATACAGTGCATTCATCGGCAGCCAGCTCGGTACTGACCTCGACCCCGGCCTGGCGCTGCTGTACTCCGGCTCCGACGGCTCCAGCTGGCGCGCCGGCAGCCGGGAAACGGTCAACGACTTTGCGCTGAAATTCCGTTACCAGCTGACTCCGGGCTCGGAACTCTACGGCAAGGTATCGTATTACGACGTCAACTCGCGTACGCCCGGCGGCCTGACCGTGGCGCAATATAATGCCGATCCTTTCCAGAACACGCGCCCTACCGATTTCTGGAGCGGCACGCGCAAAGGCATCGATGCCGGCTACCTCAACACGCTGTCGGCCACCCAGGAATTCGAAGTCCGCACTTACTACAACGAAAGCTTCCGCCAGAGCGTATTGATCTCGGGCGCCAACCTGATCCACCAGCCGCGCAATTACGAGGTGCTGGGCATCGAACCGCGCTACACGCAGCGTTTCGATCTGGGCCAGACCACCAACGATGTCTCGGTCGGCTACCGTTATATCCGCGAGCGCGGCGACGACAACAGCTTCAATGAGTCCATCGCCAGTGGATTGCTGGCGCCGCAGACCACCTTCAACAACGCCACCGATGCCCATGCCGCCTATATCGACGACAAGATTTCGTTTGGCGCATGGCGCGTCACGCCGGGCGTGCGTTTCGAGCATATCAACTCTACCCGCGACGACCTGAAGGCGCGCAGCACCTACCAGACCACCAACAACAAGGCCCTGCCGTCGCTCAATATCGCCTACCTGCTGACGCCGGACCTGACCTTGTTCACCAACTACACTACCTCGTTCGGGCCGGTGCAGAACCTGCAGCTGAATTCGCAGTCCGCGGCCAATCCGCTGATCCCGGAACTGGCAAAAACGGTGGAAGCCGGCGCCCGCTGGAAAAGCCGCCGGCTGTCGGCCGAGGTGACGCTATTTGACATGCGCTTCGATAACCAGATCCAGCAGGTTGCAGGGACAGTGCCGGCAACCTTCATGAATATCGGCAAAACCAGGCACCAGGGTATTGAAACCGCAGTTGACTACACCTTCGACAAGGACGGCAAATTGGCGGGCTTGAATCTGTTCGCCAACTACAGCTACACCCGCGCGCTGCAGGAATCGGGACCGACCCGCGGCCTGGACGTGCCGTTCTATTCGCGCAATACCGATACCGTCGGCTTGCGCTACCAGCACGGTCCGTGGGGCCTCAACCTGTCGAGCACGCATCAAAGCAAGCAGTTCGCCGACAATGCCAATACCATCGCCGAAAGCGCGGACGGCAGCAACGGCGAGATCCCCGGTTTCCGCACCTGGAATACCCAGGTCGACTGGAAGGTGCCGGGCGCCAAAGGCTTCGACATCCTGGCCGGCGTCAACAACCTGGCCGACAAACGTTATTACACCCGCAACGTCGACGGCAACGCCGGACGCATGGTCGGCGTGCCGCGCATGGTGTATGTGCAAGGACGCTATACGTTCTAAACAGTTGCCATACAGCGGCTTTTGCCACACGCAGCGAAAAAAATGGAAGCCCGGTCCCGGCTTCCATTTTTTGTTCGAGGAAACCCTCCTCCTGCATTGCCCGGGCTTTCGGTTACCATGCAAAGCAACAACATCGATCGCGGCAAGCGACAGGAGACAAAGATGCAAGAGAAAGTGATTACCCTGGCCACGCCGGTATTCTTTTTATTGATATTCATCGAGCTGGCCGTCGGCCTGCTGCGTCGGCGCAATACCTACCGCCTCAACGATGCGATCAACAGCATCAGCCTGGGTGTCCTGAGCCAGGTTTCCGGCGTGTTCATGCAAGTGCTGCGCATCGGCATCTACGCCTGGCTGGCCAGCCACATCGGTCTGTTCAAGCTGCCGGCCGACAGCCTGTGGGTATGGCTGTCCGGCTTGCTGCTCTACGACCTGTGCTACTACTGGCTGCATCGCTGCGGCCATGAAGTCAACGTCTTGTGGGCAGCCCACGTGGTGCACCATCAAAGCGAAGACTACAATCTGTCGACCGCGCTGCGCCAGACCAGCAGCGGCCCGTTCCTGAGCTGGATCTTTTATGTGCCGATGGCGCTGCTGGGCTATCCGGTCGAAGTGTTTGCCGCCGTGGCGCTGATCGACCTGCTTTACCAGTTCTGGGTGCATACGCAACAGATAGGCCGGCTGGGATGGCTGGACCGGGTGCTGGTGACGCCTTCCAACCACCGCGTGCACCATGGCGTCAATGATATCTACCTGGACAAGAATTACGGTGGCATCCTGATCCTGTGGGATCGCCTGTTCGGCACCTTCATCGAAGAACGCGACCAGGATCCCGTGGTGTACGGCACCCGCAGTCCCCTGCGCAGCTGGAACCCGATCTGGGCCAATTTCGAAGTCTATAAAGTCTTGTGGCTGGACGCCTGGCGCGCGCAGCGGCTGGGCGACAAGCTGCGGGTCTGGCTGAAGGCGCCGGGCTGGCGTCCGGCAGATGTTGCGGCAAAATGGCCGGCCGCGCCTTTCGATATCGCCCGGCCGCTGTATCATCCGCAGCTTAGTCGTGCCGCACAAGTCTACTGCCTGGTGCAATTCACCATCGTGCTGCTGGTCACCACGCATTTCCTGGCGGCCCAGGCCGTCATGTCGTGGCCGCCGGGGCTGGTTTACGCTGCCTGGCTGGCGGCAGGATTATGGATAGTCGGCGGCCTGATGGAGATGCGGCCATACTACATCGCGCTGGAAGCATTGCGCCTGGCCGCGACCGGCGCCGGCGTAGTGATCGGCAAGGTCTGGTTTGGTGCGGTATCCTTGTCACCGCTGGTCCAAGGCGGCATCATCGCCGTATCGCTGCTCTCGATGATCGCCCTCTGGCTTATATTTAAACGCTTCTCGACAATGCATGGACATCTTTCTCATCAGTGACAACCAGGTCAGCCAAAGCAAGGAAATACCAGATACCGTACCGGTCAAAGGTTTCCTGTGGATCGACGCCACCCACGAGGAAGTAGGCGCCGATCCTGAAGCCTGGCGCAACGCCATCGCGCTTGCCACCGGCGTGCAGATCTACGATCCGCACATGACGGATACGCTCAATCCGAACCACCCTTCGTATTTCGATTCGACCCAGGATTACGGCATGGTGGTGTTTCGCAAGCTCATGCTGAATGGCAACGGCAATCTTCGCACGACTGAAAACGGCGTCCCGATCGCCGTCGACAAGATTGCTGCGCCGCCAGCCGCGGCTGCCGACAGCGAAGCCGGCAAGCGCCGGATTCCCGCAGCCTTGAGCAAGCTGGCGACGCAGCCGGTGACTTTCCTGATCATGGACCATGCGCTGGTTACCGTTCACGAACGCGCCAGCCGCACCATCGATGCGGCGCGCGCGCGTTTGCTCGACCTTTGCAACAAGACTGAAAAGACGCCGCACTCGACGCGTCCGCCGACCTCTCCGGAAGATCTGCTGCTGCGCCTGATCAACGCCATGGTCGACCAATACCTGGACCTGCGCCAGCCGCTGACCACGCAACTGGACCGCTGGCAGCGCGCGCTGCTCGATCCGCGCCGGCCGTTCAAGGACTGGATGGCGCTGCTGGATGCGCGGATCGAATTGCGCAAGCTGGAAAACCTGTGTGAAGAGCAGCACGACGCCATGCAGGAATTGCGCGATTATTTCGTCGACATCGATGACGGCGTCGAAATCAGCCGCGCCAAGGACTTGCTGCTGGTGCGCATCAACGATGTGATGGAACACATTACGCGAGTGCTGAACCACGCGCGGCGGCTGGAGTCGTCGATCGAATCGGCGGTGCAGATCCATTTTTCCGCGGTCGCCCACCGTACCAATGAAATCATGCGCACGCTGACCGTCATCACCGCATTGTTCATGCCGCTGACCCTGATCACAGGGATCTTTGGCATGAATTTCGAAGTCATGCCTCTGCTCAAAAATGCATTCGGCTTCTGGCTGACAATGGGCAGCATGGCGCTGATTATCGTCGTCATGCTGGTATTCTTCCAGCGCCGCCGCTACCTGGAGAGCCAGGCGCTGGACCGGCGCTGAGAAGCCGCCTCCCGCAATAAAAAGCCCCGTTCTCGACGGGGCTTTTTTTCGGCATCTGGACCGGCGGCAGGATCAGTCGCGGTTCGGCTGCGGAGTCAAGCGCAGATAAGGGCGGATCGCCTTGTAACCCTTAGGGAATTTCTGCTTCAGTACCTCGGGGTCCTGCAGCGATGGCACGATCACGACATCCTCCCCATCTTTCCAGTTTCCTGGCGTGGCGACCGAATAATTATCGGTCAGCTGCAGGGAGTCGATGACGCGCAGGATCTCGTCGAAATTGCGGCCGGTGCTGGCTGGATAGGTAATGATCAGACGCACTTTCTTGGCCGGATCGATCACGAACAGCGAACGCACAGTCGCCGTTGCGCTGGCATTCGGATGGATCAGGTCATACAGTTCCGACACCTTGCGGTCGGCATCGGCGATGATCGGGAAACCAACCACGGTGTTCTGCGTTTCGTTGATATCCTTGATCCATTCCTGATGCTTGTCGGCAGGATCCACAGACAGCGCGATCACTTTCACGCCGCGCTGTTCAAACTGCGATTTCAATTTGGAAGTCAGGCCGAGTTCAGTGGTGCAGACCGGCGTAAAGTCAGCCGGATGGGAAAACAGCACCACCCACGAATCGCCGGCCCAGTCATAGAAATTGATCTTGCCGAGCGATGAGTCCTGCTCAAAATCGGGGGCGACGTCGCCAAGGCGTAAAGTCATTTCAGTCTCCTTTGGATTGCATGGGGAATTGCGAAAACATCGAACTAAAACTATACCCTGTCGCAGCCACAGCTTAAAGAATTTTATCTACTATCTACATAACCGCAGGTTGGATACAAATGAGTAGGCATAGCGATCAGCTATCCAGCACCGATAATGATTGCAGGAACTTATCGGCGTTCTGGTAACCGATGACGCGTCCGCGAGGGACTTCCTGTCCCTGTCCGTCAAACAATATGATGCCTGGCGGTCCAAACAGATTAAAGCGCTTGAGCATGGCCTTGTCGTCCGCGTTGTTGGCCGTGACGTCGATTTGCAGCAAAATCATTTCGCCGAAGCGCGCTTGCACGCGCGGGTCGGTGAACGTGAGTTTTTCCATTTCCTTGCACGACACGCACCAGTCCGCATAAAAATCCAGCAATGCCGGCTTGCCGTTGGTCTGTGCCAGGGCAGCATCCAGTTCGGCCACTGATTTGACTCGGACAAATTGCGTATGCGCGCTTTGCTGCGCTCCACCCAGGTGCGCCAACGGCGCCAGCACATCGCGCCCGCCGCTGATGCCGCCGACCAGCTGCACCACGCCGCACACCATGAACACCACGCCGAATGCCTTGGCGAACCAGGCCGACGATTTACCCCACAGCAGGTATGCGCCGTAGCCTATGCCCAGCGCGACCCAGCCCAGAATCTGCGCCAGCGCCGGCATCACCGGCGCCACCATCCATAACGCCACTGCCAGCATCAGCATGCCAAAGAAACGTTTTACCGATTCCATCCAGGCGCCGGCGCGCGGCAACAGTGAACCGGCGGAAATGCCGACCAGCACCAGCGGCACGCTCATGCCGGCCGCCATCGCAAACAGCGCGCTGCCGCCGACCACTACGTCACGGGTCTGGCTGATGTACACCAAGGCGCCGGCCAGCGGAGCTGCCACGCACGGTCCGACAATCAATGCCGAAATCGCGCCCATCACAAACACGCCAATCAGCTTGCCGGCCGATTGCTGGCCGGAGGCTTGCGTCAGCCTGGTCTGGAAAGCCGCCGGCAGTTGCAGCTCATAGAAACCGAACATGGATAGCGACATCAGCACCATCAGCAAAGCGAACGCCGACAATACCCACGGATTCTGCAAAGTGGCGGCCAGGCCTTCGCCAGCCAGGCCGGCTGCAACGCCCAGCGCGGTGTAGACCAGCGCCATCCCTAGCGCATAGGTCACTGAAAGCAGGAAACCGCGGCCACGGCTGACCTTGGTGCCTTCGCCGACAATGATCGACGACAGGATAGGCACCATGGGCAGGACGCAGGGCGTGAAGGCGAGCCCCAGGCCCAGCAGCAGGAACAGCGGCATGATCACCAGCAGTTTGCCGCCCTTCAGCGATGATTCGATGCGGCCGCTCTCGGTATCGGCAGGAGCGGATGGAATCACGCTCCCAGGCGCCTGTACGGCGGCCGCAGAGGCATTACCGCCTGCGACCGGCGTATCGATGGCGCTGCTGCCTTTCGCGATACCCATCGCGCTCAGCAGGCCGCCAGCGGAGCTGCCGCCGGTGGTGGACAGGCTGATGCTCGAATCCATGGGCGGATAGCACAACCCCTTGTCGGCGCAGCCCTGGCCGGTGGAAATCAGCGTGAAGCTGCCGTTTGCCTCGACCGGCAGGCGGATGGTGACGCTGTGATGATAGGTCTCGACATTCTTGTTGAAGGTCTGGTCGAACTTGACAGTGCCGGCAGGGATCTGCGGTTCGCCCAGCGTGGCGCCTTCGGCCTTGAAATGGAAACGCTCGCGATACATGTAATAGCCGTCGGCAATCGCGTAGGTCACTTCGGCTGTCTTGGCATCGGCCATGCGCGCTGAAAACTTGAACGCCACTTCCGGCGCCAGGTAGTCGTCTTCCTCGGCATGCGCCAGGCACAGCGCGAACATCATGGCAAACAGCAGGGACAATTGCCTAATGTGCTTAATAAGGTACTTAAACATTCACGTCCTTTTGGGTTTCTGCAGTAATCCAGTCCAGGTAGGCCGGCAAACCGGCCACGATCGGCAAGGCAATTATTTCCGGCAACGCGTACGGGTGGGCCGCCTTGATTGCAACCTCCAGCTCCGCATAGCGAGCGGCGGCGGTCTTGATCAGCAAAGTCGCTTCGCTGGCCTGCTCCACCACGCCTTGCCAGCGATACACCGCTTGCACGGCTGGCAGGATATTGACACAAGCTGCCAGTTTTCGTTCTACCAGCTGCCGTGCCAGCGCTTGTGCGCTGGCCGCATCCGGCAAGTTGGTGAGTATAAGCAAGGCGTCTGACATAGTCGATTCCCCAAGGTGATCCTTACAACCGGCGCCGCGATTCAATATCATGGCGCAGGGCCGGGGAATGGCGCGCAAAACGCAAAAAAGCCAGGCTAGGCCTGGCTTTTGATTTTAACGCAGCTGAGCTGGTTAAGTTAGCTAACTGAGTTGACCAGCTTAGTCAGCTGTCGGTACATCAGCAGCATCGCTGATTTCAGGGCGGTCCAGCAGCTCGATGTAAGCCATTGGAGCGTTATCGCCAACGCGGAAACCCATTTTCAGGATGCGCAGGTAGCCGCCGTTACGGTTTGCGTAACGTGGACCCAGTTCAGCAAACAGCTTCAGGACCATTTCGCGGTCACGCAGACGGGCGAATGCCAGGCGCTTGTTCGCCAGTGTGTCGGTCTTGCCCAGTGTCAGGATCGGTTCGATCACGCGACGCAGTTCTTTTGCCTTCGGCAATGTGGTCTTGATTGCTTCGTGGCGCAGCAGCGAAACAGTCATGTTGCGCAACATGGCGAGGCGGTGGGAAGAAGTACGATTTAATTTACGGAGGCCGTGACGGTGACGCATGGTAATTCCTTTCAGTTTTTGAGTTTACATCCAGCTCTTCGATCGACTTCGGCATGTTGCCTGGGTCGCGGGCCGGTTGAAATTAAGTGCAACAATGAATACAACAAGGGTGGAACCGGTAAAACTCGCTCAGGAGCGCGGCCCAAGGGCGAGATTCTATCCCACCCCGGGCTGAACAACAAATATTACTTTTCCAGGCCTGCAGGCGGCCAGTTTTCCAGCTTCATGCCCAGTGTCAGGCCACGGGACGCCAGGACTTCCTTGATTTCGTTCAACGACTTGCGGCCCAGGTTTGGCGTCTTCAGCAGTTCATTTTCGCTACGCTGGATCAGATCGCCAATGTAGTAAATGTTTTCTGCTTTCAGGCAGTTCGCCGAACGTACTGTCAGTTCCAGGTCGTCGACCGGGCGCAACAGGATCGGATCGACTTGCGGTGCGCGCGATGGAGCTTCGGCAGCAGCTTCGGTGCCTTCCAGCGCAGCGAACACGTTCAGCTGGTCAACCAGCACACGCGCCGATTGGCGAATCGCTTCTTCCGGAGTGATCACGCCATTGGTTTCAATGTTGATGACCAGCTTGTCCAGGTCGGTACGCTGCTCCACACGCGCCGATTCAACAGCGTAGGAAACACGGCGGACCGGCGAGAACGATGCGTCCAGGATGATGCGACCAATGGTCTTGTTAGCATCTTCCGTCAGGCGACGGACGTTGCCGGGCACGTAACCGCGGCCTTTTTCAACCTTGATCTGCATGTCGAGTGCGCCACCGGCTGTCAGGTGGGCAATCACGTGTTCCGGATTGACCAGTTCGACGTCATGCGGCAGGTCGATGTCGGAAGCCAGGACTGCGCCTTCGCCATCTTTTTTCAGGGTCAGCGTGACTTCGTCACGGTTATGCAGCTTGAATACGACACCCTTCAGGTTCAGCAGGATATCGACTACGTCTTCCTGCACGCCGTCGAGCGACGAGTATTCGTGAACCACGCCGGCGATCGTCACTTCAGTCGGCGCGTAGCCAACCATCGACGACAGCAGCACGCGGCGCAGCGCATTGCCCAGGGTGTGGCCGTAACCACGTTCAAACGGTTCCATCACGACTTTAGCGTGGCCGGCACCCAGTGCTTCTACTTCGATAATAC
The DNA here is from genome assembly GCF_038896935.1 of Collimonas rhizosphaerae. NCBI lineage: Bacteria > Pseudomonadati > Pseudomonadota > Betaproteobacteria > Burkholderiales > Oxalobacteraceae > Collimonas > Collimonas rhizosphaerae. The sequence goes on from NZ_JBANDC010000004.1 coordinate 324,763, forward strand.
GTGGCTTCAACAAGCTGTTTTGCATGAAATGTCCTTTTCAATACCCTCGGCTCGTTACACCGATAAGGCTGATGGCATTAAGGGCGCCGCCGATAATCCTGAAGATTGCCGGCGCCACCCTGATGAAAAAGCCCCGCCTGCGGAAAATATGACTGCAGGCAGGGCCGGAAAAACTGAAATTAACGCGAGTACAGTTCGACGATCAGCGATTCGTTGACATCGTTGGCGATTTCGTTGCGGTCTGGCAGGGACTTGAAAGTACCTTCCATTTTCTTCGCATCGACCGAAACCCACGATGGCATGCCGCCTTGTTCTGCCAGCGACAGAGCTTCAACGATACGCACTTGCTTCTTGGCTTTTTCGCGGACGGCGACAACGTCGCCTGGCTTCACTTGGTAAGACGCGATGTTGACCACGTTGCCGTTGACGGTGAACGCCTTGTGCGAGACCAATTGACGGCCTTCAGCACGGGTCGAACCAAAACCCATACGGTAAACAACGTTGTCCAGACGCGCCTCCAGCAAACGCAGCAATGTTTCGCCGGTGTTGCCCTTGCGACGGTCCGCTTCAGCGAAATAACGGCGGAACTGGCGTTCCAGGATGCCGTACATACGCTTGACCTTTTGCTTTTCGCGCAATTGGTTGCCGTAGTCGGAGGTACGTGCGCCCGATGTGCGGCCATGCTGACCTGGCTTGGAATCCAGTTTGCACTTGGAATCCAGCGAGCGGCGTGCGCTCTTCAGGAACAGGTCCGTACCTTCACGGCGGGAGAGTTTTGCTTTAGGTCCGATATAACGTGCCACGATGCTTCCTTTTAAAAATATGACGCCGAGACATTACTGCCTTTTGCGGTCGACAACCGACCTGGCGCTAGTCCGGTTTGCTTTCAACCAGACAGTGGGCTTAAGAACAAAACCCGCCAAGGTCATTGGCGGGCAACTTGCAATCGCTACTGCAGGCAGCAGCGACAATCAGAATCGATTTAGATACGACGACGCTTAGGTGGGCGGCAGCCGTTATGCGGTACTGGAGTGACATCTTGAATCTGGGTGATCTTGATGCCTAGGTTGTTCAATGCACGAACCGCGGATTCACGACCTGGGCCTGGGCCCTTGATGCGAACTTCCAGGTTCTTCACGCCACATTCCACAGCCACTTTACCAGCGGCTTCGGCTGCAACCTGCGCTGCAAATGGAGTCGACTTGCGGGAGCCTTTAAAGCCAGCGCCACCAGATGTCGCCCACGACAACGCGTTACCTTGACGATCGGTAATCGTGATGATGGTGTTGTTGAAAGACGCGTGGATGTGCGCGATGCCTTCAGCAACGTTCTTTTTAACTTTTTTACGCACACGTGCTGCTGCGGCGTTATTTGGGGACTTTGCCATAATAATTTCCTTGAATCCGACTACCTAAGAACAATCAGTTGCCACGGAAGCGTGGCAGCTTAATTATTTCTTCAGCGATTGAGCGGCTTTGCGCGGGCCCTTGCGGGTACGAGCATTGGTACGAGTACGTTGGCCACGGCAAGGCAAGCCTTTACGGTGACGCATACCACGATAGCAACCCAGATCCATCAAACGCTTGATGTTCATCGACAGTTCACGACGCAGGTCACCTTCGACGACGAATTTTGCAATTTCGTCGCGCAGCTTTTCCAGCTCGTTATCGTCGAGATCTTTGATCTTCTTCGTAGTCAAAATACCCGTGCTCTCGCAAATTTCTTGTGCGCGTGGGCGGCCAACACCGTAGATGGCTGTCAAGCCGATGACGGTGTGCTGATGATTGGGGATGTTGACCCCTGCAATACGTGCCATTCGTTATTCCTCGATCAATAACGTTAATTAACCTTGGCGCTGTTTATGGCGCGGTTCCGTACAAATGACGCGAACTACGCCTTTGCGCTTAATGATCTTACAGTTGCGGCAGATCCGCTTGACTGATGCGAGCACTTTCATTTTTGCCCTCTTTCTTCACTAAAATTTGCGGGACAGAGTTAAGCGAAGCGTTACTCTGTCCCCAACACTAATAAAATTAGTTACTTGGTACGGAACACAATCCGTGCCCGGCTTAAATCATAAGGTGTCAATTCCACTGTCACCTTATCTCCTGGCAGGATACGAATATAGTTCATGCGCATCTTGCCAGAAATATGACCGAGGACGATATGTCCGTTTTCCAACTTGACTCTAAATGTTGCATTGGGGAGATTCTCAAGAATCTCGCCTTGCATCTGGATAACGTCGTCTTTTGCCATTCGGTCTACTGGTTCCTCTGGTCGTTCATCTCAACTTACCGCGTCGAAACGCCGCCCTTGAAATTTGCCTTACGCAGCAGCGAATCATATTGCTGCGACATCACGTAATTCTGTACCTGCGCCATGAAGTCCATGGTGACCACTACGATAATCAACAGCGATGTACCACCAAAATAGAACGGTACCTTCCAGCGAGCGATCAAGAATTCCGGAACCAGACACACTACCGTGATATAGACCGCGCCAACCAGAGTCAAACGCATCAAGATCTTGTCGATATAACGTGCTGTCTGTTCACCTGGACGAATCCCCGGCACAAACGCGCCGCTTTTCTTCAGGTTGTCTGCTGTTTCCTTGCTGTTGAATACCAGTGCAGTGTAGAAAAAGCAGAAGAACACAATCGCAATCGCATACAACAAAGCATGAATCGGCTCGCCTGGCGCCAGTGAAGCCGCCATATCCTTCAGGAAGTTGACCACCGGATTGGTTGAATCACCGGAAGTAAACCAACTCGTGATTGTCGCAGGAAACAAGATGATCGAGGAAGCAAAGATTGGAGGAATTACACCAGCCATATTCAGCTTCAGCGGCAAATGACTGCTTTGACCGCCATAAATCTTGTTGCCCACTTGACGCTTGGCATAATTCACCAGGATCTTGCGCTGGCCGCGTTCGATAAACACCACCAGGTATGTCACGCCGGCTGCGATCAGACAAATCAGGATCGCCGACAAGGCACTCATGGAACCGGTACTTACCTGTCCGAACAAACCACCAACCGCATTTGGCAAACCAGCTGCGATACCTGCAAAAATGATGATCGAGATACCATTACCAAGACCACGCTCGGTAATCTGTTCGCCCAACCACATCAAAAACATCGTTCCTGTCACCAGCGTCACAACTGTCGTGAAGCGGAAAGCCAGGCCTGCATCCAGCACCAGGCCAGGTTGCGATTCCAGCGCTACTGCAATCCCCAGGGCCTGGAACGTCGCCAGCAACAGCGTACCGTAACGGGTGTATTGGGTAATCTTGCGGCGGCCGGATTCGCCTTCTTTCTTCAACGCTTCCAGCTGAGGCGACACAATCGACATCAATTGCATCACGATCGAAGCCGAGATATACGGCATGATCCCCAGCGCAAACACGGTGAATCGCGACAACGCACCACCAGAGAACATGTTGAACATGCCCAAAATGCCGCCCTGGTGCTGCTTAAACAATTGCGCTAACTGCGATGGGTCAATTCCCGGTACAGGAATATGCGCACCAATACGATATACAACCAATGCAGCAAGCAAGAACCACAGACGGCCCCAAGGGAAGCCGCTCGCAGCACTCTTTGCAAGTTGGGGAGAAGTCGCCACTTATTGCTCCATTGCTACGAGTTAGAACGACAAATTAAGCAACCGATCCGCCCGCCGCTTCAATCGCAGCTTTTGCACCCTTGGTAGCGATCAAGCCTTTGAGCGTTACCTTCTTGGTGACTTCGCCCGACAGGATGACGCGTACCACGCGTGCCAGCTCACCGATCACGCCAGCTTGCTTCAACACCAGGATATCGATTTCAGTTACCGGCAGGTTTTCCAGGTCCGACAAACGAACTTCAGCCTTGTACGGCGTTGCCATCGACTTGAAGCCGCGTTTTGGCAAACGACGTTGCAGAGGCATCTGACCGCCTTCAAAGCCGACCTTGTGGAAACCGCCCGAACGCGATTTTTGACCCTTGTGACCGCGGCCGGCTGTCTTACCCAGGCCCGAGCCGATACCACGACCAACGCGACGCTTGTAATGCTTGGCGCCATCTGCAGGTTGAATAGTATTCAATTCCATAATTTGCTCCGTTCGCAAGCCTAAGCTTACGACACCACTTTCACAAGATAGGACACTTTATTGATCATGCCGCGCACAGCTGGGGTGTCTTGCAATTCGGAAACCGAATTGACACGACGCAGGCCCAGGCCGCGAACTGTCGCGCGATGAGTTTCGCGCGTGCCGATCAAACCCTTGATCAATTGTACTTTTACAGTCTTTGTCATTTTGATCACCTTAGCCCAGAATTTCTTCAACGGACTTGCCGCGCTTGGCAGCAATTTCCGATGGCGTGTTCATCTTTGACAAGCCGTTCAAAGTAGCACGAACCATGTTGTAAGGATTGGTCGAACCAGTGGACTTGGCCACAACGTTCGTCACACCCAGTACTTCGAAGATTGCGCGCATTGGACCGCCGGCGATGACGCCAGTACCGTCTTTTGCTGGCAGCATCAGCACCGATGAGGCGCCGTGCTTGCCGGAGATTGCGTGCTGCAATGTACCGTTCTTCAGCGTTACCTTGATCATCTTGCGACGGGCTTCTTCCATAGCCTTCTGCACTGCAACCGGCACTTCCTTGGATTTGCCCTTGCCCATGCCGATACGGCCATCGCCATCACCAACAACAGCCAATGCTGCGAAACCCATGATACGACCACCCTTGACCACTTTGGTCACACGGTTGACCGCGATCATTTTTTCGCGCATGCCATCATCCGGCTTATCGCTTTGCATTTTCGATTGCATTTTTGCCATGACGATTCTTCCTTAGAACTTCAGACCGGCTTCACGGGCGGCATCTGCCAGCACCTTGACGCGGCCGTGGTAACGGAAACCGGAGCGATCAAACGCAACTTCGGTAACTCCTGCTTTCAGTGCCTTCTCGGCAACGCGCTTGCCAACCAGAGATGCAGCTGCCGTATTGCCGCCTGCACCGGACTTGCCGGCCAGTTCTGCACGTACTTCAGCTTCCAGTGTGGAGGCCGAAGCCAGCACTTTAGCGTCAGGGCCGATGATGCTGGCGTAAATGTGCAAGTTGGTGCGATGCACTGCCAGGCGGTTCACCTTTAACTCTGCGATCTTGGCACGCGTTTGGCGTGAGCGGCGCAGACGTGATTGTTTCTTATCCATCGTCAACCCCTATTACTTCTTCTTGGTTTCTTTAAGGATTACCACTTCGTCCGAGTAACGAACGCCCTTGCCCTTATACGGCTCAGGTTCGCGGTAAGCACGAACTTCTGCAGCAACCTGACCAACACGTTGCTTGTCGATACCCTTGATCAGGATCTCGGTTTGCGTCGGAGTTGCCACGGTCACGCCTTGCGGCATTTGGTGAACCACCGGATGCGAAAAACCGAGCGACAGATTCAACTTGTCACCTTGTGCTTGCGCACGAAAACCCACGCCAACCAGGTTCAGCTTCTTTTCGAAACCCTTGGTTACGCCATTGACCATGTTGTTGACCAGAGCACGCAGGGTGCCTGACATCGCATTGGCTTCGCGGCTGTCGTCAGCGGCAGCGAAATTCAGCGTGCCGTTGTTGTTTTCGATTTTTACCAGGCCATTCAAAGCCTGGGAAAGTGAGCCCAATGGGCCCTTAACTGTGATCTGCGCTGCTGTAATGGTCGCTTCCGCGCCAGTTGGCAGTGCAATCGGCATTTTACCTACACGAGACATGTTGCACTCCTTAGGCGACGTAGCAAATAACTTCGCCACCGACACCGGTTGCGCGCGCTTTGCGGTCCGTCATGACACCAGCAGGTGTCGAAATAATTGCCACACCTAAGCCGTTCATCACGTTAGGGATGTCATCTTTGCCCTTGTAGATCCGCAGCCCTGGACGGGACACACGATCAAGACGTTCGATAACAGGACGGCCGGCGTAATACTTCAAACCGATTTTGAGTTCCGCTTTGCCGCCTTCTTCTGCGACAGCGAAATCTTCAATGTAACCCTCGTCCTTGAGGACGTTGGCAATCGCAATCTTGACCTTCGACGATGGCATTGCCACGGTTGTCTTGTGAACTACTTGCGCATTGCGGATACGGGTCAGCATATCGGCGATAGGATCGCTCATACTCATTGCATATTCTCCTATTACCAGCTTGCTTTAGTCATACCCGGAATTTCGCCACGCATGGCGATTTCACGGAGCTTAATACGGCCCAGACCGAACTTGCGGAAAGTGCCACGTGGACGACCAGTCAGGGAGCAACGATTACGTTGACGTGTCGGAGCCGAGTTACGTGGCAGCGCTTGCAATTTCAAGCGAGCTTCGTAGCGCTCTTCTTCCGATTTCGATTGGTCATCAATGATTGCCTTCAACTCGGCACGCTTGCCGGCGTATTTCTTTACCAGGTCAGCGCGCTTTTGTTCACGGTTAATCAGTGCCAGTTTTGCCATGGCAACCTCAGTTTCTGAACGGAAATTTAAATGCGGCGAGAAGCGATTTTGCTTCGTCGTCGGTCTTTGCAGTCGTCGTGATACTGATATTCATACCACGCAACACATCAATCTTGTCGTACTCAATTTCGGGGAAAATGATCTGCTCTTTCACACCGATATTGTAGTTACCACGACCGTCAAATGCGCGACCGGAAACGCCACGGAAGTCACGAACGCGCGGCAGCGCGACAGTGATCAGGCGATCCAGGAACTCGTACATCTGAGCGCCACGCAATGTAACCATGCAACCGATTGGATAGCCTTCACGGATCTTGAAACCCGCGATAGCTTTCCGTGCCTTGGTCACGACTGGCTTCTGACCTGCAATCTTGGTCAAATCGCCAACAGCGTGTTCAATGATCTTCTTGTCCGCAATCGCTTCCGACAGACCCATGTTCAGGGTGATCTTCAGGATGCGCGGCACTTCCATCACGGACTTGTAAGCGTATTTCGCTGTCAGGTCGGTAACGACTTTTTCTTTATAGAATTCTTGGAGACGGGCCATGATCTCTTAAACCTTAACAACTTCGCCACTGGACTTGAAAACGCGGACTTTCTTGCCATCCACATCTTTAAAACCAACGCGATCTGCCTTGCCAGTTGCAGCGTTGAACAACGCCACATTTGACACGTGAATTGGCATCAACTTGTCAATGATGCCACCAGTTACACCAGTCATCGGGTTCGGCTTGGTTGCTTTTTTAGCAACGTTGATGCCTTCTACGACAACATGGTTAGCATCAACGCGTTGCTTAACAACACCGCGCTTGCCCTTGTCTTTACCAGTCAGGACGATTACTTCGTCGCTTTTCCGAATCTTATCCATCTCGACTCCTTACAGCACTTCAGGCGCGAGCGACACAATCTTCATGAAGCGCTCAGTGCGCAGTTCACGAGTGACTGGTCCAAAAATACGCGTACCAATTGGCTCAAGCTTCGCGTTCAGCAGCACTGCTGCATTGCCATCGAACTTGACCAACGAACCATCTTGACGGCGAACACCTTTAGCGGTCCGCACGACAACGGCGTTATAGATCTCGCCTTTTTTGACGCGACCACGTGGCGCTGCCACTTTGACGGTAACCTTGATCACATCACCAATGCTGGCATAGCGACGCTTGGAACCACCCAGAACTTTGATACACATAACTTCGCGTGCACCAGTGTTGTCGGCTACTTCGAGCCGGCTTTCCGTTTGAATCATAATATTTTCTTTCCCAACTTAACTCGCTGCCGCACGATGCGGATTTACGGTCAGTCTTGGTCCTGTCAGGGCAACTCTGCTGAGCGCACTGCTTAGGTGGACGACTTCCAAAACTTCTTGCTAGATACTGCAGGGTGTTTATTTCGCTCTTATTGGAAGCCAACAGGAGCGAAGCCAAGCATTATTACATCAAAATGCTTGGCTCGCAACAAATACTTACAGGACTTGTGCCACTTGTACCACACGTGTCACGCTCCAAGCTTTAGTCTTGGAGATTGGACGTCCTTCTTGGATCTCGACTACGTCGCCTTCCTTGGCCTGGTTGGTTTCGTCATGTGCATGGTACTTGTTAGTACGCACGATGATTTTGCCATACAGAGGATGCTTGACGTGGCGTTCGATCAGGACGGTAACAGTCTTGTCCATTTTATCGGACACAACTTTACCAACCAGCGTGCGCTTGAGCGCTTGTTTCACTTGATCGTTCATTACAGGGCGCCCTTCGAATTGATGACGGTCTTGACCCGTGCTATATCGCGACGAACTTTCTTCAATTGCGACGTATTGCTCAATTGCTGAGTAGCGATTTGCATGCGAAGGCTAAACTGCGCCTTCAGCAACTCGTTCAGCTCTTTCGTCAAGGCCGCTTGATCTTTGTCGCGGAGTTCAGATGCTTTCATGATTCACTCCAATTATTGGCCAACTTGACGCACGACGAACGTGGTCAAAAGCGGCAATTTAGCTGCAGCCAAACGGAATGCCTCACGCGCCAGAGCTTCGTCGACGCCATCCATCTCGTACAGCACTTTACCTGGCTGGATTTCAGCCACGTAGTACTCGGGATTACCCTTACCGTTACCCATCCGGACTTCAGCAGGCTTTTGCGAAATTGGCTTATCCGGGAAAATGCGGATCCAGATACGACCACCCCGTTTGATATGACGGGTCATTGCGCGACGAGCTGCCTCAATCTGGCGCGCGGTGATACGACCGCGGCCGATCGCCTTCAAGCCAAATTCGCCGAACGACACGGCAGTGCCGCGCGAATGCGAAATGCCTTTGTTGCGGCCCTTTTGCTCTTTACGATATTTTCTGCGTGCTGGTTGCAGCATGATTATTCTCCTGCTTTCTCAGCCGGCGCAGCAACAGCAGCAACACCTTCAGCAGCGCCATCCGGCTTCTTGGCACGGGCTGGACGCGCAGCTGGCGCTCCTGGACCTGCCGTTGTAGTTTTAGCACGTGGACGACCAGCTGGTTTGCCATCATCACGACGTGGACCACGGCGTTTCTTGTCGTCGTCGTTAGGTACGTCGATTACCGGCGCTTCGCCGTTAGCCAGACGATCGCCCTTGTAAACCCAGACTTTGATGCCGATAATGCCGTACGTGGTTTCAGCTTCGCCGAAACCGTAGTCGATGTCGGCGCGCAGCGTGTGAAGTGGTACGCGACCTTCGCGGTACCATTCGGTACGTGCGATTTCGATACCGTTCAGACGGCCGGACGACATGATCTTGATCCCTTGCGCGCCCAGACGCATTGCGTTCTGCATCGCACGTTTCATCGCGCGGCGGAACATGATGCGTTTTTCGAGCTGCTGCGCGATCGAATCAGCGATCAGCTGTGCGTCGATTTCAGGTTTACGAATTTCTTCGATATTAACGTGAACCGGCACACCCATCAGCTTGGTCAGCGCCGACTTCAGTACTTCGATGTCTTCGCCTTTTTTGCCAATAACAACACCAGGACGCGAGCTGTAAATCGTGATGCGTGCGTTCTTTGCAGGACGCTCGATAACAACGCGGCCGACCGATGCGTTCTTCAGTTTTTTCTTGAGGAAAGCGCGTACTTTCAGATCTTCGCCGAGCATTTGGGCAAAATTGCTGTTGCCTGCATACCAGCGGGATCCCCAGTTACGTGTAACCGCAAGGCGAAAACCGGTTGGATGAATCTTCTGTCCCATCGTGACTCCTTAGTTTCCGACAGTCACGTAAATGTGACAGGATTGCTTCGAGATACGATCGCCACGGCCTTTTGCACGCGCTGTGAAGCGCTTGAGGACCGAACCTTTTTCCACATATATCGTCGTGACTTTCAGCTCGTCGATATCAGCACCGTCATTGTGTTCGGCATTCGCAATTGCGGATTCCAGAACACGCTTGATGATAGCTGCACCTTTTTTCGGGCTGAAGGCCAGGATGTTAAGTGCTTGATCAATTTTTTTGCCGCGAATCAGGTCGGCGACCAGACGGCCCTTTTGAGCCGAAAGGCGCACACCGCGGAGGGTAGCTTTAGTTTCCATCATCGGACCTTATTTCTTAGCCTTCTTATCAGCAGCATGACCCTTGAACGTACGGGTCAGCGCGAATTCGCCGAGCTTGTGACCAACCATGTTCTCGGATACGTATACCGGGACGTGTTGCTTGCCGTTATGCACAGCAATCGTCAGACCGATAAAATCCGGCATGATGGTCGAGCGACGGGACCAAGTCTTGATTGGCTTTTTGTCTTTGACTGCTTGCGCAGTTTCAACTTTTTTCACCAGATGGGCGTCGCAGAACGGCCCTTTTTTCAATGAACGTGTCATGTGTTACCCCTTATTTCTTGCCACGGCGCGAGACGATCATGGAAGTAGTACGCTTGTTGCTGCGTGTCTTCTTACCCTTGGTCTGTTGGCCCCATGGCGAAACTGGATGACGACCAGCTGCGGTCTTGCCTTCACCACCACCGTGAGGATGGTCAACCGGGTTCATGACCACACCGCGAACGGTAGGACGAACACCACGCCAACGCATCGCACCCGCTTTACCGATCTTGCGCAGGCTGTGTTCGGCATTGCCGACTTCGCCTACGGTTGCGCGGCATTCGATGTGAACACGGCGAACTTCACCGGAACGCAGACGAATCTGGGCGTAAGTACCTTCACGAGCCATCAGCACAACGCCGGCGCCGGCGGTACGGGCCATCTGGGCACCCTTACCTGGCAGCATTTCGACGCAATGCAGAATCGTACCAACCGGAATGTTACGGATTGGCAGGCAGTTGCCGGATTTGATCGGCGCTTCCGAGCCGCTCATTACCTGGTCGCCTACAGCCATGCCCTTGGTGGCGATGATGTAGTGACGCTCGCCGTCGGCGTAGCACAACAGGGCGATATTCGCAGTGCGGTTTGGATCGTATTCGATACGTTCCACTTTCGCTGGAATGCCATCCTTGGTGCGCTTGAAGTCGATCAGACGGTAATGTTGCTTATGACCACCGCCGATGTGGCGAGTAGTGATATGACCGTTGTTGTTACGACCAGCTGTTTTCGACTTCTTCTCGATCAGGGCAGCAAATGGACGGCCTTTGTACAGGTCGGGATTAACGACCTTGACCATGCCACGGCGGCCCGGCGAGGTTGGTTTAACTTTAACGAGTGCCATTATTTAGCCTCCTCGGTGAAGTTGATCTCTTGACCCGGCTTCAAGCATACGAATGCGCGACGGGTGTGGTTGCGGCGACCCATGGTCTTGCCGCTACGCTTTTGCTTACCCTGGCGATTGGCAACCTGCACCGACTCAACCTGAACTTTGAAGAGCAGTTCGACAGCAGCCTTGACTTCCAGCTTGGTAGCGTCTGGTGCGATACGGAAAACGACTTGCTCGTTTTTCTCCGCAACCATCGTTGCCTTTTCGGAAATGACCGGCGCCAGCAGCACTTTCATCAAGCGCTCTTCGCTATGTTTAACTACTGCGTTCATGCCAGCATCTCCTCAATCTTAGCCAAAGCTTGCTTGGTGATCAGGATCTTCTTGTAGAACACAAGCGATACTGGGTCAGCGTGACGTGGCTCACATACCAGGAAGCCTGGCAGGTTACGCGACGCCAACAACAGGTTTTCTTCCAGGTTGTCGGTGATCACCAACACGGAATCCAGACCCATGGTCTTCAGCTTTTGCGACAGCAATTTGGTCTTTGGCGCTTCAACCGAGAAGTTCTCGACGACCGACAGACGACCTTCGCGTGCCAACTGCGACAGAATCGAGCAGAGACCTGCGCGATACATCTTCTTGTTTACTTTGTGCGTGAAGTTTTCGTCAGGCGAGTTCGGGAAAATCCGACCACCGCCGCGCCACAGTGGCGAAGACGACATACCGGCACGAGCGCGGCCAGTGCCCTTTTGGCGCCATGGCTTTTTAGTCGTGTGATGAACTTCTTCACGGTCTTTTTGCTTACGGTTACCGCTGCGAGCGTTAGCTTGGTAAGCAACTACGACCTGGTGAATCAGAGCTTCGTTGTAGTCGCGGCCGAAAATGGTATCCGGAGCAGCAACGTTCGAAGCAGCTTGACCTTGGTCATTCAGGAGCTTGAGTTCCATGAATTAGGCTCCCTTCTTAGCTTTGATTTTGATCGCAGGGCTAACCACAACTTGGCCGTTCTTAGCACCTGGAACCGCGCCCTTGACCAGCAGCAGTTGGCGCTCAGCGTCAACACGTGCGATTTCGAGGTTTTGCGTGGTTACAGTAACGTCACCCATGTGACCGGTCATGCGCTTACCAGGGAAAACGCGACCTGGATCCTGCGCCATACCGATGGAACCTGGGACATTATGCGAACGGGAGTTACCGTGGCTGGCACGACCGGATGCAAAGTTGTGACGCTTGATGGTACCAGCGTAACCCTTACCGATCGAGACACCTTGAACGTCAACCTTTTGACCGACTTCGAACAGGCTGGCAGCGATAACTTCGCCGGCCTTCAGCTCGGAAGCCTTGGTTGAATCAATGCGGAATTCTCTGAGGATGGTACCAGCCTCGACGCCAGCTTTGGCGTAGTGACCAGCAGCAGCTTTAGTCACGCGTGAAGCGCGACGCTGACCGAATGCAACTTGAACAGCGGTATAACCGTCTGTTTCAGGCGTTTTGATTTGGGTCACGCGGTTGTTCGACACGTCCAGCACGGTTACAGGGATCGAATCCCCATCTTCCGTGAAGATGCGCATCATACCAACCTTGCGACCAACAAGGCCTAGGCTCATTGTTTTTCTCCATTCCCGCCTACGATTGGGCGGGGCTGATGTTTGTACTACTAAAATGAGTGCAATTGCTAGACGAAAGCCGCCGCAATTGCACCGAAGCCGATCAGTATAACCGGGTAAATTTTTATTTGCAAGACCATCTTTGTCGTGGTATGTCAAACTTTAACCGGTCACACCTTATTTACAACACCTACTGAACAGTCGGGGACAGAGTAATTCGCCACGCTGCGGTGGCTCCTAAACTCTGTCCCGCAATTGTTGTGGTTTACTGCAGCTTGATTTCTACATCCACGCCGGCTGGCAGGTCCAGCTTCATCAACGCATCGACAGTCTTGTCGGTTGGGTCAACGATGTCCATCAGGCGTTGGTGGGTGCGGATTTCGAACTGGTCGCGCGATGTCTTGTTGACGTGCGGCGAACGCAGGACGTCAAAACGCTGGATACGTGTCGGCAGAGGCACCGGGCCTTTGACAACTGCACCGGTACGCTTGGCTGTATCAACGATTTCCTGTGCGGACTGGTCGATCAGCTTGTAGTCGAACGCCTTCAGGCGGATACGGATTTTTTGGTTAGCAGCGGACATGATTTTCCTTTAAAGAACGAACCGTGGATGAACGCCACCCACGGCATATTGTTACGTTGACAGCAAACCGCCGAGGCGGCTTGCTTGTTGCACTACAACTACTATTAGTCAGCCAGGATCTTGGCGACAACACCTGCACCAACGGTACGGCCACCTTCGCGGATCGCGAAACGCAGGCCTTCTTCCATCGCGATCGGGTTGATCAGCATTACTGTGATCGACACGTTATCGCCAGGCATCACCATTTCTTTGTCCTTTGGCAACTCGATCGAACCAGTCACGTCCGTTGTACGGAAGTAGAACTGTGGACGATAGTTGTTGAAGAACGGTGTATGACGGCCGCCTTCGTCTTTCGACAGAACATAGATCTCGCCTGTGAAATGCTTGTGCGGCTTGATCGAACCTGGCTTGGCCAGCACTTGGCCCCGCTCTACGTCTTCACGCTTGGTGCCGCGCAGCAGAACGCCAACGTTGTCGCCCGCTTGACCTTGGTCCAGCAGCTTGCGGAACATTTCAACGCCAGTACATGTCGTCTTTTGTGTGTCGCGGATGCCGATGATTTCCAGCTCTTCGCCAACTTTCACAATACCGCGCTCAACACGGCCAGTCACAACAGTACCGCGGCCCGAGATCGAGAACACGTCTTCCACTGGCAGCAGGAATGTACCGTCAACAGCACGTTCCGGTGTCGGGATGTAGGTGTCCAGCGCTTCTGCCAGAGCCATGATCGCTTGCTCGCCCAGAGGACCAGTGTCGCCTTCCAGCGCCAGTTTCGCCGAACCCTTGATGATTGGCAGGTCGTCGCCTGGGAATTCGTACTTGGTCAGCAGTTCGCGCACTTCCATTTCGACCAGCTCGAGCAACTCTTCGTCGTCGACCATGTCAGCCTTGTTCAGGAACACGATGATGTATGGCACGCCAACTTGACGCGACAACAGGATGTGCTCACGGGTCTGTGGCATCGGGCCGTCAGCTGCCGAGCAAACCAGGATCGCACCGTCCATCTGTGCCGCGCCGGTGATCATGTTCTTCACATAGTCAGCATGGCCTGGGCAGTCAACGTGGGCGTAGTGGCGGTTGGCAGTTTCGTATTCAACGTGCGCTGTGTTGATCGTGATGCCGCGCGCTTTTTCTTCTGGCGCCGCGTCAATCTGATCGTATGCTTTGGCTTCGCCGCCAAACTTCTTCGACAATACTGTCGCGATCGCTGCTGTCAGCGTGGTCTTGCCGTGGTCGACGTGGCCGATAGTGCCAACGTTGACGTGCGGCTTGGTCCGCTCGAATTTACCTTTTGCCATTTTATTCTTCCTTCAAAAAGAACGATGTCGTTAAACAATGAGTGAAACATTTCAACCCTTGCCCGCTCGTGGCGGGCAAGGGTTGCTTACCTGATTACTTGGCCTTGGAAGTTACGATTGCGTCGATAACGTTCTTAGGCGCTTCGGAGTAATGCTTGAATTCCATCGAGTAAGTTGCGCGGCCTTGGGTAGCCGAACGCAGCGAAGTCGAGTAACCGAACATTTCCGACAGAGGCACTTCGGCCTTGATGATCTTGCCGCCACCGCCGGCGATTTCATCCATGCCTTGAACCATGCCGCGACGCGACGACAGGTCGCCCATCACGGTACCGGCGTAGTCTTCCGGAGTTTCAACTTCAACAGCCATCATCGGCTCCAGAATAACCGGGCTGGCTTTACGGCAGCCATCCTTGAACGCCATCGAAGCGGCCATGCGGAACGCATTTTCGTTCGAGTCGACATCATGGTAAGAACCGAAGAACAGGGTTACCTTGACATCAACCACTGGGTAGCCGGCCAATACGCCGGTGTTCAGTGTTTCGCGCACACCCTTTTCAACTGCAGGGATGTATTCGCGTGGAACGGTACCGCCCTTGATCGCGTCGACGAACTCAAAGCCCTTGCCTGGTTCTTGCGGCTCGATCTTCAGAACCACGTGACCGTATTGACCACGACCACCCGATTGCTTGACGAACTTGCCTTCGATTTCTTCGCAAGTCTTGCGGATGGTTTCGCGATATGCAACCTGTGGCTTGCCGACGGTCGCTTCAACGCCAAATTCGCGCTTCATGCGGTCGACGATAATATCCAGATGCAGCTCGCCCATACCGGCGATGATGGTTTGACCCGATTCTTCGTCAGTACGCACGCGGAACGATGGATCTTCAGCAGCCAGACGATTCAGAGCCAAGCCCATTTTTTCCTGGTCTTGCTTGGTCTTAGGCTCGACTGCCTGCGAAATCACCGGCTCAGGGAATACCATGCGTTCCAGAATGATGAATGCATTGGCGTCGCACAGTGTGTCGCCGGTAGTCGTATCCTTCATCCCGATCAGCGCCGCGATGTCGCCAGCCAGGATTTCCTTGATTTCTTCGCGCTGGTTCGCGTGCATCTGCACGATACGGCCGATACGCTCTTTCTTGCCCTTGATCGAGTTCAACACGGTGTCGCCCGAATTCAGGGTGCCCGAATAGCAGCGCATGAAGCAGATCTGACCAACGAACGGATCGGTTGCGATCTTGAACGCCAGGCCGGAAAACTTTTCGTCGTCTTCCGCTTTACGCGAGATCGGCGCATCATCTTCATCCAGGCCTGGGACCGGCGGCACATCCACTGGCGACGGCAGGTAGTCGACGACGCCGTCCAGCATGGCTTGCACGCCCTTGTTCTTGAACGCGGTGCCGCACATCATTGGCACGATTTCGCTGGCCAGGGTACGTTGACGAATCGCAGCCTTGATTTCGGCTTCGGTCAGGTCGCCTTCTTCCAGGTACTTGTTCATCAGCTCTTCCGATGCTTCGGCAGCGGCTTCAACCATGTTTTCACGCCATTTGGCAGCGTCCGCAGCCAGTTCGGCAGGAATGTCGCGGTAGTCGAACTTCATGCCTTGGCTAGCGTCGTCCCAGTAGATAGCCTTCATCTTGACCAGGTCGATCACGCCTTCAAACTTGTCTTCAGCGCCGATAGGCACTTGCATTGGCACAGGGTTAGCCTTCAGGCGAGCACGCATCTGCTCGAAAACCTTGAAGAAGTTCGCGCCGGTACGGTCCATCTTGTTGACGAACGCCAGGCGTGGAACCTTGTACTTGTTGGCTTGACGCCAAACTGTTTCCGATTGCGGCTGCACGCCGCCGACCGCACAGTAAACCATGCAGGCGCCATCCAGAACACGCATCGAGCGCTCAACTTCAATCGTGAAGTCAACGTGGCCCGGGGTGTCGATGATGTTGATGTGGTGCTCAGCGAAATTACCCGCCATACCCTTCCAGAAGCAGGTCGTGGCAGCGGAAGTGATGGTGATGCCGCGCTCTTGCTCTTGTTCCATCCAGTCCATGGTGGCGGCGCCATCATGCACTTCACCGATTTTGTGATTCACACCGGTATAAAACAGAACGCGTTCTGTAGTCGTGGTTTTACCTGCATCGATGTGAGCGGAGATACCGATATTGCGATAGCGCTCAATGGGGGTCTTGCGAGCCATGATTTATTCCTAAGTCTTTTAATGCACGAAACCGAGCGCCATTTTTAATAAAAATATGCGCTCGGCTCGAACAAATTTCAGATGCGGACAGACGTCTCGATTCAGGGAGGCGGCTGTCCAGTCTATTAGAAGCGGAAGTGCGAGAACGCCTTGTTCGCTTCTGCCATACGGTGAACTTCGTCACGCTTTTTCATTGCGCCGCCGCGGCCTTCTGCGGCTTCCAGCAATTCGCCGCCCAGGCGTTGCGGCATCGATTTTTCGCTGCGCTTGTTGGCTGCTTCACGCAACCAGCGCATCGACAACGCCATACGACGGACAGGACGGACTTCAACTGGCACCTGGTAGTTTGCACCACCAACGCGACGCGACTTGACTTCAACCAGCGGCTTGCAGTTGCCGATGGCAAGTGCAAACACTTCCAGCGGATCTTTGCCGGATTTGGTTTGAATGTGCTCGAAGGCACCGTAAATGATGTTTTCTGCGACCGATTTCTTACCGGACAACATCAGGACGTTGACGAACTTCGCAACATCAACATTGCCGAATTTCGGATCCGGCAGAATCTCCCGCTTGGGAACTTCACGACGACGTGGCATTTCGATTCCTTTCAATCTTCAGTTGAGCGCGCAGACCTTTTGTTCCTGCACACTCGCGGACGGCCATCATAGCCCCCCACTTACTCGGCCCATTGGGGACCGACACTTATTCGTTTGGCTTGCGCCTGGCGAAAACTATTATTTCTTTGCAGCCTTGGCACGTTTTGCACCGTACTTCGAACGTGCTTGCTTACGATCCTTGACGCCCTGGGTATCCAGTGCACCGCGAACCATGTGGTAACGCACACCCGGCAAGTCCTTCACACGGCCGCCGCGCAACAGCACGACACTATGTTCTTGCAGGTTATGGCCTTCACCGCCGATGTACGAAATGACTTCGAAACCGTTGGTCAGGCGAACTTTGGCAACTTTACGCAGAGCCGAGTTTGGCTTCTTTGGAGTTGTCGTATAAACGCGGGTGCAGACGCCGCGTTTTTGCGGGCTGTTTTCCAGCGCTGGTGATTTGCTCTTTACGACCGCAGAAACGCGCGGCTGGCGAATCAATTGATTGATGGTTGGCATCGTTATATATCCAACAAAATTACGACGTTAATAACAACAATCCCGAAATCGGTTGTCCGGGATTGGACAGATACTTGCGCTAGAAAAAATCATACAATTCGCGCACAATTCGATTCAGCAACAGAGGAGAAACGCGCCATAGAAAGCGGAAGCAGACCAAAGAACGTTCGGCCCATAGAGCCTACAATCGAGAACCCGCGAGTATATCCCTATGATGCCTTGCAGTCAACCGCCGTCTGGGATGCCCGCCCCGTAAACGCAACAGATCACGGCAATCCAGGCCGCCTTGCGAAGCAATTGCCTTTTTGAGCATGGAAATGACTGCCGGCGCCAGTGTTTATCTCATGCGCAACGGTTACCGCCGGTGGCTTTGCGGGATAATGGGACTCGACTATTTTTCCCGCTGATGATGCCTGCCTTGCTTCGCCGTAATAACCTGTTCGTGCTGGTTACCTACCTGGCCCTGACCCTGGTTCCCTTCGTACCCCTCCTGTTCGGCCAGACGATAGATCATCCGCTCCGCATCATCATCACTGAAATCGGACTATGGCTGGTGATCTGGTCCATCTTCAAGCGCCCCGCCTGGTTTCACTGGCTGCTGTTCCCTGCCTTTTTCGCGCTGCCTACCGAGATCTACCTGCGCAAGTTTTACGGACAAGGCATTACCACCCACCACCTTGGGATCATCACTGAAACCAGTCCGCGCGAAGCGATGGAATTCCTGGGCGACAAGATCTGGTGGATGGCGCTGATCCTGGCCGTGGTTGTGCTGTGGTGGGCGCTTAGCTGGCTGGCGGCCAGCCGCACTCGCGACCTGGACCTGGAGGGGCCGTCGCGCTGGCTTGGCTGGTTAGTGCTCACTGTCGGTTTATGCATCTGGCTGTATGGACAGGAGATCGGCGTCCAGGCAGTGTCGGTAGCCTCAGCAAACAGCAAGCCGGTTGCCTCCGAAAGCCAGGGCATGCATCTAGGCAAGCTTCCTAAATGGGCCGCAACGCCGCTGGAAGCGGATCCGGTCAGCCGCACCTGGCCTTTCGGGCTGGCGGTACGCGGCTACGATTTCTGGAAAGAACGGGAATACCTGGACGACCTGGAACACAAGAACAGCCAGTTCCACTTCGGCGCACACCAGGCCAGCCAGCAAAACACACCCCAGATCGTGGTGATGGTGATCGGCGAATCTTCACGCTACGACCGCTGGAGCCTTAACGGCTATCAGCGCGACACCAACCCCTTGCTCAGCAAGGAGAGCAACCTGGTCAGCTTTACCGATGTCATTACCTCGGTTTCCGCAACCCGCCTGTCGGTGCCGGTCATGGTGTCGCGCAAGCCGGCGACCGAGAGCCTGAAAGCCGGTTTCGCCGAGAAATCCTTCATCACCGCCTACAAGGAAGCCGGGTTCAAGACTTACTGGATTTCGAACCAGATGTCATACGGCAAATTCGACACGCCTGTTTCCGTGTTCGCCAACGAAGCGGACGTGGTGCAGTTCCTCAACCTCGGCGGCTTCACCGACACCTCTAACCTGGACGCCATCCTGCTGCCGCAGCTGCAAAAGGCGATGGGCGATCCGGCGGCCAAGAAGCTGATCGTGCTGCATACCCTGGGCAACCACTGGAACTACAGCCACCGTTATCCCCAGCAATTCGACAAATGGCAGCCTTCGCTGTTCGGCATCGAGCGCCCCGCCTATACCAACCTGGCGAACAAGCCAGCGATCAGCAACAGTTATGACAGCTCGATACTGTATGTCGACTGGTTCTTGTCGCAAGTCATTGCCACGCTCAAGGACTCCCGGCAACTGAGCGCCATGATGTACTTCTCCGATCATGGCCAGACCTTGTACGACGGCAGCTGCAAGATCGCCTTCCACGGCCACAACACCCAGTTCGAATTCCACATACCGGCCCTGATGTGGTATTCCGACCTCTACCAGAAAACCTATCCGGACAAGGTGGAACAGCTGCTGCGCCACAAACGCGCCCGGATGAGCACCGAGAACGTGTTCCATTCCCTGCTCGACCTGGCCGACATCCGTTACCCGGACGAACGCCTGGAATGGAGCTTCCTGAGCAGCAAGCTGCGCCCCCACAGGCGCTACGTCGACAGCTACGGCTGGAGTGACTACGACAACTCCACCTTCAAGGGCGACTGCAGGGAAGTGATCGACAACGGCAAGCCGATCAGGCAACAGCGCGATTAAGGACGGCGCCGGCCTGAAACCGGGCTATCCCGCGAGACATAAAAAAACGGCAGTGGATTTTCATCCACTGCCGTTTTGACTTGCTGATCCGGTTTAGCGGATTAAGCCTCTCCGCCCTGCGCACCCAGCTCTTCAGCTGCGCGTGCCTCGGCAGCCGCCAGGCGGGCTGCCTGCTCGGATTGCAACAGCGCTGTGCGTTCTTCCGCTTCCCAGCTGTCTTTTTCCTTGCGTGCACGGTGGAATGCGAGACCGGTGCCGGCTGGGATCAGGCGGCCGACGATAACGTTTTCCTTCAGGCCGCGCAGAGTGTCTTTCTTGCCCATGATTGCGGCTTCGGTCAACACCCGGGTGGTTTCCTGGAACGATGCGGCCGAGATGAACGAATCGGTCGACAGCGATGCCTTGGTAATACCCAGCAATACGTTTTCGTAGGTTGCAGGAATCTTGCCCGTTGCAATCACACGATCGTTTTCGTCCAGCAGCTCCGAACGCTCGACCTGCTCGCCAGTGATGTAAGAAGCATCGCCGGCATCAACGATCTGAACGCGGCGCAACATCTGGCGCACGATCACTTCGATGTGCTTGTCGTTAATCTTCACGCCTTGCAAGCGGTACACGTCCTGGACTTCGTCGACGATGTAGCGTGCCAGCGCTTCGATACCCAGCAGGCGCAGGATGTCTTGCGGATCGGCTGGGCCGTCGACAATCATTTCGCCCTTGTTCACGACCTGGCCGTCATGCACCAGCACTTGCTTGTCCTTGGTAATCAGGAACTCGTGCTTGTTGCCGTCCATGTCCGTGATTTCCAGACGCTGCTTGCCCTTGGTTTCCTTGCCGAAGGCCACAGTACCGGTGACTTCAGCCAGCATGCCCGCATCCTTCGGCGAACGTGCTTCGAACAGCTCGGCAACGCGCGGCAGACCACCGGTAATATCGCGTGTCTTTTGCGATTCGGTCGGGATACGCGCCAGCACTTCACCAACGTGCACTTGCTGACCGTCTTTCACAGTAATCAGCGCGCCGACCTGGAAGCCGATCGTCACAGCGTGTTCAGTGCCGGCGATCTTGACTTCTTCGCCTTGCTCGTTCAGCAGCTTGACTTGTGGACGGACTGTCTTGGTAACCGAACCACGACGCTTCGCATCGATAACCACCAATGTCGACAGGCCGGTAACTTCATCGATCTGACGGGCAACGGTCGAACCTTCTTCGACGTTCTCGAAGCGGACAGTACCGGTGTACTCGGTAATGATCGGACGGGTCAGCGGATCCCATGTCGCCAGTGCGGTACCGGCCTTGATGGTCAAGCCATCCTTGACGATCAAGGTCGCACCGTAAGGTACTTTATGACGCTCACGCTCACGGCCATGGTCGTCGGTGATCAGGACTTCGCCGGAACGGGAAATCACGATCAGCTCGCCCTTGCCGTTAGTCACGTAACGCATGGTCGCCGTGAAGCGGACCGTGCCGTTGGACTTGGCTTCAACACTGGATGCCACTGCCGAACGCGACGCCGCGCCACCGATGTGGAAGGTACGCATGGTCAGCTGGGTACCAGGCTCACCGATCGACTGTGCAGCAACCACGCCGACTGCCTCACCGTTGTTGACCAGCGTGCCGCGGCCCAGGTCGCGGCCATAACATTGCGCGCACAGGCCGTAGCGTGTGTCGCAAGTCAGCGGCGTGCGGACCTTGACTTCATCGATGCCCAGGCGTTCGATTTCTTCCACTGCATCTTCATCCAGCAAGGTGCCGGCTTCGTACAGGGTGCTCTGGGTTTCCGGATTGACGATATCGTTGGCGGCAACACGGCCGAGGATACGGTCGCGCAGCGCTTCGATCACTTCACCGCCTTCAACCATCGCCTTCATCGAGGCGCCGTTGGACGTGCCGCAATCGTCTTCGATCACGACCAGATCCTGGGTCACGTCAACCAGGCGACGTGTCAGGTAACCCGAGTTCGCTGTCTTCAGCGCGGTATCGGCCAGACCTTTACGTGCACCGTGGGTCGAAATGAAGTACTGCAAAACGTTCAGACCTTCGCGGAAGTTCGCGGTGATCGGCGTTTCGATAATCGAACCATCCGGTTTCGCCATCAGGCCACGCATACCGGCCAGCTGGCGAATCTGCGCTGCGGAACCGCGCGCGCCGGAGTCGGCCATCATGTAAATGGCGTTGAACGATTCCTGGGTGCCCTTGGTGCCGTCGCGGCGGATCACGTCTTCTACCTTGAGCTGTTCCATCATGGCCTTGCCGACGTCGTCGCCGGCCTTGCCCCAGATGTCCACAACCTTGTTGTAGCGTTCGCCTGCAGTCACCAGACCGGACGAGTACTGCTGTTCGATCTGCTTCACTTCTTGTTCTGCGGTAGCGATGATGGTTGCCTTTTGTGGCGGTACCAGCATGTCGTCCACGCAGATCGAGATGCCGGCGCGGGTCGCCAGGCGGAAACCGGACTGCATCAGCTGGTCGGCGAACACCACCGTAGCGCGCAGGCCGCACTTACGGAATGCCGTGTTGATCAGCTTCGAGATTTCCTTCTTCTTCAACGCGCGGTTCAGCACGGTGAATGGCAAGCCCTTAGGCAGGATTTCCGACAGGATCGCACGGCCGACAGTCGTTTCGTAACGCTTGATGGTCTTGACGAACTCGCCTGTGACCGGATCCTTCGGATACTCGGTAATACGGACGGTGACGCGGGTAGTCAGCTCGACTTCCTTGTTGTCGTAGGCGCGGATGGCTTCCGACACGTCAGGGAACATCATGCCTTCGCCCTTGCCGTTGATTTGCTCACGGGTGGCGTAGTACAGGCCCAGCACGATATCTTGCGACGGCACGATCGACGGTTCGCCGTTCGATGGGAACAGGATGTTGTTGGAAGCCAGCATCAATGTGCGTGCTTCCATCTGTGCTTCGATCGACAGTGGAACGTGGACCGCCATCTGGTCGCCGTCAAAGTCGGCGTTGAATGCGGCGCAGACCAGCGGGTGCAATTGGATTGCCTTGCCTTCGATCAGGACCGGCTCAAACGCCTGGATGCCCAGGCGGTGCAATGTAGGCGCACGGTTCAACATGACCGGATGTTCGCGGATCACGTCTTCCAGGATGTCCCACACCACGGAAGTCTGGTTTTCAACTTCCTTCTTGGCTGCCTTGATCGTGCTGGCGATGCCCATCACTTCCAGCTTGTGGAAAATGAACGGCTTGAACAGTTCCAGCGCCATCAGCTTCGGCAAGCCGCACTGATGCAGTTTCAGTTGTGGACCCACCACGATAACCGAACGGCCGGAATAGTCGACGCGCTTGCCCAGCAAGTTCTGACGGAAACGGCCGCCCTTGCCCTTGATCATTTCTGCCAGGGATTTCAGCGGACGCTTGTTGGCGCCAGTCATTGCCTTGCCGCGACGGCCGTTGTCCAGCAGCGAGTCAACCGCTTCCTGCAGCATCCGCTTTTCGTTGCGGGTGATGATTTCCGGAGCGCGCAATTCCATCAGGCGCTTCAGGCGATTGTTACGGTTGATGACGCGGCGATACAGGTCGTTCAGGTCGGAGGTGGCGAAACGGCCGCCATCCAGCGGCACCAGCGGACGCAGCTCAGGCGGCAGCACCGGCAGCACTTCCATGATCATCCAGTCAGGCTTGATGCCCGAACGCTGGAACGCTTCCAGCACCTTCAGGCGCTTGGCGTATTTCTTGATCTTGGCTTCGGACTTGGACTCTTTCAATTCCTGGCGCAGGGTTTCCGCATCACGGTCGATATCGATCGCGCGCAGCAACTCACGGATGCCTTCGGCGCCCATGAATGCGGTGAAGTCGTCGCCGTACTCTTCGTACTTGGCGGCGTAGTCGTCTTCCGACATGATCTGGCATTTTTTCAGCGGGGTCATGCCTGGATCGGTGATGACGTAGGCTTCAAAATACAATACGCGTTCGATATCCCGCAGGGTCATGTCGAGGACCATGCCCAGACGCGACGGCAGCGATTTCAGGAACCAGATATGCGCAGTCGGCGAAGCCAGCTCGATATGGCCCATGCGCTCACGGCGCACCTTGGCCAGCGTGACTTCAACGCCGCATTTTTCGCAGATGACGCCGCGGTGCTTCAGGCGCTTGTACTTGCCGCAGAGGCATTCGTAGTCTTTGATCGGGCCAAAGATCTTGGCGCAGAACAGGCCGTCGCGCTCTGGCTTGAAGGTACGGTAGTTGATGGTTTCAGGCTTTTTTACTTCGCCATAAGACCACGAACGAATTTTTTCGGGCGACGCCAGACCAATCTTGATCGAGTCGAACTGTTCATTTTGCTGAACTTGCTTGAATAAATCGAGCAGTGCTTTCATGTATCACTCCAGTTGGCGTGAAGAAACTAAGATTCTTTACTATTGCTGCGTAGGGCGGGCAACTCTGCCCGCCCTACTGCTCTGTACTGCACCAGTCCGACGGATTACTCGCGGTCGAGGTCCATGTCTATCCCCAGCGAGCGGATTTCCTTCAACAGCACGTTGAAGGATTCCGGCATCCCTGCATCGATCACATGGTCACCCTTGACCAGGTTTTCATAGACCTTGGTACGACCGTTCACGTCATCCGACTTCACTGTCAGCATTTCCTGCAGCACGTACGACGCACCGTAAGCTTCCAATGCCCAGACTTCCATCTCACCGAAACGCTGGCCGCCGAACTGAGCCTTACCGCCCAGAGGCTGCTGTGTAACCAGCGAGTAAGGACCGGTAGAACGTGCATGCATCTTGTCGTCGACCAGATGGTGCAGTTTCAGGTAGTGCATGTAGCCGACCGTGACACTGCGCTCGAAAGCTTCGCCGGTACGGCCGTCATACATCGTTACCTGGTTCTTCGAAGGCGTCATGCCCAGCTGCTTGGCGATGGCGTCCGGATAGGCCAGGTCCAGCATGCGGC
Source organism: Collimonas rhizosphaerae (assembly GCF_038896935.1). Classification (NCBI taxonomy): domain Bacteria; kingdom Pseudomonadati; phylum Pseudomonadota; class Betaproteobacteria; order Burkholderiales; family Oxalobacteraceae; genus Collimonas; species Collimonas rhizosphaerae. The sequence continues at coordinate 349,812 of NZ_JBANDC010000004.1, forward strand.
GGATTTCATCTTCGTGCGCACCGTCGAACACTGGCGTTGCGAACGGCACGCCGGCTTTCAGGTTGCTGGCCAGGTGCAGGATTTCGTCGTCCGTCAGGCTATCCAGGTCTTCCGATTTACCGGATTCGTTGTAGATAGTCGTCAGGAACTTGCGCAATTCTGCAATCTTGGTTTGCGCCTTCAGCATTTCGCCGATACGCAGGCCCAGACCCTTGGCAGCCCAGCCCAAGTGGACTTCCAGAACCTGACCGATGTTCATACGCGAAGGAACGCCCAGCGGGTTCAGCACGATGTCTGCCGGCGTACCGTCGGCCATGTGCGGCATGTCTTCGATCGGCAGGATGCGCGAAACCACACCCTTGTTACCGTGACGGCCGGCCATCTTGTCGCCAGGCTGCAGGCGGCGTTTCACAGCCAGGTAAACCTTGACCATCTTTTGCACGCCAGGCTGCAGCTCATCGCCTTGGGTCAGCTTCTTGCGCTTTTCTTCGAATGCCAGGTCGAACTGGTGGCGCTTCTCGGCGATCGATTCCTTGATCGCTTCCAGCGCTACCGCTGCATCGTCGTCCGCAGGGCGGATATCGAACCAGTGGTATTTGTCCAGGTCTGCCAGGTATTCCTTGGTCAGCTTGGCGCCCTTGGCCAGTTTCTTCGGACCGCCGTTGACTACCTTGCCGATCAGCATGCGTTCCAGACGTTCGAAGGCATCGCCTTCAACAATCCGCAACTGGTCGTTCAGGTCCAGGCGATAGCGTTGCAGTTCATCGTCGATGATCTGCTGTGCACGCTTGTCGCGCTGGATGCCTTCGCGGGTAAACACCTGGACGTCGATCACGGTGCCGACCATGCCCGAAGGCACGCGCAGCGACGTATCTTTTACGTCCGATGCTTTTTCACCGAAGATCGCGCGCAGCAGCTTTTCTTCTGGCGTCAGCTGGGTTTCACCCTTAGGCGTCACCTTACCGACCAGCGTATCGCCGGCTTCGACTTCAGCACCGATGTAGACGATGCCCGATTCATCCAGACGCGCCAGCTGGTTTTCGGCCAGGTTGGAGATGTCGCGGGTGATTTCTTCAGCGCCCAGCTTGGTGTCGCGTGCAACCACCGACAGCTCTTCGATATGGATCGAAGTGTAGCGATCGTCAGCCACGACTTTTTCGGAGATCAAAATCGAATCTTCGAAGTTGTAGCCGTTCCACGGCATGAACGCCACCAGCATGTTCTGGCCCAGGGCCAGCTCGCCCAGGTCGGTCGATGCGCCATCGGCGATCACGTCATGCTTGGCGACGCGGTCGCCAACTTGCACGATTGGCCGCTGGTTGATGTTGGTGTTCTGGTTCGAACGTGTGTACTTGATCAGGTTGTAGATATCGACACCGACTTCGCCGGCAGTCGCTTCTTCGTCATTCACACGAATAACGACACGGCCTGCATCGACGTAATCAACGATACCGCCACGCAGTGCCTGCACGGTGGTACCCGAGTCAACTGCCACGGTACGTTCGATACCGGTACCGACCAATGCCTTTTCCGGACGCAGGCAAGGAACTGCCTGACGCTGCATGTTGGCGCCCATCAACGCACGGTTCGCATCATCGTGTTCGAGGAACGGGATCAGCGAAGCTGCAACCGAAACCACCTGGCCTGGCGCCACGTCCATGTACTGGACGCGTTCCGGCGACACCAGGATGGTTTCGCCGGCTTCACGCGCGGAAACCAGTTCATCCGACAGCTTCAGGGACTTGTCGATGGTCGCATTCGCCTGGGCGATGATGTAGCGGCCTTCTTCAATTGCCGACAGATAATCGATCTGGTCGGTAACCTTGCTGTCCTCAACCTTGCGGTACGGTGTCTCGAGGAAACCGTATTCGTTCAAGCGAGCATACAAAGCCAGCGAGTTGATCAGGCCGATGTTCGGACCTTCCGGTGTTTCGATCGGGCATACGCGGCCGTAGTGGGTCGGATGCACGTCGCGCACTTCAAAGCCGGCGCGCTCACGCGTCAAACCGCCCGGTCCAAGTGCCGATACACGGCGCTTGTGGGTGATTTCCGACAACGGATTGGTCTGGTCCATAAACTGCGACAACTGCGACGAACCGAAGAATTCACGGATAGCAGCCGAAATCGGCTTGGAATTGATCAGGTCATGCGGCATCAGGTTGTCCGCTTCGGCTTGGCCGAGACGTTCCTTGACTGCGCGCTCGACACGCACCAGGCCTGCGCGGAACTGGTTCTCTGCCAGTTCGCCGACGCAACGCACGCGGCGGTTGCCCAGGTGATCGATATCGTCCACTTCGCCGCGGCCGTTACGCAATTCAACCAGGATCTTGATCACGGCCAGCACGTCATCGTTCGACAGCGTCATGGCGCCAGTCAGTTCATCGCGGCCGATGCGGCGGTTGAACTTCATGCGGCCGACAGCCGACAGATCGTAACGGTCAGCGTTGTAGAACAGGCCGTTGAACAGCGCCTCGACCGAATCTTCGGTTGGCGGTTCGCCAGGGCGCATCATGCGGTAGATCGCAACGCGGGCAGCCATCTGGTCGTTGGTGTCATCGCTACGCAGGGTTTGCGAGATGTAGCTACCTTGGTCCAGGTCGTTGGTGTACAGGGTCTGGATGTCGCTGATGTCAGCTTCACGCAGCTTGGCCAGCAATTCTTCGGTCAGCTCGTCGTTGGCGTTGGCGACTACTTCGCCGGTGTCGCCGTCAACGATGTTGCGCGCCAGCACGCGGCCCAGCAGATAGTCTTCCGGTACCGAGATATGCTTGATGCCGGCAGCTTCCACGTCACGCACGTGCTTGGAATTGATGCGCTTGTCTTTAGCGACCAGAACCTTGCCCGACTTGTCGGTGATGTCGAAACGCGCAACTTCGCCGCGCAGGCGTTCCGCGACGAATTCCATCTCGGCGCCTTCGTTGCGCAACGCGAAGTTGTCGAATACGAAGAAGTTGGCCAGGATCTGCTCGACCGACATGCCGATCGCTTTCAGCAGGATCGTGACAGGCATCTTGCGGCGACGGTCGACGCGGAAGAACAGGATGTCTTTCGGGTCGAACTCGAAGTCCAGCCATGAACCACGGTAAGGAATGATACGGGCCGAGAACAGCAGTTTGCCGGACGAGTGCGTCTTGCCGCGGTCGTGTTCAAAGAACACGCCTGGCGAGCGATGCAGCTGCGACACGATGACGCGCTCGGTGCCGTTGATCACGAACGAGCCGGTAGTCGTCATGAGCGGCAGTTCGCCCATGTAGACTTCCTGCTCTTTCATTTCCTTGACAACCGGCTTGGTCGGCGATTCCTTGTCCAGGATCACCAGGCGCACCTTGGCGCGCAACGGCGACGCGAACGTCAGTCCGCGCTGCTGGCATTCCTTGACGTCGAACGGCGGATCGCCGAGCACGTAGGACAAGAATTCGAGACGCGCAAAACCATTGTGCGAAACGATAGGGAAAATAGAAGTGAAAGCCGACTGCAGGCCCTCGTTCTTACGTTGAGACGGTACTTTGTCTGCTTGCAAAAAGCCAAGATACGACTCGAGCTGGGTCGCCAGCAGGAACGGAACGTGGTGAACGTTAGCGCGTTTCGCAAAAGATTTACGAATACGCTTCTTCTCAGTAAATGAGTAGTGCATTGAACACTCCGTGAGTGACAGGAAGGATAGAGAATTCAGGATTCGCCGGATCTTTCAGAAAACTAGACAAAACTTCTGTACTAGTTAAACTGTCTTACCCGACAATTCCTCAAGTCTCAGCCCTTCGAGCTTGATGGCAACGGACGCTTAATAAAACAACAAGCGCTAAACAAAATCAAAAACGACAAAGGAGCCAAAGCCGAACTCTCCTTTTCGAGAGTTCTGCACTTTGACTCCAGCGCAATAAATGCGCTCTAAAAAGCTGAAATTACTTGATTTCAGCTTCTGCGCCGGCTTCAACCAATTTCTTGGCTGCTGCATCAGCGTCGGCTTTCGAAATGCCTTCTTTAACTGGCTTCGGTGCGCCGTCAACCAGGTCTTTAGCTTCTTTCAAGCCCAGGCCGGTGATTTCGCGAACTGCCTTAATTACGCCAACCTTGTTAGCGCCGATGCCCTTGAGGACAACGGTGAACTCGGTTTGCTCTTCAACTGCAGCAGCTGCGCCGCCGCCTGCGCCGCCGGCAACTGCAACTGCAGCTGCGGAAACGCCGAACTTCTCTTCAAATGCCTTTACCAGGTCATTCAATTCCAAAACGGTCAGGGCGCCAACTGCGTCCAGGATTGCGTCTTTGTCAAGTGCCATGTGAAACTCCTAATTTTTACAATGAATACATCTGATTGGTATTAACGCCAAGAAAGCGCCAGGAAACTGCAATTAAGCAGCTTCGGCTTCTTTCTTTGCTGCCAGAGCAGCCAAACCACGCACGAATCCAGACAACGGAGCCTGCATCATGCCCACAACTTGGGCCAGCAGAACTTCGCGGCTTGGAATGTTTGCCAACGCTTGCACAGCCGCTTTATCAAGCGGCTTGCCAGCGAAGTTACCTGCCTTGACGACCAGTTTGTCGTTGGTTTTTGCAAAATCATTGATGACTTTTGCAGCAGCAACGGCGTCCTCGGAGATCGAATAGATCAGCGGGCCGGTCATTTGCGAGGCGAGGTCGGCAAACGCGGTACCTTCAACGGCGCGACGTGCCAGTGTATTTTTCAATACACGCAAGTACACACCCTGGGTACGCGCATTAGCGCGCAGTTGGGTCAAGTGACCAACCTGGATGCCACGATATTCGGCCACGACGATGGTCTGTGCATTTGCTACTTTTGCAGAGACTTCGGCGACTACGGCCTTTTTGTCATTCAGATTGAGACTCAAGATCAACCTCCAAAAATGATGCTCGGCCATTACACAGCCGCAAGTGGCTGCTTGCCTCACATCGGTTCGAACACGGCGTCCGAAGTTAGGAGTTCAGAACTAGCGCATGATTAAAAAACACGCAGCGATGAGACTACAAAACTTGTTCGGGTACACCATCTGCGTTGGGTTGCTTGCGCGATTTAACTTTGTGCCGCAGTTGATAACCACCTGCTGCACGCCGCCCAACGGTCTTTGATTGCCTGGACCTGCATCGTTACCGCCAATACAGGCCCAGCCCAAAGATTCGCCCGGTTGCGCATCGCGCAGCCGGGACTTTATTCTCAATCAGTTGGGGACAGAGTACGGCTACGCTTAACTCTGTCCCGCAATACTTATATTAAGCTTACGCAGCCAGTGTCGTTTGATCGACACGAACGCCGGCACCCATTGTCGAAGACAAGGAGATCTTGCGCAGGTATACACCCTTGCTGGTGGCTGGCTTTGCTTTGCTCAATGCGTCGATCAGTGCCAACAGGTTGGACTTCAGCTCTGCATCGCTAAACGATTTGCGGCCGATGGTTGCGTGGACGATACCGGCTTTGTCGGTACGGTATTGCACTTGACCGGCTTTTGCGTTCTTGACGGCAGTTGCAACGTCAGCAGTCACGGTGCCAACCTTCGGATTCGGCATCAGGCCGCGTGGTCCCAGGATCTGGCCCAGGGTACCGACGATACGCATGGTATCCGGCGATGCGATCACGATGTCGAAAGGCATGTTGCCGGCTTTGATCTGCTCAGCCAGGTCTTCCATGCCAACGATGTCGGCGCCGGCAGCTTTAGCTTGTTCGGCTTTTTCGCCGGAAGCAAATACTGCAACGCGAACGGTCTTGCCGGTGCCGGCTGGCAGCACGACGGAACCGCGAACCACTTGGTCCGATTTCTTTGCATCAACGCCCAGCTGGACGGATACGTCGATCGATTCGTTGAATTTTGCAGTAGCGCATTCCTTGATCAACGCAACTGCGTTGTCAAACGGATATACCTTGGTGCGATCAACTTTAGCCTTGATCGCTTTTGCGCGTTTAGTTAACTTAGCCATTACAGACCCTCCACCGTGATGCCCATCGAACGAGCAGAACCGGCGATAGTACGTACGCCAGCTTCCAGATCAGCACCAGTCAAATCGGGCTTTTTCAAGGTAGCGATTTCTTCTGCTTGCTTGCGGGTGATCGAACCAACCTTGTCGGTGTGCGGCTTGGCCGAACCCTTGGTGATGCCGGCGGCCTTCTTGATCAGGATCGTTGCCGGAGGAGTCTTCATCACGAAAGTGAAGGACTTGTCGGCGAACGCTGTGATCACGACAGGAATTGGCAGACCTGGCTCAACACCTTGGGTCTGGGCATTGAATGCCTTGCAGAATTCCATGATGTTCAGACCGCGCTGACCCAATGCCGGGCCGATTGGTGGGGATGGGTTTGCTTTACCAGCTGGCACTTGCAGCTTGATAAAACCAATGATTTTCTTTGCCATGATGGCTCCTAAGTGTTGTGAGTATTAGCGCCTGTTCGATCTTGCGACCTAATAGGGCTCCTCTTACTGCTCCGGATTCCACGAGGTTTAGTTCATGACGCTCCGAACGGCGCTTGAAAATTCTGTTCTGCCCAGCTGAAATTCAGCTCAGACCTTTTCGACCTTGTCGAACTCCAGCTCAACCGGCGTGGCGCGGCCGAAGATGGTGACGGTCACGCGCACGCGCGATTTTTCGTAGTTCACTTCTTCGACATTGCCGTTGAAGTCGGTGAAAGCACCTTCCTTGATGCGCACCAGCTCGCCGACTTCATATAAGACCTTAGGCCGCGGCTTCTCGATGCCGTCTTGCATCTGCTGCATGATCTTGTCGACTTCGTGCTGCGGAATCGGGGTAGGCTTGTTCGATTTGCCGCCGATGAAACCGGTTACCTTGTTCGTGTTCTTCACCAGATGCCAGGTTTCGTCGGTCATTTCCATCTCGACCAGGACGTAGCCCGGGAAGAAACGACGTTCGGTAACGGCTTTCTGGCCATTCTTGACTTCAATCACTTCTTCAGTCGGCACCAGGATCTGGCCGAACTGTTCCTGCATTCCAGCGCGGTCGATCCGCTCGGTCAGCGCGCGTTGCACGCTCTTTTCCATACCGGAATAAGCATGCACGACATACCAGCGCTTTTTACCCACAACCGCGCCCGCAGCCGCCGAAGGCGTTGCTGCAGGCGGCGTGCCTTGCGCGTCGTCTTGTGTGCTATCGCTCATTATTGTTTCCAGCCCAAAATCACGTCGTATAACAAAACCTCGAGGAGCTTATCGATGCCCCACAGGAAAATAGCCATTACCAGCACAAATGCAAAAACGATGGCAGTGATCTGCATCGCTTCCTTGCGGGTCGGCCAAACAACTTTTTTTGTCTCACGCACGGCTTCTTTGGCGAAACCGAGGAATTCACGGCCTTGCGTGGATGTCCAGGCGAAGGCGATTGCCACCACCAAGCCGGCAACCAGGGCGCCTGCGCGCACCAGGCCAGACTGGCCCGACAAAAAATAAAAGCCGACAACGCCGGCAACGACAGCCAAAACTGCCAGAATTACTTTGAGCTTGCTGCCGGATTCGCCGACAGTTTGCACAGGGTGGTTAGACATACGCGGTTTACTTTCAGTACCCTACACCTGAATCGGTGGCAGGGGCGGAGGGCATCGAACCCCCAACCTCCGGTTTTGGAGACCGGCGCTCTGCCAATTGAGCTACACCCCTACGCTTAAAACACTTTATCTGGATGGCTTGGCCAGCAACCCGCTTTCACAAGTACGCATACCATTCAGACATCAACGCCGCGAAGCGGGAATTTCCCGGGTCGCGGCGATTACAGCTTTTCTTCTTTTAGTCAGCCAGGATCTTGGCGACAACACCTGCACCAACGGTACGGCCACCTTCGCGGATCGCGAAACGCAGGCCTTCTTCCATCGCGATCGGGTTGATCAGCATTACTGTGATCGACACGTTATCGCCAGGCATCACCATTTCTTTGTCCTTTGGCAACTCGATCGAACCAGTCACGTCCGTTGTACGGAAGTAGAACTGTGGACGATAGTTGTTGAAGAACGGTGTATGACGGCCGCCTTCGTCTTTCGACAGAACATAGATCTCGCCTGTGAAATGCTTGTGCGGCTTGATCGAACCTGGCTTGGCCAGCACTTGGCCCCGCTCTACGTCTTCACGCTTGGTGCCGCGCAGCAGAACGCCAACGTTGTCGCCCGCTTGACCTTGGTCCAGCAGCTTGCGGAACATTTCAACGCCAGTACATGTCGTCTTTTGTGTGTCGCGGATGCCGATGATTTCCAGCTCTTCGCCAACTTTCACAATACCGCGCTCAACACGGCCAGTCACAACAGTACCGCGGCCCGAGATCGAGAACACGTCTTCCACTGGCAGCAGGAATGTACCGTCAACAGCACGTTCCGGTGTCGGGATGTAGGTGTCCAGCGCTTCTGCCAGAGCCATGATCGCTTGCTCGCCCAGAGGACCAGTGTCGCCTTCCAGCGCCAGTTTCGCCGAACCCTTGATGATTGGCAGGTCGTCGCCTGGGAATTCGTACTTGGTCAGCAGTTCGCGCACTTCCATTTCGACCAGCTCGAGCAACTCTTCGTCGTCGACCATGTCAGCCTTGTTCAGGAACACGATGATGTATGGCACGCCAACTTGACGCGACAACAGGATGTGCTCACGGGTCTGTGGCATCGGGCCGTCAGCTGCCGAGCAAACCAGGATCGCACCGTCCATCTGTGCCGCGCCGGTGATCATGTTCTTCACATAGTCAGCATGGCCTGGGCAGTCAACGTGGGCGTAGTGGCGGTTGGCAGTTTCGTATTCAACGTGCGCTGTGTTGATCGTGATGCCGCGCGCTTTTTCTTCTGGCGCCGCGTCAATCTGATCGTATGCTTTGGCTTCGCCGCCAAACTTCTTCGACAATACTGTCGCGATCGCTGCTGTCAGCGTGGTCTTGCCGTGGTCGACGTGGCCGATAGTGCCAACGTTGACGTGCGGCTTGGTCCGCTCAAACTTGCCTTTTGCCATCTTAGACTCCTAAAGATTTGATGAGAATGTCCAGGCCCGCGCCCGACCGTCTTACAGATTGAATTCGACAGACATCGAATCAGAAACTTGCGAATCAAAAATTTGATATCCAGCTTTTACTGCGCTTGCCGTGCCCTATGCGGACACCAGCAACAAACCAATTCTGGTGCCCTTGACGTGGATCGAACACGTGGCCTCTCCCTTACCAAGGGAGTGCTCTACCACTGAGCTACAAGGGCTATGCTGTACGCGTGCTTCTTGACTACAACACGCCCAACTTAATGTTCCTGCAAAAAACTACTGGAGCGGGTGAAGGGAATCGAACCCTCGTCATAAGCTTGGAAGGCTTCAGCTCTACCATTGAGCTACACCCGCAAATTACCGAATTTTCACTTCACCGCTACAATTTTGTACCTGTTGCTACTTCCCTAAATGGTGGAGAGGGCTGGATTCGAACCAGCGTACTCGTAAGAGGGCAGATTTACAGTCTGCTGCCATTAACCACTCGGCCACCTCTCCGCAGGGAACCCCAGATTATAGTAAAGCACCCCTAGAGTGTCAACCATGGAAACCGATTTCTTCTAAATATTTCTTAGTTTTTTCAGTTTCACCGTCGGACTGCTGCCGGGCCTGGCCGGAATCGGGAAAAAGCGCAAAAAACGCTTCACCGGCCAAGGGGCGAGATAATATCAGAAACGCGTCTCGCGTGCAGCTCTTAGAAAGCCATCGAGTATCGGCGTGCAATCGAGCAATTGCGGACCGCCGGCGCGGTGGAATTCCGGATGCCATTGCAAACCCATGACAAAGGCTGCCTTGCGGTAACGTATCGCCTCGACAATATTGTCGCTGCCCGAGATCGCCTCCACCGTCAGGTCGCGCCCCAGGTCGCGTACCGCCTGGTGATGGATGGAGTTGACCACCCATTCGTTCTGCTCGCTGCCTTGGCTGTTGAACAACGTTGCCAACGAGGAACCATGAGGAAACTGGATCGCATGGTGCAGGCGGTCGTATTCGTCGTTCACGTGCTTGATCGAGGTCGGGACATCGGTAGCGATGTCCTGGTACAAGGTGCCGCCAAAGGCCACATTGATCAGCTGGCAGCCGCGGCATATCCCCAGCACCGGTTTGCCGGCTTCGATAAACTCGTGCAGCAGTTCCAGTTCGTACATATCGCGCACGCGGTCGCCGCCCCATTCCGGCCGGGTCGCGGCTTGCGCGTAACTCTGCGGCGAGACGTCGGCGCCGCCCTGCAGCACCAGGCCGTCCAGGTGCTTGGCATAGTCGCGCAGCCGGATTGAGCTAGGATGGACCAAGCCATTGGTGTTGACGGTAGGAATCATGAACACCAGCACATTGCGCGACATGACCCATTGCGCAATCGACTCCTCCAGGTATTGCAAGGTGCGTCCGCGCAAGCCTTTGGCGCCCTCTTCCGGATGAAATATCCGCGCTGAAATGCCGATCTTCAGGGTCCGCTGCATCATGCGGCGGCCGGCCTTGTCGGACAGCGCGCGGAAGCGCGCGGCGATCAGCTTCCAGGTTTGCGGCCATGGCGCGCTGTAGTCATTGACCGGATCGGCTGCCTTGGGCGGGGCACTGGCCGCGGCAGGCTTGGCTTCAGCGTGCGGTTCGGCCTTGGCCGGCTCGGCGGCAACGGGTTCTGGAGCTGCGGCAGGCTTGGCCTCGGCGGCCGTTGCAGGAGCCGCGGCTGGAACCGCATCGGGAACCGAGGGGACGGAATCTTTAGATTGAGAGTCGGACATATATGTCAGAAATTATCAGAAATAAAAAAATTGGGGGAAGTGCTGCTAGCATGTCCGCTGTAAGCAAAAAGAATGCCCTGACCGCGGACGAGGACCATTTATGTAGTGCCAAAGTATAGACTTGATATCTTGTGTGAACATTGTTTTCCATATCAGTTCATCCCCAGTTACCCATTTTTACCATTTCGTCCGAAACGCACCCTGCCCGCCCATGACCAAGCCACCGCAAATCCTGATCCTGTATGCGCACCCGACGCCGCACCACTCGCGCGTCAACCGCCGCCTGGCGCAGGTTGCCGCCAAAGTGCCCAACGTACAGGTACACGACCTGTATGAGCTGTATCCCGATTTCCATATCCCGGTGCGGCGCGAGCAGGCGCTGCTGGCACAAGCCGACCTGATCGTGTTCCAGCATCCGGTCCAGTGGTATAGCATGCCGGCGCTGCTGAAACAGTGGGTCGATTCGGTCCTCACCCCCGGCTGGGCCTATGGCCCGGGCGGCGACGCCTTGCACGGCAAGGATTTCTGGCTGGTCGCCACCACCGGCGGCTCGGTGCGCTCTTACCAGGCGGAAGGCCATAACCTGTTCCCGTTCTCGGCATTCCTGCCGCCGTACCAGCAGACCGCGCAGCTGTGCGGCATGCGCTGGCTGCCGCCGCACCTGCTGTTCGGCGCGCACCAGATCAACCAGCAAACCCTGGCCGCGCACATCGAGGCCTACCGGAAACGGCTTGCGAACTACCCGAACTGGCCGGAATTGCTGGCAACCGATCCATCGATACCGCTCACAGGCAGCTAAACACCATGGAACAGAATCTCTTATTCAACGGCTTGATCTACCTGGCGGCGGCAGTCGCCGCCGTGCCGATCGCCAAGCGCCTGGGCCTGGGCGCGGTGCTGGGCTACCTGCTGGCCGGCATGGCGATCGGTCCCTGGGGCCTGCGCCTTATCGACAATGTCGAAGACATCCTGCATTTCTCTGAATTCGGCGTGGTGCTGCTGCTGTTCATGATCGGCCTGGAACTCGAACCCAAGCGGCTATGGTCGCTGCGGCGTTCGATTTTCGGCTGGGGCGCGGCCCAGGTGGTGACGGTTTCGCTGGCGCTGTTCGGCGCCGCCGTAGCCGCCGGGGTCGACTGGAAAACCGCGTTGATCGCCGCGCTCGGCATGTCGCTGTCGTCCACCGCGATCGCCCTGGCTACCATCAACGAACGCAAGATCAACAGCACACCTGCCGGCCGCGCCGGCTTTGCGATCCTGCTGTTCCAGGACATCGCCGCCATTCCCATGATTGCCATCGTGCCGCTGCTCGGCGTCGCCGCCGCTCACGGCAGCGGCGAAGGATGGATTGGCGGCCTCAAGGTGGTGGCGGTGATCGCTACGCTGATCGTCGGCGGCCGTTACCTGGTGCGGCCCTTGATGCGCATGATTGCCCGCACCGGACTGCGTGAAATATTCACTGCTTTTGCGCTGCTGCTGGTGATAGCGATCGGCCTGCTGATGGAATCGGTCGGCATGTCGATGGCGCTGGGCAGCTTCCTGGCCGGCGTGCTGCTGGCCGATTCCGAATACCGGCATGCGCTGGAAACCGACCTGGAGCCGTTCAAGGGCTTGCTGCTGGGACTGTTCTTCATCGCTGTCGGCATGTCGGTCGATTTCGGCCTGCTGCTCAGCCAGCCCTGGCTGATCCTGGGCTTGGTGGCCGGTTTCCTGGCGATCAAGCTGGCGGTCCTGTACCTGCTCAGCAAGGTGTTCCAGATCGCCCGCGCCCAGCAGTTCCTGTTTGCGGCGCTGCTGTCGCAAGGCGGCGAATTCGCTTTCGTGGTGTTCGGCGCCGCCGCCACCGCCCGCGTGTTTTCCCAGGAAACTTCGTCGATCCTGGTGGTGGTGGTGGCGCTGTCGATGGTGACCACGCCGCTGCTGCTGGTGGCCTATGACAAACTCATCGCACCGTATTTCCTGAATGCGATGAAGCGTCCCGACGACGAAATCGACGACAATGAAAACCCGGTGATCATCGCCGGCTTCGGCCGCTTCGGCCAGATCATCGGCCGTCTGCTGCATGCCAACAAGATCGGCCTGACCGTGCTCGACCACGATCCTGACCAGATCGACCTGCTGCGCAAATTCGGCTTCAAGGTATTCTATGGCGACGCCACCCGCATGGACCTGATGCACGCCGCCGGCATCGCCAAGGCGCGGCTGCTGGTGGTGGCGCTGGACGACATCGAAGGCAGCCTGAAGCTGGTGGCGGCGGTACGCCATGTATTTCCCGACCTGCCGATCATCGCGCGGGCGCGCAACGTTTCGCACTATTTCGACTTGATGGACCTGGGCGTGACCGTCATCGAGCGCGAGACTTTTGAATCGGCCCTGCAGCTCGGACGGCAGGCCTTGCGCACGATGGGTTTCGGCGCCTACCGGGCGCGCCAGGCAGCGATGAAATTCCGCGCCCACAACCTGCAAACCCTGCACGATATGTACCCGCACCAGAAAAACCAGCAGGAAATCGTCTCGATCGCCAAGAAAGCGCGCGAGGAACTGGAAGAAATGTTTGCGCACGACCGCATCTTGCGCGAAGACATGCCCGCCAGCGGCTGGGACGATGAAGTACTGCCGCTGGATGAAACCACACAGGAGCCGACATGATCAAGATCTATCACAACCCGCGCTGCTCGAAATCGCGCGAAGCCTTGGCCCTCGCCGAGCAATACAGCAATGAGCACCAGCTCAAGCTGGAAGTCGTCGATTACCAGAAAACGCCGCTGACCCTGGCGCAGCTGAAAACCCTGCACAAGCAGCTGGGCGGCCCGGTCAGCGCCATGGTGCGCGACAACGAAGCCGAATATGCGGCGCTCAACCTGGCCCAGGCCGACGACGCCACACTGCTGCAAGCGCTCGCCGCCCATCCGAAACTGTTGCAGCGGCCAGTCGTGACTTACCAGGACCGCGCAATGATCGCGCGGCCGCCCGGCGTATTCAACGAATTGATGGACACCTGACTAGAGCAGCCGCACTAGCAGGAACAACACCGTCGACAGCAGGATGGTCGAGGCAAACGGCAAGGAAAATTTTTTGCCGAACAGGGTAAACCGCAAGTCGCCGGGCAAGCGGCCGAGCCCGAGCTTTTCCAGCCAGGGCAAGGCGCTGGAGAACACGATGACGGCGATGAAGATCACCAGCATCCAGCGGATCATGCGGCGCTTTCAGGTCGCATGGTCATAGCCGGTGGCTGCGGTCATGGGTAGCAAAACGTTCCGGCAATCCGGCGTGGATGCCGACCGCCAGGACCTTGAACAACTCGCCCATCTCGGCCGGCGACACCAGCTTTTGCAAGGCGTTGGCTTGCGGCAGATAAGCCAACGCATCCTCAGGCGATGTGCGCAGCAGCAACTTGCCGATGCCGGCTTCCAGCAAGAAAGCCGCCTGGCTGCTGTAGCCCAGCAAATCCAGCCCGCTATCAAGAGCCGCCACCGCCATCGCCGTGAAATCGACGTGGGCGGTGACATCCTGCAAACCCGGCATGTAAAACGGATCGGGATGGGCGTGGTGCCGGTAATGGCACATCAATGTACCCTGGTCGCGCTGCTGCAGATAATATTCCGCGGCCGGGAAACCATAGTCGAAAAATAGCGCGACCCCGCCCTGCCCCGCCTTCAGCATGCTGCCCAGCGAATGCATGAATCCGATCGCCACCGGATGCACTTCGGTCAGGTGGCCGACCGTCAGCGACTCGGCATCGGGAATCTGCGCGACCAGGGCCGGCCCGGCCGGACGGTCAATGTAGACAAATTGGCCATCCTCGCCGTCGACGCCGGTTTCAGCCAGGCCAACCCCGCGCTGCAGCCAGCCTTGCTCACCGCGCAACACCAGTTCTACCGGCATCGCATCCAGCACTTCGTTGCCGATCACTACCCCGGAAAACGCCTCGGGCAAACGATCCAGCCATTGCACTTGCGGAAACGCCCGCAGTTTCAGCTGCTGGCGCGCCCGCAATTCGGCCGATAATTCGACGATGTAATACGCTTGCAACGGATCGGCGCCATCGCCGCCGGCGGCCAGCTCGGTCAGGATGTCGTGGGCCAGTTGCCCGCTGCCGGCGCCGAATTCCAGGATCCGTGGCCGCAGCGCTGGCGAAGAAAGCAGCAATTCTGTTGTCAAATGGGCCAAAGTCGCGCCAAAAAGCGGCGTAATCTCGGGCGCGGTTGTAAAATCACCGTCTTTGCCCAATTTTGCCGCGCCGCCGCTGTAATACCCGAGGTCGGGCGCGTACAGCAGCAGTTCCATATAACGCGCGAATGAAATCCAGCCATGCTGCCGGCGGATTTCAGTGGCGATCAGATTGTGTAACAGGCGCGATGCGCGCTGTGCTTCGACCGAAGCTTCGGGTAATTGCAGTTGCATGGCGCTATTGTAGAAGATATCGTCCAGGCGAAAGCAAGCAACGCCGATGAAACCGTGCAAAACAGGGGAAATAAGACCCGGCCATGCCGCCCCAAGGAACCCTGCCCAGCAATAATGACTAGTTAACCATGCTTACCACGCCGATCCGATCCGTAGCCCTTGTCACCGACGCCGCCAGTCCGGTCGGCCGCGCCGTTGCGCTGGCGCTGGCGCGGCAGGGCTGGGACCTGGCGCTGCATTACCAGGATGACGCCGCGCCGGCGGCGCTGTCGGCGCTGCTGCCGGATTGCCAGGCGCTGGGAGCGCAGGCGATGACGATCCGGTGCACGTTGAGCAAGGAAACCGAGATCCATGCGCTGCTGCCAAGCGTGGCGGCAGAACTCGGCAACGTCCGCTGCATCGTCAACAACGCCAGCCACGTGGAACAGGACAGCCCCGCCGGTTTTTCCGCGGCGGTCCTGGAACGCCACATGCAAAGCAACCTGGCCGCGCCGCTGCTGCTGGCGCAAGCGCTGCATGCGGCGACGCTCAAGAGCGGCGGCGCGCAGGCGGTGGTCATCAACCTGCTGGACCAGAAGCTGTTCAACCCGCAGCCCGATTTCCTGTCGTATACGCTGTCCAAGGCGGCGCTGCATAGCGCCACTGCCTTGCTGGCGCAGGCTTTTGCGCCGCAGTTGCGGGTGGTCGCGATAGCGCCTTCGCTGGCCGCGACCGGAGGCTCGTCGAAGCCACCTGCGACTTTAGAAGACATTGCGGCGACCGTCTGTTTCGTCGCCGCCTCCTCCGCCATTACCGGCAGCACGCTGCTGGTCGATGGCGGCCAACATTTGTATCCTCACCCACGGGACCACGCTGCGGCTCACAGCCAGCAGTCCCACCCTCACTGAAAACACCATGCCCTCCGCACTCATCCATCCCGACCTTAGCGATTGCCGCCGCCTGTTCCTGCGCGACTACGAAGTGCAGATCAATATCGGCGTCTACGAATTTGAAAAAAAAGGCGAGCAGCGCGCGCTGATCAATGTCGACCTGTTTGTACCGCTGGCCCTGTCGACGCCCAGCAAAGACCATATGGATGAGGTGCTGGATTACAATTTCATGCGCAACACCGTGGCCAAGCGCATGGCGCAAGGCCATATCCATTTGCAGGAAACCTTGTGCGACGACCTCGCCAACGCCTTGCTGCAGCATCCGAAAGTGCGCGCAGTGCGGGTCTCCTCGGAAAAACCCGATGCCTATTCCGACTGCCACTCGGTGGGCGTCGAGGTATTCCGGATCAAACCGAAAGCCTGAGCGCGCAATCATCATGAATGACCTATTGAAGCAGGAAGTCCTTATGCAAGACCCCATCACAGCCGTGGCGCCGGCCGACGCCGCAGCCAACGTTCCCGGCAACCGCAGCGTGGAGAAAATCGCGCACGAAAACAACAAGCTGCACAAGCGCCTGTGCCGCCAGGTCGGCCAGGCGATCGGCGATTTCAACATGATCGAAGACGGCGACAAGGTAATGGTCTGCCTGTCCGGCGGCAAGGACAGCTACGCCCTGCTGGATATCCTGATGACCTTGCGCGAACGGGCGCCGATCAATTTCGAGATCGTCGCGGTGAACCTGGACCAGAAGCAGCCGAATTTCCCGGACCACATCCTGCCGGCCTACCTGGACAAGCTGGGAGTCGCCTACCATATCGAAAACCAGGATACCTACAGCATCGTCAAGCGCCTGATCCCGGAAGGCAAGACCACCTGCTCGCTGTGCTCGCGCCTGCGGCGCGGCATCCTGTACCGGGTCGCCACCGAACTGGGCGCGACCAAGGTCGCCCTCGGCCACCACCGCGACGACATCATGGAAACCTTCTTCCTGAACATGTTCTTCGGCGGCAAGCTGAAGAGCATGCCGGCCAAGCTGCAATCGGACGACGGCAAGCAAATCGTGATCCGGCCGCTGGCCTACGTCAAGGAAGCCGACCTCAGCCGCTATGCCGAGGTCAAGCAGTTCCCCATCATCCCTTGCGACCTGTGCGGCAGCCAGGAAAACCTGCAGCGCAAGCAGATCAAGGGCATGCTGCGCGAATGGGAAAAGAAATTCCCGGGCCGGGTGGAAAACATTTTCTCCTCGCTGTCGACGGTAGCGCCATCGCACCTGATGGACCGCAACCTGTTCGGCTTTGCCGACCTGAAAGCCAGCGGCATCGCCGATCCCAACGGCGATATCGCGTTTGACGACGATCCTTGCTCGACGCCGACAACCTTCGCCAGCGTCATTCCGTTGCGGCCGGCAGACTAATCCATCGATTTCCCCGCCCGGCTATATAATCAAAGCGGACCAGCGGCGACCAGTACAACCAGCTGAGCAGATTCAGCGAAACTGCGCCGCCTGGCCGGCAACTTATCAGGAGACGCGCAATGGCAGGGTCCTATGTACTCAAGAAGTCGGTGGATGGACAGTTCTATTTCCTGCTCTACTCCAGCAACGGCGAAGTCGTGCTGAACAGTGAAATGTACGTCGCCAAGGCATCCGCCGAGAACGGCATCGCCTCGGTCCAGAGCAACAGCACCCAGGACGACCGCTACAGCCGCAACCAGGCTTCCAACGGCAAGTTCTATTTCAACCTGAAAGCCGCCAATCACCAGGTCATCGGCAGCAGCCAGATGTACAGCACCACCAGCGCCCGCGACGCCGGCATCGACGCGGTCAAGAAAAACGGTCCCAGCACCGACGTCAAGGACGAAGCCTGAACGGGCGGCCCGGATAGCCAGCAAATTGCAAGTATTTGTAAGCCCTGTATTCGTTCCGTACGGCAAGTCGTTTAATACCCAGGATCTTTTTCTGGGAGATATAAATGAACCGTCGTCGTTTTCAACGTTATCTTGTATTGTCAGCCGTGGCAGCCGCCACCGTATCCCTGGCAGGCTGCGTGGTCGAACCGCCGCGCACCCGCGTCGAGTACCGCGAAGTCAAAGTAGTGCAAGCGCCGCCGGCGCCGCTGGAGGAAGTGGCGCCGCCGGCACCCTACCCGGATTCTTACTGGATCGCCGGCCACTGGAAGTGGGAAAACAACCGCTACGCCTGGAATAACGGCCACTGGGAACAGTCGCGCCAGAACATGGTTTACCAGCATGCCTATTGGGCCAACGAAGGCGGCCAGTGGGTATTCCATGGCGGTCGCTGGGTAGCGATCAACAATACCTATAGCGCGCCGCCGGTCGTGATCAATGTCGCCCCGCCGCCGCCTCGGATTGAAGTCATGACACCGGCGCCTAGCCCCAACCATGTCTGGATCGGCGGCTACTGGCGCTGGAACAACGGCCGCCACGACTGGGTCAACGGCCATTGGGAAGCGCGCCGCGACGGTTATTTCTGGGCCCCGGGACATTGGGTCCGCAACGGCAACAGCTGGGCTTTCTCGGGCGGATTCTGGCAACGCTATTAATCCCGGCCTTTGAGCGACACTGTCAACAGGACATCGCCTCAACGCTGCAGACGCGGTGTTGAGGCGATTTTTCTTGTCGCCGCAACAACCTGGCCACTCCCATCACATTGTCATGCAGGCAGCGTCGGCGCTGAATTTCCGGTTGCCGCGCGTGATAAAATTTGCCACCTATTCTTTCTCTGTCCACTATGAACGTTGTCATTCTCGCTGCCGGCATGGGCAAGCGCATGCAGTCCGCGCTACCGAAAGTATTGCACCCGCTGGCGGGCAAACCGCTGCTGTCGCACGTGATCAAAGCGGCGCGCACCCTGTCGCCAACCACCATGTGCATCATCTACGGCCATGGCGGCGACGCCGTGCCGAGTTCGCTGGCAGCCGCCGACCTGGTCTTCGTCAGGCAGGAGCCGCAGCTGGGCACCGGCCATGCGGTGGCGCAAGCCGCCGCGCAGCTGGATGACGCCGTGCCTACGCTGGTGCTGTACGGCGACGTGCCGCTGATCGCCAGCAGCACGCTGCAACGGCTGGTCGACAGCGCCGGCAACGACAAGCTGGCGGTGCTGACGGTAGACCTGCCGGATCCGACCGGCTACGGCCGCATCGTGCGCGAGCACGGCAAGATCGTCAGCATCGTCGAGCAAAAAGACGCGACGCCGGAGCAGCGGGCAATCCGCGAATGCAATACCGGCATCATGGTCGCGCCTACCGTGCAGCTCAAGAAATGGCTGGCCGGCCTGTCCAACAATAATGCGCAAGGCGAGTACTACCTGACCGATATCGTCGCCAGCGCCGTCGCCGACGGCACGCCGGTGGTATCGGCCCAGCCGGCGGCCGTAGCCGAAACGCTGGGCGTCAACAGCAAGCTGCAGCTGGCCGAACTGGAACGCATCCACCAGCGCGCCATCGCCGAGCGCTTGCTGGAACAGGGCGTCACGCTGCTCGATCCGGCCCGGCTGGACGTGCGCGGCACGCTGGATTGCGGCCGCGACGTCAGCATCGATGTCGGCTGTGTCTTCGAAGGCGAAGTCAGCATAGAAGACGGCGCAACCGTCGGCGCCTATTGCATCGTCAAGAATGCCCGCATCGGCCGCGGCGCCAGCATCAAACCCTTCAGCCACATCGAAGACGCGGTGGTCGGCGCCGCTTCCCAGATCGGTCCCTATGCGCGCCTGCGTCCTGGCACCGAGCTAGGCGAAGACGTCCATATCGGCAATTTCGTCGAAGTGAAAAACAGCCAGGTCGCCGCCCACAGCAAAGCCAACCACTTGGCCTACATCGGCGACGCCACGGTAGGATCGCGCGTCAATATCGGCGCCGGCACCATCACTTGCAACTACGACGGCGCCAACAAATCGCGCACCATCATCGAAGACGACGCTTTCATCGGCAGCGACACTCAGCTGGTGGCGCCGGTGCGCGTCGGCAAAGGCGCCACGCTGGGCGCCGGCACCACGCTGACCAAGGACGCGCCGGAAGGCAAGCTGACCATCTCTCGCGCGCGCCAGATCACCATCGACGGCTGGCAACGGCCGGTCAAGCTGAAGAAATAAACGAGATGAATAAACGCCGGTTTCGACCGGCGTTTTTTTATACCGCGAGCCGCGTATCGAACTTGCTGCGGTGAATCGAGAAATACGTACGCACGTTGCGCACATTCTTTTGCGCGGCAAACAGCTGGTGCGCCAGCGCATGGTAGGCCGCCATGTCAGCCACCTGCATCACCAGCACAAAATCCGGCCCCGGCGACACCCGGTAGCATTGCAGCAGCGCCGGTTCGCTTGCCGCCAGTGCTTCAAATTCCTGCAAGCGTTCAGCAGCCTGGTTATCGAGCGTGACTTCGACAATCGCGGTCAGGCCGGCGCCGACCTTGTCCGGCGCCACGATCGCCACCTGGCGCAGGATGATGCCGGCATCGGTCAGGCGCTTGACGCGCCGCAGGCAGGTCGGCGCCGACGCATGCACCAGCTGTGCCAGCTGATGGTTGGTTTGGGCGGCGTCAACCTGCAAGGCATTCAAAATCCGCTTGTCCAGTTCGTCCAGAACGATATCCATAACAATATGCAGTTCATTAAATAAATCTAAGTATAAATGAAATAATATTTCACACCGTTTATATGATGAAATATTTACCCATATATAGCTAAATTTTGGAATCTAATTTCATAAATGTTAGCTTAAGATTCATTCATTCACCCAATCACCGAGGAAAGCCATGTGCGGTATCGTCGCAGCAGTTGCCCAGATTAATGTCACACCCATCCTGCTGGAAGGATTGAAGCGGCTCGAATACCGCGGTTACGACTCTTGCGGCGTCGCCTTGCACATGGATGGAAAATTGCAGCGTTCGCGCAGCACATCACGCGTGGCCGACCTGGAATTCCAGGTCGAGAAAGCCAGCCTGTCGGGTTTCACCGGCATCGCGCACACGCGCTGGGCAACCCACGGCGCGCCGGCCACCCACAATGCCCACCCGCATTTCTCGCGCGACCGCATCGCCCTGGTCCACAACGGCATCATCGAAAACCACGACGAACTGCGCGCCGAACTGCAAGCCGCCGGTTATCACTTCGAAAGCCAGACCGACACCGAGGTCATCGCCCACCTGGTCGAGCACATGTATAACGGCGACCTGTTCGCCACCGTGCAGCAGGCCGTGAAACGCCTGGCCGGCGCCTATGCGATCGCCGTGTTCTGCGTCGACGAACCGCATCGCGTAGTCGCCGCCCGCCAGGGTTCGCCATTGATCGTCGGCATCGGCAAAGGCCAGAACTTCGTCGCCTCCGACGCCATGGCGCTGGCCGGCACCACCGACCAGATCATTTACCTGGAAGAAGGCGACGTGGTCGACCTGCAGCTGCAGCGCGTCTGGATCGTCGACGCCGCCGGCAAAGCGGTGGAACGCGAAGTCAAGACCGTGCATGCCTACAGCAGCGCGGTTGAGCTGGGCCCGTACCAGCACTACATGCAAAAGGAAATTTTCGAACAGCCGCGCGCGATCGCCAGCACCCTCGAAGGCGTCACCGCCATCATGCCGGAACTGTTCGGCGATGGCGCATTCAAAGTGTTCAAGCAGATCGATTCGGTCCTGATCCTGGCCTGCGGCACCAGCTATTACGCCGGTCTGACTGCAAAATACTGGATCGAATCGATCGCCAAGATCCCGGTCAACGTCGAAATCGCCAGCGAATACCGCTACCGAGACAGCGTGCCGAACCCAAATTCGCTAGTGGTCACCATCACCCAAAGCGGCGAAACCGCCGACACCCTGGCCGCGCTCAAGCACGCCCGCGCCCTGGGCATGCAACATACGCTGACCATCTGCAACGTCGCCACCAGCGCCATGGTGCGCGAATGCGCGCTGGCCTACATCACCCGCGCCGGCGTCGAAGTCGGCGTCGCCTCGACCAAGGCCTTCACCACCCAGCTGGTCGCACTATTCCTGCTGACCCTGGCGCTGGCGCAGAGCAAAGGCCGACTCAGCGACGAAGCAGAAGCCGCCCACCTGAAAGCGGTGCGCCACCTGCCTGCAGCGCTGCAAAGCGTGCTGGCGCTGGAGCCGCACATCGTAGCCTGGGCCGAAGCCTTCGCCCGCAAGGAAAACGCCCTGTTCCTGGGCCGCGGCATCCACTATCCGATCGCGCTGGAAGGCGCGCTGAAGCTCAAGGAAATCACCTACATCCACGCCGAAGCCTACGCCGCCGGCGAACTCAAGCACGGCCCGCTGGCGCTGGTGACAGAGGAAATGCCGGTGGTGACCGTGGCGCCGAACGACACGCTGATCGAGAAACTCAAATCGAACATGCAGGAAGTGCGCGCCCGCGGCGGCCAGCTTTACGTTTTTGCCGATGCCGATTCGCATATCAGGTCGAGCGATGGCGTGCACGTGATCCGGCTGCCGGAAAACTATGGCGTGTTGTCACCGATCCTGCATGTGGTGCCGCTGCAGCTGCTGGCGTATCACACGGCGCTGGCGCGGGGGACGGATGTGGATAAGCCGCGTAACCTGGCCAAGTCGGTTACTGTCGAATAGGCGAAAATAAGTTTGCCGTTCGTATTCCTTACAATTAAAGTCGAAAACAAGACATTAAAGTCGAAAACATCGATACGCGCTTTTCGGCGACGTATATCTCGCTGCATCTGTGAGGTGGTGACCGGTTTCAATACGACGTTATGTCGTGGATAGATACGCGCCATTCATAGCAAAGCATGCTATCTGTCAGCAGTAGCCAGTCGAGCAATACCGACAAAGGTCTGCTCCAGACTACTTGCGATCACGGGGCTTCGATGTGACTTCAAACAGTCCTATAAAAAGGCGCTCCTCCTCTATCTTGGAACGAAGAGCGGCTTAGACGAGTAGACCGGTCGGGGCCAGAAATTTCTCAACGAACGGCTGGTTTTCATAAACCTGGCAGGCGGCTCACGACCCATAACGGTCATGCGGGTTTCTCTATAAGGGACATTCAATGTGACATTACGTGCCCGAACTTACCTTTTTATGCAAAACTCTTCTCGGGTAAAAGAATAAACATGACATACCAGGAGAAGAAAAATGCTCATTCTAAAAAAACGAAGCGCACATGTCTTTGCAGGGCTTGTTGCCGGTTTCTTTTGTTCAACAGCAATTGCCCTTGATTTGAATTTAGGTTTTGATGTCGGCATAGATAAAAAGACTCGCGCGCTAATTCAGCAAATGCCTGCCGAGGTGCGTGTGCAAATTGAAAAGCTATTGGTCGATGCTCAACCACTCATTGATCAGAGTGTTCTCCTATACTTAAATAGAATAGATCAAATATTGGCGGATCGGCTTAGTCAGGTGCAATGTGTCGCCGACGGTGTTACCAAGACTGCCATTGAAGAACTTATTGCCAAATTGAAACCTTGGAAAGATGGGCCCACTGTCGTGGGTGATTTGGCTAAAAGTGTTGAGCACTATCCTGACAAGGTGAAGAGGAAGTTCACTCCAGAACAGTACCGCATAACGTATGCGGATTTACTTAACAATGCGCATACCGTGGCATGCGCAGTAAAAGACACTCCGATTGCAGAGCAAGAGGTAATGAAGATTAGATTTGATCTAACTACTAGAATACGACCATGGGTACGATTGGAAGATGAGTCCTGCGCTGACGCACATAGTTGTTTGCAATTGATGAAAGGTCGAGTTGGTAAAGATCTCTCTCTAGCCGATATTCGCGACTCGTCAGAACCCAAAAAAAGACTCGATGAAATTGAAATTCCTAAGCAGTCATGGGGAAATTTTAATCCGCTACCCTATGAAATAAATTTAAGAGAAGTCTATGAGATTTCTGATGAAGTAAAAATAAAAACAGAATTGCGAAAATTCAGGGGAACGGAAGCAATGAACAATGCTACAAAGATTGCCGAAAATCTTGATTCTATTTTAAAGGCAGCACAACAGATCGGAAATAATAAACAGGCTCTCGAATCTGCGATTGAAACATTAGTTCAGCACAAGAACGATAAAATATCAGTAGAAAAAACGGTATCAAATGCAATGGACATATTGCCCTCTCTTGCAAGCGATGGAAAGATTTTGAACGCAAGAATCCACTCTTTAGATGCGAATATTGATCCTATAATTGCAACGCTTCGGGTTAGGATCGTTTCACTGGACAAGCCTCCCGGTCCGTTTGTAGGTTGTAGTGGTGGTGGTGGTGGTGGTGGTAAGGCTGGCCATTGCAATCCATATTAATTCTTTGAATATATTCTGAACATTGCCGGCAGGTAAGCCAAAGTGTCGCTCAATCAAGATTTTTTCTATGAAATATTTTGCCAAAAACGGCGCAAAAAAAACCCGCGCGAGCGGGCTTCTTTTCTGTTCATGGATCCGCTTCTGGCCGTTTTGAGCCGGTCGCGACAGATCGATTTCGACCCCAAGCTGCCGTTCGGCAAGTCGGGAAGCGGTCGTTCAATGCCCCACTCACCGGAATTTTGGGAGCGAAGCGAGTAAAATTTCCGTGTGCAGTGGATTGTTATGCATTGTTCTGTAAATACCAAACAGAATTTAAATAAGCTCTCTTTTTTACCCCAGATGAGCAAATGCCTGCTTCCTGCAGAAATACTGAACTGACAGGCATACTCATCCCAACATAGAAAAAGCGACTAATAATATCTTCTTCACAATTTGTGGATCCTCGCCACGAGCGAGCTGTGACGATGCATTACTTAGTTGTGCATCGATATAGGTGGCTGCAAACTCTGATGACATGTCTGCAGAAAACTCACCTTTGGTCTTTGAGAGCTCCACCCAATTCTTGTAAGCAGTTAATGCCTGCTCCTGAATGAAATCGAGTTGTGCTCGTGTTGCTTCGCCCAAATGCATTCGTGATTCGCGCATTTTTATCAAAAGACATCCCTTTGGAGCCTCTTGATTATCACTAACTGAGGTGGCAAATGACACTAGGTTATCAAGTGTCTCTCGAAACGGAGTTTCGCTGTTTAACATATGCTGTACAGGATTTAGCACCTGTTCCTGATACTTAAGAATTACAGCTTTCATCAAGCCATCTTCATTCAAAAATTCACGATAAAGACCTGGCTTCGATATATCACATCTTCTGCAAATTTCATTAAGGGATAAGTTGCCTATGTCCTCTTTCCAATAGGCATCCATTGCTACATCCAAAACGTGATCACGGTCTAGGGTCTTAGGCCGTCCCCTTGATGGTTTGGTTGGATTTAAACTCATTTTTATACCGCCTGGTATTTTAATTTGACACGCAATGCATTGCCACTTATTATACCAGCTGGTATTTAATTCGCAACCTAATAGGAAAGAGATATGAGTGAAGCAAAAAGAAACGTAGTTATCACTGGAAGCAGCAGTGGATTTGGCCTAAAAGCAGTGAAAGACTTTGCAGATAAAGGCTACCGAGTGTTCGCCACCATGCGCGGTCCAGAAGGCAAGAACGCCGCAGTCAAGACCGAGCTGCAAGCGCATAGCCAACATATCCATGTCGTTGATATGGATGTCACTAGCGACGAATCCGTCAAAACAGCCATTGAGAGTGTGCTGGCTAAAGCGGGCAAGATTGATATTTTGATTAACAATGCAGGCGTAATGTACCTTGGTATTACGGAGGCATTTAGCATTGCCCAAGCTAGGGAACAGATGGAAACCAACTACTATGGCGCTATGCGCACTATACAGGCTGTCTTGCCCGCTATGCGTGAGGCTAAGTCCGGTCTGATCATTAACACCTCATCAATGGTTGGCCAGATTTCGGCCCCCTATTTCTCTACGTACGCCGCCACCAAGCATGCCTTGGAAGGCTACGTCCAAGGCTTACGTTACGAAGTGGCGCCCTTCGGTATTGATGTCGCCATAGTGCAACCAGGCCCGTTTCCTACAGGTCTAAGTGCAGGAGGGCAAGAGCCTACACGTATTGACGTGCTGGACAGCTATGGTGAATTGGCAAAGATTCCTTCCGCTATGTTCGAGGAATTCGCGAAATTTATGCAGACTGACCAAGCACCAGATCCACAGTTGGTTGTAGATGCTTATTTAGCGCTAGCGGATATGCCTGCTGGCAAACGTCCTACACGCACAACGGTCGGCATGGTTTGGGGTGTTAATGAAATTAACGCTGCGAAGCAACCCATTCAAGACCATGTTTTGAAAGAAATGCAACTAGACAATATTTTAGGTGGTGTTGACGCGTAATTTTCGGTATCAGGGGCAAACTATTTTTTGCCTCTGTTTCAGCCATATCACAATCGCATTCTTCCCCGTGAGGCGTCCAGTAGCAATTCTTTAGCTCCGATTAGCGCAGCGCAAATTGAAGGAGCGAGGATCTAAGCGCTAATGGCCACTACGCGGACTGCATAACTGAATATTTAACAGGCTTGGCCTGTCCGTTATGCACAGCGGCGAGCCTTTATGCACGGACGCCGACCGGCGGCAAAGCCGCAAGGGGATTGGCGTTCGTGCAGATCGGCCGATTTAACAGGAAACATAAAAATCCAGGAAAGACGGACACCTTTGGCACCAGTCCATATAGCACCAAGTGTAGGTGAAGATTGCATTGTCGGCAATCAATGGACAACCTGAGAAACACGAATGACAGCTAACGGCGATATTGTCGACAGGCAGCTCTTGGCCGTTTTGAGACGGTTGCGATAGGTCAAATTTCCCGAAGGCTGTGCTCCTGCTATTTGTGCACCTTCTTGAGTGCTATTGAAATTTCAGCTCCGACATCCTTAGATCCAAGAACAACCGTACGAATAACTGGCTTTGAAGGAGGAATGTTTTCTTCTGGTAAATTGACATTGACATAGCCTCCGGCAAGGCGAAGAGCATTTCTCACTACAGGGACACTTATCCCATACCATGCGATGCCGATAGCTTTTGCAATGAACGTCATGTATTGAGTTTCATAGACGGCATTCGCATTTATGTTGACAAGTCCTTCCCGCTCCCGGCGCAAAATGCTATGAGCCAGCATGCCGTCAATTACGTAGAAACGTGGAGTTGCATTCGGATTAGCAGCTTTGCAAAGCATGTCGACAAGCGTCTCAAAATCTTCAAGACTGCACAACCCAGCTGCAGTATTTGTTGGCGTTGGTTGAGGTGTTGGCCAATCCTGTTGCCATATTTGCATACGAGCTGCCTCAACATATAAGGAAACGTCGTAGCCACTTCGAATGAACGACACACATACTTCCGGATGGAACGAAGGTTTTAGTAACAGTCGAACCGCTTCATCTGCCTTCGCAAGGTGTCTATCGTTTGCGAAACCGTCCATTCCCAGAGAGCGACAGATATTTTCGGATGTGTAGTTTTTGGTTTGCATTAGATATGAATACAAAGAATCGCGACTTAGCCAGTTATGGTCAATGCATTTAGTGCTCAAAGAAGATAACAAGTATAGGCTCGTGCTCACTGACTGCTACTGGGCGGATGAGCGCCCAAACTCCTCTGCCGAAGCCCTTGTATCAGAAATAATATTGACAGCTGAAATGATGCTTAAATGTCAGAATTGCGGGCGCATCATATTAGTGAAGGAAACGAAGCATTCGCTTGACGTCCGCTTTTTCCTGCCTGAAAAGGCATAGTCGGCCAGGGCTGCCATTAAACAATTTTGAAAACACATTCATGGCTTATAACCATGATTAAGTATTTTTTAGTTTTTGAAACCTACAGTATATGGTCGACCTTAATATCGCTGAAATCTTATACCCGTCCGGCAAAGTAAAATGTCGCTATGCGCGTTACCTGTCGGAGGATGGCACGCGATGGATACGACATGGTCCATATCGAGCACATCATGAGAACAGTCAACTTGCGTCTGAAGGTACATACGTCAATGGTAAAGAGGATGGCTTGTGGCGTGACTATCATTCTAACGCTCAACTTGCGGCAGAAGGTTCTTACAGAGACGGCGTGGAGGTAGGTGATTGGCTGTATTGGAACGACGACGGCAGCGCGTGCGGTTAATGGCAAGTATCGGCCAGAAGTGGACATGTATAGCTGGTGACCAACAATAAAATGGAGGGATTTGCAGGATGCTTGATAGTTCTCACGCTGGTTTAAAGCGAAGGATAGTCATTGGTGCGGCGCTGTTTGGAGTACTACCTTTGGCAATTTGTGCCCCGTCGGTCGAAGATCGAAGGAAAAAGATTAAGTCCATGGATCAAAAAAATTCTCAAGAAGCTGTACAACGACGCGCGCGCTCCGAAGCTGTACTGAGGGCAGATGGCGTCCCAATTAACCAATACCTTCCGGTTATTGAAACTGAAGATGAGACTAAACGGCGCTCGAAAGCCGAAATTTCTCAACGAGCTCTCTGTGTCCTTCTTGCCGCGGTCAAGGGCGAGGGGTTGGAGCAGCCTGTGGTCGAACGGATTCCCGTCTGCGACTCATGCAACAATCCTATGTCCTTTGTGGCTCAATTAGAACAGGGGCCGGATTGGACGACAGCTATGAATTTTGGAGGCGGTGGCTGTGCATACGTTTATCGATGCACCTGTAGAACCCATCAGGCAAAGATGCTTTGGCAATGCTAATAGCGCCGCAATCGGCCAATACGGGGCGGTCGAAGGTCCCTGCTAAACTGACGGCGCTTCATATCGACTGAGTTCCAGTGTTTTACACACTATATTATTTTTTTATGTGAATGTGGGGCGCAGAAATGGGAATACTTTGGACAGTCTGGCCGCTAGACGATGAGATGAAATCATGGCTTGATGAAACAGGAGTCGACTATCCGAAAGAACCATCTCGATTTCCGACTGGACGTGAAATCAAAGAGGTCATTGCTGGTTTACAGGGATTCGATGTAAAAATAAATGACAATGGAACAGGTTCCTCTTGGCAGGCTTCAATCGTTTCCAAGTCTGGCGGCGACAGCGGTGAGTGGACCTTACTCAATATTCAAGAATATTCGGGTGACGATGAGCAGCAAAAACTTTGGTTCGAGAAAGGCTGGGAAAGTTTAATCGTATCAATCCTCAGAGAAATCACAAAAAGCTCTGGGCCGCTCGTTTTAATCGCTGACTGTGGCGGAGAACCCCAAGTGATTTTCACGACAATATAAATTTCTGCACGGATAAGCGTTGACCGTCTGCTTTTGAGCAAACTGACCGACCGCTTGGGGTCGAAATCGACCTGTGGCGGCTGGCTCAAAACGGCCAGATGCAGACGGTGTTCAAGAGAATATGTAGGTCATCTGATATAGGCATTAATCAATGCCGCAGATTCCCTATTGCGGACTGGAGAGGATTGCAGATGTTTGGATTTTTAAAGGGGCGCAAAGGGAAAAGCGTGCCGATAACCGATAGAGAAAATCGCGTGGCTGGCGAAACGCCTAAGGTTCTTGACCAGAGTCTCCTGGTGCCGATAATCAAGGTGGCGGAGTTCGATACGTATTCCTCACCCGTTGTCGCGCTGTCTCACGATGACTCGCCCGTAATCAAGCCGTTTTCTGCTGACTTAATTGTCATGTATGCGTTGGACCTGCCAACACACTTTCAGTTTGTTACCTTCAGGGATCTGAAAAATTCCTCTCTGACATCGGAAGAGCTTCACTCAATTGCGCTGCGCAATTTGCCAAATCGGGTCCCGAAAATCGAGCTTCATGGGCAAGCACCCCAATACATGGTCATTGCGGGCGGCAACTTCGAAGCTACTCTCTTACTTTTTGACTCGATGTGGGACCAATTCGAGCAGGAGATGCCAGGAGAGTTGCTTGCAGTGGTACCCGCTCGAGATTTATTGTTCGTGTCGGCCTCCGGTTGGGAGGGGGCGAAAACATTCCTGCGGGAAGCAAGTAGCCGCGTTCTACCGGAAGATCGATATGCGCTCTCGAAATGTATCTTCGTTCGTCGCAATGGCCAATGGATGCCCTATACGACTGACTGATTTAGCTGCATTTGAGTTAACGATAGCTGCACAAACGAATGGCCGCTTTTGAGAAAACTGAACTTCCGCTTTGGGTCGAAGCCTACCTTTTGTGCATGGCTCAGTTCGGCCAGGAGCGGGCATTCATAAACTCCCCTGAAAGCAGTCACTCAAATGTTTCGTCTCGCGACTCCCTTCATTTTTGCATTAAGCGCTTCTCACCGATGGTGATTTATCGCATTAAATCGACTTGCCTTCCGACTGGAAAGTTCGCCGCAGCATGGTTCGGTGAGGCGCCAGAGGATGCGTGCCATCAATTGGACGACTTACCTACGAGCGGCATATGGCTATAGTTACTAAGGACCCCTTTGCAAGAATTCATACCCTGTTGAGACAGGGTAAATTGTCTACTGCATTGGGCTTACTGCTTGATGCAAATACAAAGCAGATAAACAGTGCGTTTCGATTCGACAGAAATCACGCTTGGTATTGTGTAGGAGATATTCTTTATAGACAGAAGCGGTTCGACGAGGCAAAGAAGGCATTTAAGCGAGGCATTCGTACTCGTCCTGACGATGAGCAAGGACTGATGGCAATCGGAGATTGTTATGATGAATTGAATAAACCCAAGTTCGCTGAACGCTATTACCGACATGCGTTAAGCGTCCTAACTACCGATAATAAGGGAGATAGACGTTTCGCAATCACACTCAACTTAGCGAATTCTCTATTTGATCAAGGCCGTATGACCGAGGCAATTAAATTCTACATAAAACTTGCAGATGCCCCGGCCTTAATAAAACGTAAGGCAAAAAGAAATTTGGCTTTGGCAGAACTGAATTTGCCCTTGTAGTTCAGGACACTAGGACACCGCTAAGTTAACGCCAGATTCCCTTAACGCTGAACCAAATCATCAAAAATTTTATTCGGTTTATACAAAGGCGCTCATAGATTGCTATTATTTCATTGGTATGACGAGATTGCCGGGAGTCTCGAATTTTGATTTTACCTAGTGAAGCTATGACAATGTGCCGACACCTTACAGAGTACCTAGATGACGAGTTATGCGGGCTGCTATAGGAGTATTTACGATTGCCTGCAATCGGCCAATTGTAGTCCTTTAATGCGGCTATGATGCTAGACGATGAACGCCCCCCTCTTTACTGCATATTCGTTAGAACTCTATGTCAGATCGTCCTGAACTAACTGACTACTTAGGTTTTTTTGAAGCTGAGCCCGAGATACTCCATCCTGAAGTGGGGTGGTATTACGGCGCGAAATTTGTGTCGGTTCGCAACTGTGATCGGATAGTCGCCATCATTGCACCTGATGATGGTGAGATATCATTCAGGTGGTGGCACAACGGTACGCTTCGTGCAGATTTTAACTTGAAGGGCGTGGTCGATTGGAACCTAGAGTGCAACGCCCAAAGAGAAGTCCTATTTCTCAAATTTCAGCAACCGGGTATTGGTTTTTTCTCGTTACAATTAAAGCCAACAATCAGCTTTTCGTGGGTCACAGAATGGGCATAGGCCAAAGGTCTCAATGGCGCAAATCGGCCAATAGCTGATAATCATCTAGCCGTCCTCCCTCGGCAAGCGCCGAGCGATAAAGTCATGGTGCGAACCTCACTTTACCCAGGA